>NZ_JAHPIV010000006.1 GCF_019039105.1 Desertibacillus haloalkaliphilus | reverse complement strand
TTGGACAAAAATACTCCCCCTAAGGTAAAACAGATTTTTATTTTTTAATCTGTCTACCCTAGAGGGAGCATATCAAAAGGTAAACCAATCTTTTGTCCCAGCCTTTTTACGTACTTGCACGATTAAATTGTTCTTCAAGCCATTCATAAAGCTCTGATTCATTATTGAATTCCACGGAGTCATGGAGAAAGTTTGCATCAAAGGCCTTGAGCTTTTCTTCTTCATAAGAAAATTCCCATCCGACATTTTTGGCGTCTTGCGTAAGTAGGATAATCTGCGCTAGGTCCTCATATTTCACGTCAATTCACTCCTCATCTTCTAGTCAAAACGATTCTTACCTTTTATTTATAGTGTGAACAATTGTCAGCTTTTCATGAATGATGGCAGGAAAATGCTGTCCGTAAGGGAATAAAAGTAGTAATGTTCGTGCGAATAGCGGATGAATTTTTCCAATTGACGGAACTTATAAACAAGTGTAAACTACTAGTAACATTCTTTATCTTGGTAGTATATTAGCGAACTAAAGTATGGAGCGTGAAAACATGTCAAAACCGTTTATGTTTGAAAAGCCGCTAGGGATGCGGGATACATTACCACAATTATATGAAACGAAAAAACGAATTCGCGAACAAATGGAAGCTGAAACGTCACGATGGGGCTACCGTACGATTGAAACACCGACCCTCGAGTTTTATGATACTGTCGGCGGTGCGTCAGCGATTCTCGATCAGCAATTGTTTAAGCTGTTAGATCAACAAGGAAATACGTTGGTGTTACGTCCGGATATGACAGCACCGATTGCAAGGCTAGCCGCTTCAAGCTTGAAGAATGAAGCCTATCCATTGCGTCTTTCATACCATACGAATCTCTTCCGTGCGCAACAGCGTGAAGGTGGAAAACCGGCTGAGTTTGAACAAATCGGTGTGGAACTTGTCGGCGATGGTACCGCGAGCGCCGATGGTGAAGTGATCGCACTCATGATTTCAGCGCTAAAGCAAGCTGGATTAAAGGATTTCCAAGTGGCGATCGGTCACATCGGTTATGTGAATGCCCTCTTGCTTGATGTTGTTGGCAATGAAGAGCGTGCGAATGTCTTACGTCGTTACTTATATGAGAAAAATTACGTTGGCTACCGTCAGCATGTCAAAAGCTTACCACTTTCATCGATCGACCAAGGACGCTTGTTAAGTCTATTACAGCTGCGTGGCGGTGTTGAGAAGATAGCAGATGCAAAAGAGCTTGTTCACAATGGTGAAGGAGAAAAAGCATTAGCAGAGCTCACCCAACTATGGGACGTTCTTGAATGCTACGGTGTGACGGAACACTTAAAAATTGATTTAAACCTCGTGATGCATATGAGCTATTACACTGGTGTCGTGTTTGAAGGCTATGGTAGTCGCCTAGGTGTACCGCTCGCAAGCGGAGGTCGTTATGATGAACTATTAGAAAAATTCAACCGACCAGCACAAGCGACTGGATTTGGCGTTCGTCTTGACTTACTCGTTGAGGCACTTGGTAAAGCCGAAGACATCAAACCGCAAACATGTGTCGTCTTTAGCAAGGAGCGCCTAGCGGATGCCATAGAGGTAGCAACCGAAAAACGAAACAAAGATGAAGCGGTTGTTTTACAAGACCTTGCAGGTGTAAATGACGTTGATGCCTTATCGGAGCAATTTGATGATGTGATTTATTGCATCGGCAAGGCGAAGAAGGAGGGGACCCCAGCAAAATGAGTGACTTATTAACAGTAGCAATGCCAAAGGGACGAATTTTTGAAGAGGCAGCCGATTTGCTTCGTAAAGCGGGCTACGACTTACCTGATGAGTTTGATGACTCACGTAAATTAATTATCGATGCGCCAGATGCTGGCCTTCGCTTCATCCTTGCTAAACCAATGGATGTGCCAACCTATGTTGAGCATGGGGTGACAGACATTGGTGTCGCTGGGAAAGATACGATGCTTGAAGAAGAGCGCGACGTATATGAAGTGCTTGATCTTAACATCAGTGAGTGCTACATGGCGGTGGCGGGCTTACCGGACTATCAGAAAAGTAATACCGACATCGCTCCGAAAGTCGCTTCGAAATACCCGAACTTTTCAACGAAGTATTTTAAAGAACAAGGCGAGCAAGTTGAGATTATCAAATTGAACGGATCAATTGAATTAGCGCCACTCATTGGGCTTGCCGACCGTATTGTAGATATCGTTTCAACAGGCCGCACCTTGAAGGAAAACGGTCTTGTCGAATTAGAAAAAATTATCCCAATCACGTCACGATTAATCGTCAATCCGGTCAGCTATCGCATGAAGGATGCACAGATTGATGAAATGGTCGAGAGATTAGCAGCTGTTGTCGAGGAGGAATAGTCAGTGAGGATTGAAAAGGTAACCGAAGATGTCACATTAAAAAGGAACATTGATACTGGTACGGAAATGCAGCGCGATGCGGTCACAAACATTATCGCGCAAGTAAAAGAGCAAGGCGATAAGGCACTAATCGCGTTAACGGAAAAGTTTGATGGTGTCACTCTTTCTGATTTTTTAGTCACAAAAGCTGAAATTGAAGCCGCTTATGACAGTATCGATGATGAAGTGTTGAACGCGCTCAAGGAAGCAATCGTCAACATCCGTGAGTTCCACCAACGTCAAAAACGCCAATCGTGGTTAACGACAAACGAAGATGGAACCGTACTCGGGCAAAAAATTGTTCCACTCGATTCGGTTGGGGTCTACGTCCCTGGTGGAACAGCGGCTTATCCGTCATCAGTGATTATGAACGTTGCTCCTGCCCAAGTGGCTGAGGTTGGTGAGATTGTCATCGTCTCTCCTCCACAAAAAGATGGGACCTTACCGGCTGGCGTACTCGTCGCTGCGAATGAGCTCGGGATTTCAAACATTTATAAGCTTGGCGGTGCACAAGCCGTTGCCGCTCTTGCCTACGGAACTGAAACTATTCCTGCGGTTGATAAAATCGTCGGGCCAGGCAACATTTACGTTGCCTTAGCGAAGCGCGAAGTATTTGGCCATGTCGATATCGATATGATTGCCGGGCCGAGCGAGATCGTCGTCTTAGCCGATGAAAAAGCAAACCCAGCTTATATCGCTGCCGATCTTCTCTCACAAGCTGAACATGATATGCTTTCATCCGCTGTCCTTGTCACGCCTTCTGAGGCCCTCGCTGAACAGGTAGCAGCAGAAGTTGATCGTCAGCTAGAAACATTGCCACGTAAAGAAATTGCAAGTGTCGCGGTGGCTGATCACGGTGCGATTTATGTGACCGACACGTTAGATGAAGCCGTTGAGGTAGTCAACCAGCTCGCACCAGAGCACCTTGAAGTGTTAACCGAAGAGCCGATGCTTTTACTAGGAAAAATCCGCCATGCTGGTGCGATCTTTTTAGGACCATACAGCTCAGAGCCTGTTGGTGATTATTTTGCAGGACCAAATCATGTCCTACCGACGAACGGGACGGCACGTTTTTCTAGTCCATTAAATGTCGATGACTTCACGAAGAAATCAAGCATCATTTCATATAGTAAAGAAGCGTTAACGAAGAACGGTAAAAAAATTGCCGCGATTGCCCGTTACGAGGGTCTTGAAGCCCATGCCCGTGCGATCGATGTGCGACTGGAGGATCAAAAATGAGCGAAAGAACAGCAAACATAGAACGTAACACGAACGAAACGCAAATCAAGCTTGCCTTTGACGTTGATGGTGAAGGAAAGTCAGAATTAGAAACGGGTGTCCCGTTTCTTACTCATATGCTTGACCTTTTTACAAAGCACGGTCAATTTGACTTAACGGTCAATGCGAATGGTGATACGGAGGTTGATGACCACCATACAACCGAAGACATCGGCATTTGCCTCGGTCATACACTGCGTGAAGCCCTTGGTGATAAAAAAGGAATCAAGCGTTACGGCAACTCGTTTGTACCGATGGATGAAGCTCTTGCGCAAGTCGTTGTTGATTTGAGCAACCGTCCTCACCTTGAGTATCGTGCCGAGTTCCCAAGTGAAAAAGTCGGTACGTTTGATACGGAGCTCGTTCATGAATTTTTATGGAAGCTGGCCTTAGAATCGCGCATGAATTTACATGTCATCGTCCATTACGGTCATAATACACACCATATGATTGAAGCGATTTTCAAAGCGTTAGGACGGGCATTAGATGAAGCGACGACGATCGATGACCGTGTGAAAGGAATTCCATCAACGAAAGGAATGTTGTAAATGATCGGAATTATCGATTATGGCATGGGGAACCTTCATAGCGTCAGTAAGGCACTTGAACGCCTTGACTATGACTATTTTATTTCTGAGGATCCAAAAAAGTTAAAAGAAGCAAAAGGTTTAATTTTACCAGGGGTCGGCTCATTTCGTGATGCAATGGCGATTTTAAAAGAAGAACAGTTAGATGAATTTGTGATCGACTGGGCAGAAGCTGGTAAGCCGTTGCTTGGGATTTGCCTTGGGATGCAGCTGTTGTTTGAAGAAAGTGAAGAAAACGGCCAGACGAAGGGTTTGAACTTACTTCCGGGTCGTGTTGAACGTTTTCCAGGGGTAACGAAAGATGGCGTTCCTTATAAAGTGCCACATATGGGCTGGAACCGACTGTCTTTTCAGCAACCAAAGCACCCATTGTTAGAAGACGTTGAGCAAGGTCATGTTTATTTTGTACACTCGTACGTTGTTCGTATCAAGGATCGTGAGGCGTTACTAGCAAGTGCTAATTACGATGGTGAAGTGCCAGCGGTTGTTGGAAAGAACAATGTGTTAGGAACACAGTTTCACCCAGAGAAGAGTAGTGAGATCGGCATGAGCATACTCCGCAATTATGCGGCGATTGTTGAGGGGAGGAAGCAAGTCAATGAGTTCGTTTACGATTTATCCAGCGATTGATATGCGAGGCGGCAAATGTGTCCGTCTCATTCAAGGGGATTACAACCAAGAAACAGTCTACGGTGATTCACCGTTTGATATGGCCAAACACTTCGCAAGTGAAGGTGCCGAGTGGATTCATATGGTTGACCTTGATGGTGCTAAGGAAAAGAAACGCATCAACCATGAGCATGTTGTGCGTGTCGCTCGTGAGCTTGATGCAAAAGTTCAAGTTGGTGGTGGCATTCGGACTGCTGAAGATGTTGCATATTACTTAGACAATGGGGTTGATCGCGTCATTCTTGGCAGTGTCGCGGTTAATAACCCTGAATTTACAAAAGAGATGCTTCGTACATATGGGGAAAAAATTGCGATCGGTCTTGATGCAAGAGATGGTTATGTCGCAACAGAGGGCTGGCTTGAAACGTCAGAAGTGAAGGCTGAGGATCTTGCAAAAGAGCTTGCGTCGCATGGTGCGGAAGTGTTCATTTTTACTGACATTTCACGTGACGGCATGCTGTCTGGACCGAACACAGCAGCGATTGCCGCTTTAGCAGAAGCCTCTGGTAAGCAAGTGATTGCTTCAGGTGGTGTCAGCAACCTTGATGACTTAGCGGAATTGCGAGCCGAACAGCAAAAAGGTGTTGCCGGTGCAATCGTTGGAAAAGCACTATATACAAACCAGTTTACAGTGAAAGAAGCACTAGGAGAGGGGAAATAACATGCTAACAAAACGAATTATCCCTTGCTTAGATGTCAAAGATGGACGCGTTGTTAAGGGAGTGCAGTTTGTTGATCTTCGTGATGCAGGTGACCCCGTTGAACTAGCAGCTTTTTATGATGAACAAGGTGCGGATGAACTTGTTTTTCTCGATATTTCTGCCTCACACGAAGGGCGCGAGACGATGGTTGAAGTCGTTGAAGAAGTCGCTGGAAAGCTTGCGATCCCGTTTACCGTTGGCGGCGGGATCAACTCACTAGCCGATATGAAGCGTGTGCTGCGCGCGGGCGCTGATAAAGTCTCTCTCAATACAGCAGCTGTCAATCGTCCTGAATTAATTACAGAAGGTGCCGACTATTTTGGCTCGCAATGCATTGTCGTAGCCATCGATGCGAAGTACGATAAGGAGATCGGTTCTTGGCGGATTTATACACATGGTGGCCGCACGGCGACGGATTGGGAAGTGATCGATTGGGCGAAGGAAGTTGTCCGCCGTGGCGCCGGAGAAATTTTATTAACAAGTATGGACCAAGATGGGGCGAAAACAGGCTTTGATCAAAAGCTAACAAAAGCGGTAAGTGAAGCTGTTTCTGTACCGGTGATTGCTTCAGGTGGTGCCGGAGCGAAAGAGCATTTCTATGATGTGTTTACCGAGGCCAATGCGGATGCAGCGTTAGCGGCTTCGATCTTCCATTACAAAGAAACATCTGTTGCTGAAGTAAAAGCTGCTTTAAAAGAGAAAGGGGTCGAAGTACGTTGAGTTTAGATACGATTCGTTTTGATGAAAAAGGGTTAGTTCCAGCGATCGTCCAAGATGCTGCTAGTAAAGAGGTACTAACGCTAGCTTATATGAATAAGGAATCATTAGAAAAATCAATTGAGACGCGAGAAACATGGTTTTACAGTCGTTCCCGCCAAGAGTTATGGCACAAAGGTGAAACATCAGGGAATACACAAAAAATTGTTGACCTTCGCTATGATTGCGATTCCGATGCGATCGTTGTTCTCGTTGAACCAGCAGGACCAGCGTGTCACAAAGGTGATTATAGCTGCTTTAGCGATTCGCTTTTAGGTGAACAAGTAGAGGCGCGTGCGGATCGCTTTGCGATTGTGAGCGAACTTGAACAAGTGATTGCTGAACGTGAAGCTGAAATGCCAGAAGGTGCGTACACGACGTACCTCTTTGAAAAAGGGGTCGATAAAATTTTAAAGAAAGTCGGCGAAGAAGCAAGTGAAGTCATCATTGCCGCGAAAAATCGTGACGCTGAAGAGTTAAAGTGGGAAGTCGCCGACCTCTTTTATCACGTCCTCGTCCTCATGCGTGAGCAAAAGCTCCCATTAAATGAGGTACTAGCCGTGTTAGAAGAACGTCATTCAAGTAAATAAGTGTTGGGCTGGCCGAGAGGGTGATTTCATCCATACGGTCAGCCTTTTTTCGTAATGGGAGTGGTGAAAGGAGGGGATGAGGGTCCGCCTAGTGAGTGGAAGGGGACTGAGGATCCGTTATTTAGCTGAAAAAGGTGAAAAAAGGAGAGGAAGTGGACCCTGAGTATGCTATTTACCCAAAATCATCGAAGAAAGGTGAGGAAAAAGGCGAATAGCGGAATGAGGGTCCGCGAGAAGAGTCAAACCGGTCGTTTTAGGCAAAATAAGGGACTGAGAGTCCGCTTAATTGTGCAGCAGAGCTTCAAGGGCTCGCGTATCCCCAAAATAAGCGCAATATCCTCACGTTTTTCGTCGTCCAAGGAGAAATGCAACAGCGAAGACGACAACAAGTAAGACTGCCCCGAGCACCCATACCCACCATGGGATAGCGGTCTCGGTTATCACATCTTGCTGTTGTTGTTGTTCATGCTCGCGAGCTTGTTCGCGTTCAATGGTAAACGTTCGTATTTCATTAATTTCTTTACCTAGAACATTGGCCTGCAAACGGACCGTATACTCACCAGGAGCTAGCTCGTCTGCTTCCCATAGGACAGGGAATGAGATTTGTGAGTTGGGAACCATCGTAAATTCGTCCCATTCCCCTGCGAATAGTTGTTCACCTTCGAACTCAACCTCATAGGTCCCTGTCGTTCCACGAAGGATCATTTGTGCATCGTTTGTCATCTCGACAACAAGTTCCGTTCCGGTTGGTGCAGTCCTTGTCCCAACTTCACCAAAAGAAAAGTTTGCTTCTGGTTGATCCGGTAGATCTAGTTGGATTGCAGTGATAAATGAAATTCGGTTTCGAATGGTGACATTAGCGATATCTTCTTGATCTATCTCACCTTCGTCCTCATCAGTACCAATGGCAAGAATTCGAACCGCGCCAATCATTGTCCCCGATTCAATGGTTGGTACCTCAAGTTCAATGGGAATACGCTCAGTTTCCCCTGGAGCAATGGTCACTTCTTCCGGAATAGAAAGAAAGTTTGATAATGCTAAGTCCGGGTAGAGTAGTCGAGAAATAGAAGGGTCCATTTCTTCTTCGTATAGAATTCCACCTTGTGGACCAGTAAATGAATCGACTGCAGTGAGCATTACGTGTTGTTCATCATTTGACACATTATCAACCTCTATGTAAATGGTTTGCTCTTGTCCAGGCTCTACACTTAAGTGATAGTACGTTTGTTGGCCTATTTGATTTTCTGGAAGGACCGGATAAACAGTAATAGGAGATACATTTTCTTGCCCATACGTAAATAAAGGGAAAGACAATGTAAAAACCATTAAAATAAAGCTGATAAGAACCTTCTTCATGATCAACACTCCTTAAGAATTAGGGTAACCAACCTTGTTTATTTTAATTGAGTTGGTCGAAATAAAAAAACAGTCACGTTAGAGGCATGACTGTTTTTGATCTATATTAATTTATAGGAGCGTCTAAGATCTCCCAATTTAATGTTGTTGTATAGCTTTCCGCATATGTTTCATCTGGGTGTAATGTTAGTTGAAGGGATTCACCAAATGCAAACTCGAATGTTCCCATTCCAAAATCAGCAGGTGCAGATGCTACTGTTACTCCAAGGCCTGTTAAATCGCCAGCACCAGAATCAACATTGGTAGAAGATGAGCCGTGTAAAGCGTTAATAGTAGGAGCATTAATTAATCTTAAAGAACTCTTATCAAGTGTTCGACTATCGTTCTTTAATTTGTCGCTTGTTAACTTGATACTCCAACCAAGCCCAGTTCCTCTTGCATCAACGACTGTTAGTGGGTCTAAAGAAGTCGTGACATGTTGAATCTTACCATCTAACTCTACATCGAAGTTAACGCTGGTTGGTACTGTAAGTGCTACATTTTCTGCACCAGTGATAGACGTTTCACCAGTTGTTGTATTTGCAAACGCTCCTGTTGCCATAGTTGACATTACCATTGCTACCGCTGCTGTTGATACGAAAACTTTTTTGATTGTCTTTTTCACGACAATACCTCCTGTAAAATGTGTTATTTTTGTAAAACATTTAGAAGGATAAGTGCATTAAAAAATCCTTCCGCAAAACGATGATTGGCAGTGAAACCTACGAATTGGAAAGAATTTTGAAATAGGATAACAACGGAGCGTGTTGTTATTTCTTTCTCATTCTTTTTAAGTTGTTGCTGTCTTGCTCTGAATTAACTATATCCTGAAACAGGTGAAAAGAATAGAGATCAAATAATACCAAGTCACTATAAAAATTGCCAATCACCCCTATTGTGAGGAGCGCTATGCTGTAATTTATAGGCACAATTGGTTGTTTACGCTAGTAGGTATGAATAAAGTCTAAGGTCATTTCGTTCCTATATAATCATTTAGTGATAAATGTTGGAAAATCAGTTGTCGCAATCCTAGTCTTAAACAATAATCAATAGTAGTGTTAAAGATAATAAAAGGGGGATGGCAATGAAACGAAAACAATATCTGATCTCTATCGCTTTCCTCTTGGTTGCCGTTTTGGCTACTGCGTGTGGTCAAGGTGAAGAGGTGACTGGAGACGAGAGCGTTGGAGAGACAGAAGAAAATGAAGTAAAGGAAGAAGTGGATAAAGAAGAGGAGCTGGCTCATGGGCGTGAGACAGTTGAGTTCGAGCGTGTTGCCGATCAGCTAGGTGACATTCTAGAGGATCAAGGTGACCCAGAGGTGTGGATTCGTGCCACTTTTGAAGAAAAGGGAGATGAAATTCTCATCAAAGGGGAATCGAATCTCGTTCCTGATTCAAGGTTGTTTATGACCGCACTTGCAGAAGAGTACATCTTTAATGCACAAACCTATGCAAGAACCGAAAAAGATGGATCGTTTACAGCAGAGATGCCACGCCGAGATGTCCACGATATTGACGTTACCATCGAGGTTCATTTTAGACCAAGTGGCCAGAATGATGACGTTCAAGCTGTGTATGGAGAGCTTGGGGAAGAGTTAGAAGGAGACTACATTTATAAAAGCGAATCACGGGACGGTGACATTGAACAAGTGGTTAAGACCCTCGCTACATATCGGCCAGTTGAAGGTGAGGATCAACAGTTTGAAACCACAAAACCTGAGTGGAATAAACCAGAGGACTACGGTGATCTTACAATTAGAATGGATGTAGATGTCGAAAAGGACGATGAGTTTTACTATATTACTGTTCAATCGAACTTGCTTGAAAATACTCGAGTACAAGCGAAATTGGATTTCCCAGATTATATTGCGACTGGATTTCTTAATACAGAATCTGTATGTCCTGATGGCTCAGTTGAGATTAGGCTCCCTATACTCAAAGATTTAAAACCTGATCAAGAAGCGTTTTTAAATCTTACCGTAAGACCGTCATCAAATTCTAATCTTCCGTCGATTTTAGAGCATTATGGTGAAGAGGGAGAACATTTTGAAGGTGAGCTTGTCGACTATATTAATGATCAGCATGTGATCAGAGAACGATTGCAATTACAATAACCAAAGGATGGAATGCATTTCTACGAAAGAAAGGCTGCTTCGTAAGTGAGGACAACCTCTAAGGGTGATGACCTTGCTTTAGGGCAGCCCTTTGTTTTGCAATGTAAGAAAAGCCGAAACGATTTCATTTGCCCTCATGCAGAGTAAGAGAAATATGATATACTTGCAGTTATGATAAACAATAACCATTTGGGGGTAACAACCGTTAATGAAACATGATATAGATCTTGGAAATTCACGAGGAAGGATTGTTCCATTCATTCAAAATGGGGAATACTTTTTTGAGAGGGGTGTGATCGCTTACCGTAAAAAGGATTTAAAAAAAGCGATTCAGCACCTCGAGAGAGCAACAAAATTAAATCCGATGGAACCCGTTTTTCATTGTCAGCTTGCGGCGGTTGTCGCTGAGCTAGGTGAATATGAGCGCTCAAATGAAATTTTGATGCATGTGCTTGCTGATATTGATGAGTCGATACATGAATGTCACTTTTTCATGGCAAATAACTATGCGTATCTTGGTTTGTTTGAAAAGGCAAAGCAGTCAGCCCTTCAGTACATCGAAAGCGGAGACAATGGTGAATTTTTAGAGGATACTCAAGATTTGTTAGACCTGCTTGATGATGAAGTTGATGAAGATTTGCATGTCGAGACGGACCAGGAAGATCAATTGATTTTAAAACATGAAAAAGCGAGCCGATACCTTGAGCAGCAACAGTATGAAAAGGCAGAAGCGTTATTAGAGGAAATTATTAAAGAGTATCCAACCTTTTGGGCGGCATACAACCACCTTGCACAGGCGCTGTTTTTACAAGGGAAAACAAATGAAGGTCTTGAGCTTGCGCATGAGGTGCTTGCTCAGGATGAAGGTAACTTATATTCTCGCTGCAATTTAGTGACGTTTTATCATAAAATTGGAAAATCAGAAGAGGTTGAACAGCTAACTGCGTCATTGCAAGCGATCTATCCGCTTGATGTAAACCAACGCTTCAAGGTTGCGGCTGCCTTTTGTACGATTGGTGAATATGAGCTGGCGTATGAACGCTTGCGCCGGTTACAACCGTCAGCTTTAACTGACTATGTTGACTTCTACCGCTGTATGGCGGTGGCATCTTTTCATACCGATCGTGAGGGCAAGGCGCAAGATTATTGGGACAAGGCATCACAATTAGGCGATCATGATGCTGATAAGTACCTTGAAAATCTCCGACAAGGAACACTTGCAAAGTCAGCTGTTTCTTATCAATTATAAATACCATGCTGAGTATGTAACTTCCGATAGGAACGCTGAGCAGATCAATAGACTTCTCAAGAGCATTTCTTTACGATAATGGTGTAACAGATGAATCGATCATACAAGAGAAGAGACAGATTGCTAATAAGGAGTGGATCATATGAGTGAAGAAAAAATTTATGATGTGATTATTGCGGGGGCGGGACCAGCGGGAATGACAGCAGCTGTTTACACGTCACGTGCAAACTTGGACACATTAATGTTAGAACGAGGGATGCCAGGGGGACAAATGGCAAACACAGAGGATGTTGAAAACTATCCTGGTTTTGACCATATTCTTGGCCCTGATCTTTCAACGAAAATGTTTGAGCATGCGAAAAAATTCGGTGCTGAGTATGCATATGGTGATGTAAAAGAGATTATTGATGGAAAAGAATATAAAACCGTTGTTGCCGGCAGTAAGGAATACAAAGCAAAAGCAGTTATTGTCGCAACAGGTGCTGAATATAAACAATTAGGTGTACCAGGCGAGAAAGAATTAGGCGGACGTGGCGTATCGTATTGCGCGGTTTGTGATGGTGCTTTCTTTAAAGATAAAGAATTAGTTGTCGTTGGTGGCGGTGACTCTGCAGTAGAAGAGGCGGTTTATTTAACGCGCTTCGCTTCAAAGGTGACAGTCGTCCACCGTCGTGATGAGCTTCGTGCTCAGAAAATTTTACAAGATCGTGCGTTTGATAACGATAAGATCGAATTTATTTGGAGCCATGTCGTGAAAGAAATTAATGACAAAGATGGCAAAGTTGGTAGTGTGACATTAGAGAGCACAGAGACTGGTGAACAAAAAGAGTTCAAAACAGATGGTGTGTTCATCTATATTGGTCTATTACCATTGAACAGTGCTGTTAAGGGTCTTGGTATTACAAATGAGGAAGGTTACATTGAGACAGATTCAGAGATGTCTACGAAGGTTCCTGGTATTTTTGCGGCTGGGGATATCCGTGAAAAGTTCCTTCGTCAAATTGTAACAGCGACTGGTGATGGTAGTTTAGCTGCTCAAAATGCTCAACATTACATTGAAACACTTGAGGATAAGTAATTAGGACAGTTTTATGGAGTGTGGGGTAATGGTGCTTACAATTCCTTTATAAAAACGTAACTGGGTCTTAATTCGATTGTAACAGTTATGAAATATAAATTGGGTATGATAATGATAAGTAATTGACCCCCTTTTTTATATAATTTCCTTGTGGCACGAACACGATGTTCGTGCTCTTTTTTTGTGTGTAGGGGCCTCTTGGGGTGGTTGCTCCGTTTGACCCTGGACGTGGGGACAATGACGGGAGCTTGTGTAAGCCAAGTTCGGGCTTTCACGGCTCCCTGCATTGTCTCCACTACGCCAACTTGCCGTTGGCGCAAATGGTTAACACCATTTGGGGTTTCACTACTTGGGAGGATATGCTCTTTCTTTTTGGAGTGTCTACGTATGGTGAGAGAGTTAAATAAGGAGACGAGTGCCCGCACGTTGATAGATGATTTTAGAGCGTTAAGTTGATTCGGAGATGCGTTGGTGTGAACTGTTGGGTGGTTGTTCCGTTTGACCCTAGCCGGGGCTACAATTTGCGGTCGCTTATGTAAACCAAGACCAGGTTTCCAACGCAACCTCCATTGCATCCCCTCCGTCGACTGACGTCTCCGCAAATGGTTAGCACCATTTGGGGTCTCACTACTTGTGTGATACGTGCTGATTCTTTTTGGATTGTCTACGCATGGTGGGAGGGTTAAGTAAGGAGACGGGTGCCTGCGCGTTGGTTGGTGCTATTTACAGTTGATTCGGGGATGCATTGATGTGAACTGTTGGGTGGTTGTTCCGTTCGACCCTATCCGGGGCTACAATTGCGGTTGCTTATGTAAGCCGAGATCAGGCTTCCAAGGCAACCTCCATTGTTTCCCCTACGTCGACTGACGTCTCCGCAAATGGTTAGCACCATTTGGGGTCTCACTACTATTGTGGTACATGCTCTTTCTTTTTGGGGTGTCTACGTATGGTAAGAGGTTGAATGAGATGGAGAGTGCCCGCACGTGATATTGAATAATGAAACTAACTTCAAGCGGGCACTAGTCTTAACAATAATCAAACCACGATTCGTAGCCTCTCTAAAAAGAGAATGAGAAACCTGAGATTAGCAAGACCCCAAACGTTTGTTAAACGTTTGCGCAGACGTTAGTCGGCGTAGTGGAGCCGGAACGATTGCGTTGAAAGCCGGGTTTTGGCTTTTATAAGCGATCGTGCTAGAGCTCCACGGCTAGGGTCGTGCGGAAGCACTTATCAAAGTGTGGTGAACTAAGCTTAGTTTTAAACAATTTTTGTCAATAGTTCCCGTGCTTGACATTGTGAGCGCGAATAATTGGTAGTATACTTAAGAAGTATACACTGTGAGGTGATTGGCCATGCAAAGAGTGACAAACTGTATTTATAAACGAGGAGATCAAGTACTCTTGCTGCAAAAGCCGCGTCGCAATTGGTACGTGGCGCCAGGTGGAAAAATGGAAGCAGGAGAAACGATCAAAGAAGCGGTGAAGCGTGAATACCGTGAAGAAACAGGACTAGATCTTAAAAATCCTGAAATTAAAGGAATTTTTACATTTGTAATTATTGATCAAGGAGAAATCATCGCCGAATGGATGATGTTTACATTTTTCGCTGATGACGCTGAAGGTGAATTATTGGAACAATCACCAGAAGGTATATTAAAATGGAAACAAATCACTGACGTGCAGGAACTACCGATGGCACCCGGTGATTATTATATATTTGAACACCTACTCAACCGAAATGAAGTTGTGTACGGGACATTCCATTATACACCAGATTTTCAACTGTTATCGCATCGCTTAGAACCTGATCCAACACAAGCCTAACGATAACAATAAATAAAAAAGGGTGGTTTGTATGACAGACGCAAAAGAGGATATTCAAATCGTAATCATTACCGGAATGTCTGGTGCGGGGAAAACAGTTGCGATCCAAAGCTTTGAGGATTTAGGCTTTTTCTGTGTCGATAATTTACCACCAGCATTAATACCAAAGTTTGTCGATTTAATTGAAAACTCAGGTGGGAAAATGAATAAAGTCGCGCTTGTGATTGATTTACGCGGCCGTGAATTTTTTGACCACTTATTTGAAGCGATCGATCTAATGAGTAACACGACAAAGCTGAAGCCGCACATTCTTTTCCTAGATGCTAAGGATGCTTCACTCGTTAGACGCTATAAAGAAACACGTCGTTCTCATCCATTAGCGTCGCAAGGCCTGCCGCTCGAAGGGATTCAAAAAGAGCGAGCGATTTTAGAAGACCTAAAAGGTAGAGCGCAACAAATTATCGATACGACAGACTTAAAACCAATTCAACTTCGAGAAAAAATCATCCAAAACTTTTCGTTAACAGAAAAGCATCCATTTTCGGTTAATGTGATGTCGTTTGGATTTAAATATGGCGTTCCAATTGATGCTGATCTTGTCTTCGATGTTCGGTTTTTGCCAAACCCGCATTACATTGACCATATGCGTCCGAAAACTGGGCTTGATGACGAAGTTTCTTCATATGTACTAAAATGGTCTGAGACGAAGCAATTTTTAGAGAAGCTTCAAGACTTACTTGAATATATGTTGCCGCAATATAAACGAGAAGGTAAGAGCCAGGTCGTCATTGGTATTGGCTGTACCGGCGGCAAGCACCGTTCGGTCACGCTTGCTGAATATTTTGGTGATGTTTTTAGTGATGATTATGTCATCCATGTAAGTCACCGTGATATCGAGAAGGGAAAGGGCAAATAAGTGGATAATAAAAAGATTGTCGTCATCGGGGGAGGAACTGGCCTGTCTGTTCTGCTTCGTGGTTTAAAGACGTTTTCGGTTGATATTACCGCAATCGTCACTGTCGCAGATGACGGTGGGAGCTCCGGACGACTTAGAAAAGAATTAAACATACCGCCTCCAGGAGATGTTCGTAACGTTTTAGTTGCTCTCTCTGAGGTTGAACCATTAGTCGAACAGCTTTTTCAACACCGCTTTGAAAATGGCAATGGTTTATCTGGGCATTCGCTCGGTAACCTGTTACTTGCGGGAATGACGTCAATTACAGGTGATTTTGCAAAAGGGATAACAGAATTAAGTCGTGTCTTAAATGTACGTGGTAAAGTCTTGCCTGCTGCGAATACGAGCATTAGCCTCCATGCTGAAATGACCGATGGGACGCTCGTGGCTGGTGAATCGCAAATTCCGCTCGTTGGAAAACAAATTAAGCGTGTATTTTTAACGCCTGAGCAAATCACACCGCTCGAGGATAGTTTACAGGCGATTCGTGAAGCGGATCTGATCGTGATTGGACCGGGAAGCTTGTACACGAGTGTGATCCCAAATTTGTTAGTCCCGCAGATTTCAGAAACAATTAAACAGGCGAAAGCAAAAAAAGTTTACATTTGTAACGCGATGACACAATCAGGGGAAACAGATGGTTATAAGGCGTCAGACCATGTCCAGTCAATCGTGAATCATGTTGGTCAAGGGTTACTGGACGTTGTGTTAGTTAATAATCATCACATTCCATCAGCGATTATTGAGCGGTATGCACAAGAGGATGCTGAACCGGTGATCAATGATGAGGAAACGATTCGGTCACTTGGTCTCAAGGTCATCAAAGATTATTTTGTCCATTATGAAGGCTATTTATTGCGTCATGATGCAAAGAAAGTATCAAGCTCCCTGCTATCGCTCTTGTAGGCGGTAGCAACGAGCGTTTGCTGTGGTAACTTATGACCCGTTAAAGCTAGTTAAATTGAGATCATAGTAAAAGAGGTGAGGCAGGTGTCATTTGCTGCCACGACGAAAAAAGAGCTAACCCAATTAGAAACTGATGGTTGTTGTGCACAAGCTGAACTGGCGGCCCTCATTCGCATGAATGGTTCACTGTCGTTTAGCAATCAGCAGCTCGTGTTAGATATATCAACTGAAAATGCAGCGATTGCAAGGCGTATTTATACACTGATCAAAAAGCTATATCATACACATGTCGAGCTTTTGGTTCGTAAAAAGATGCGTCTGAAAAAAAATAATGTCTATTTAGTGAGAATTTCGCATGAAGCACGACAACTGTTAGTCAATTTAGATATTATAGAAGAGGAAGGGTTTGTTTTCATACGAAAAATTTCACCGCATATGATAAAGGAGAACTGCTGCCGCCGTGCCTACTTACGCGGAGCCTTTTTAGCAGGTGGTTCGATTAACCACCCAGAAACATCGTCTTATCATGTCGAAATTTTCTCTTTATATGAGGAACATAATCAGTCTCTTTGTGAATTAATGAACGCATATGATTTAAAGGCGAAACCGCTTGAGCGTAAGAAAGGTTTCATTACGTATTTAAAAGAGGGTGAAAAGATTTCTGAGTTCTTAAATATTATTGGGGCTCATCAAGCACTGCTTCGCTTTGAAGATGTACGAATTATGAAAGATATGCGTAACTCAGTTAATCGACTCGTTAACTGTGAAACCGCTAACCTGAATAAAACGGTTGGGGCTGCATTGCGGCAGGTGGAAAACATACGGCTAGTTGAACAAGAAATCGGTTTAAACAACCTACCAGATAAACTTCGCGAAATCGCTGAACTTCGTTTAAAGCATCAGGATGTCACTTTAAAGGAACTCGGTGAAATGATGTCAGGTGGGAAGGTGAGTAAATCCGGCGTCAATCATCGCTTACGTAAGCTTGATGAATTAGCTGAGAAGATTCGTTCCGGTGAAGATGTGAAGGTAGGAAAGTAAATGAATGCTTGTCCAACGCGTTATTTCGAAACGAAAACAATAGTAATGAACAATTGCTGTGATGATAAATTTGAATGGAGGAGATCTAGGTGGTAGAAAAGGAAGTTGAAGTGAAATTAAAGACGGGTTTACAAGCACGCCCGGCAGCATTGTTTGTCCAGGAGGCAAACCGCTTTAGCTCGGATATTTTTATTGAAAAAGATACGAAAAAGGTGAATGCGAAAAGTATCATGGGCATTATGAGCTTAGCCATCGGCTCTGGTGTAAAGGTTACCATCGTGACGGAAGGTAATGATGAAGAGGAAGCAATGGACGCATTAATCAACTTCGTCGAAAAAGAAGAATAGATACCAAAAAAACTTCGCAATGAATGGCTGCGAAGTTTTTTACGTGAACCGCGGAAATCAATCAAAGTTTTGGCACAGATAATAAAAGGGCGATGGAGTCTGCTGGAGCAGAAATCACATCGCCTTTTGTGAACGCAATTACTTGCATTTATTATGTTTGTGAAATAACATCATCAATTAAGCCGTATTCTTTTGCTTCAGCTGCTGTCATGAAGTTATCACGGTCTGTATCACGCTCAATCACTTCTAGTGGTTGACCTGTACGCTCTGAAAGAATTTGGTTTAGCTTCTCGCGCATTTGGATGATGCGTTTCGCATGGATCTCGATGTCAGACGCTTGACCTTGCGTACCACCTAATGGTTGGTGAATCATCACTTCACTGTTTGGTAACGCAAAGCGTTTGCCAGGTTCACCAGCAGCTAATAGGAAAGCACCCATTGAAGCAGCCATACCGATGCAAATTGTGTTTACTTTTGGCTTAATGTATTGCATCGTATCATAGATCGCCATCCCTGCTGTGATCGAACCACCTGGGCTATTAATGTATAGCGAAATATCTTTTTCAGGGTCTTCGGCAGCTAGGAATAGAAGCTGAGCGACGATTGAGTTTGCGACATTATCATCGACACCGCTTCCTAGCATAATAATGCGGTCTTTTAATAGACGTGAGTAAATATCATAGGCTCTTTCACCACGGTTTGTTTGTTCAATAACTGTAGGTATTAAATTCATTCGTAACGTCCTCCTTTAAACTTAACGTTTTCTTATGTACCATCATAACTTAATGGTCAAGTAAGGTCAAACAATATGAACGTCCGCCTCTTTAAACTATTTCGATTTAGCCTAACAAAATCCCTCTTTTAATAATAACCGAATTATAGCCATTTAAACGTTGATGTGAAAATGGGTTTGAAAAATAGAGCGGTAGTTCGTGAATGTATCAACTGGGGAGTGAATATTTGCAATGTTGTCAAATCTATTTACTCCAAGTATATGTGAGCTCGTCTATAATAGAAGTAGAAAAGTTGAAATTAAGCAATCGAATATAAAACGTGTTAGGAGCTGTCGCAACCGTGGCAAGAACCTCGAACCTAGAGGTAGATGTCATTTAGTTGGGACAGTTTTTTTTGTTAGTGGTTAGTAGTTAGTAATTAGTTGGTTAGGGAATGGGGTGGCTCGAGGGAGTAGGCAAGAGAGGTTCAGATGTTTTCCTAAAAGCTAACCGACTACCCAACTACCCAACTACCCAACTCCAAAAGTCTGTTAGGTAAAACCTTCTTCTTTACATATGGTGTCATGTTTCATTAAAATAAAGATTAGCAGGCATGAAGACGAGGCACGTTTACGTATATATGTACTGGAAAACGCTTTCAGTCGAGAGTTGTAGCGACATTATAATAGTACGATCGTAACAGAGTGAACGCTCATAGTGTATTCTAGTATGCAGGGGGAGATTTTTATGAATATGGAGTTCGGCTTATATCAGAAGCAGTCGATGAACTTAGTGATGACAACTGAATTGCGTCAAGCGATTACACTTTTGCAATATTCGACGCTTGATTTATCTGCTTTTATTCATGAACAAGCGTTAGAAAACCCCCTGATGGAGATCAAAGATGGACGTGACCTTGATGAGTGGAAAAAACAAGTTGATTTCTCAGTGAGTGAAGATGCGAAGCCATATGAAGGTGATCCGAATTTTTCACCATTTGATCATATTAGCAAGGATGAGAGTGGTTTGCGCGAGCATTTGCTAGAACAGATTCGCTTGCTTGATAGTAGTGATGAAGAGCGAGAAGTGGTTACCTACCTTGCGCTTCATGTGGATGAAGCTGGTTATTTCCAACATTCACTTGCAGATATTGCGATTGAATTGGGGCGGTCAGAAGATGAGGTGGAGGAGGGGCTCTTGCTTTTACAGCAATTAGATCCAATTGGTGTTGGAGCAAGATCACTTCGAGAATGCTTACTACTGCAACTCCAAGAGCTGCCGGCGCGTGATTCGTTAGCCGAAATTGTCGTCGGAGAGTATCTCGAATTATTAGCGGAGAAGAAGTGGAAGCAGATAGCCAAGGAACTATCGATTACGATGCAGGAAGTTCAATCCGTCTATGATTTAATCCAAACACTGGAGCCGCGTCCGGGGATTAACTTTTATTCTGAACCGACACGTTTTATTGTTCCTGATGTGAGTGTCGAAAAGGTAGACGGTGAACTTGTTGTGACGGTACACGATGATTTGCTGCCGCCGATTAAATTGAATCGTCAGTATCAGTATTTACTTCAGGAAAATGCAGAAACTGAAGCAAGTAAGTATGCAAAGCAGAAGTACCAGCAAATGATGTGGCTGTTAAAAAGCATCAACCAGCGCCAGCAGACACTCTTCAAAGTGACTGAAGCGATTGTTGAGCATCAAAAGGAGTTCTTTGAGGATGGAACCGAAGCGCTCAAACCACTAACGTTAAAAGAAATCGCTGAGAAAGTTGACGTCCATGAATCAACGGTCAGTCGGACGACAACCCAGAAATACGTACAAACTCCAAAGGGGCTATTTGAACTGAAATACTTTTTTACCTCAGGTGTTCAAGCAAATAATACAACTACCTCATCGTCTCAATCGATTAAACAAATGATCAAAGCGATGATTGATAATGAAAATAAACAGAAACCACTGTCTGATCAGAAGATCGTCAATCAGTTAAAAGAAGAAAAAGATGTTTCGATTTCGCGTAGAGCTGTCGCCAAGTATCGCGATGAAATGAATATTCCTTCTTCATCAAAGCGGAAACGATATGAATAACTGGAGGAAGTATGGACAAAATAAAGATAACGTATTATTCAAAAGAAAATTGCTCATTATGTGATAAAGGCCTTGCCGTTTTGGTAGAAATCAATAAGGAAATTCCGTTAGAGATCACAGAAGTAGATATTTACAAAGACGATACACTTTTAGAAAAGTATCAAATTATGATTCCGGTTGTTTCGGTCGATGGTGAAGATATCGATTATGGAATTTTGTCGAAAGAAAAGATAAGAAAGCGATTACTTTCGCAAATTGGGTAAATTCCCCTTGTGTGTAGGTCATTTCCTTGTTACTATTAAAATGAAGATAAGGAACTGATCTTTTTTTTGGAATGATCGGGACGAAATATGTCTATGAGGGACGCAACGAGTCCCTGTAGGTAAGATTTGGATAGGTGGTTTTATGAGACAGTTACTTGACATCCAAAAAAAATTAATCCCAGATGCTCTTGAAACGATGGCAAAGCGCTATCGGATTCTCCAGTACATTCGCTTAATGCAGCCGATTGGGAGGAGAAGCTTATCTTCAAGCGTTGAAATCTCAGAACGTGTCCTACGGGCTGAAGTAGAATTTCTAAAGGCGCAAGGGCTCCTTCATTTTGCCTCATCGGGCATGAGTTTAACCGATGATGGTGCACACGTCCTTGACGGATTAGAAGAAGTGATGAGAGAGGTGCTCGGTCTAAAGCACTTAGAGCAACGTTTAGCGCAACGATTGCAAGTTGCGAATGTAACGGTTGTACCAGGTGATAGTGAACAACACCCAGTTGTAAAAAGAGAGATGGGACTCGCTTGTGTCAGTTATTTGAAAAATGAACTGATCGCTGGCGACGTCGTTGCCGTAACAGGTGGAACGACCGTTGCTCGTGTGGCTGACATGATGTCGCCTGGACCGAAACTCCACGAAGTAACGTTTGTCCCGGCACGCGGTGGGCTTGGTGAGCAGGTCGAAAATCAAGCGAATACGATTAGTTCCACGATGGCTAAGAAGGCAGGGGCAAACTATCGTCTCCTGCATGTACCGGATCATTTAAGTGAAGAAACGTATCAATCGCTTATTCAAGAGCCGACGGTCAAGGAAGTTCAAGAAATTATTACGTCTGCTCGTATCGTTATTCACGGAATCGGGGAAGCTATTGCCATGGCCAATAGACGAAATTCTTCAAATGTTGTTCTAGCAAAACTTGAAGAAAATCATGCTGTTGGTGAAGCTTTTGGTTATTATTTTGATAAAACAGGAAACATTATTCACAGAGAGAGAACGATTGGTTTACATCTCAACGATGTAGAAAATAGCCGCGCGGTCATTTCCGTTGCCGGCGGGGCGTCCAAGGCGGGTGCGATTGAGTCATTTATGAACCATCGACCGAGTGATGTGTTAATCACAGATGAAGCTTGTGCCAAGGCGCTTCTGCAAGAAACATAAGAAACGTTACTAAAGGGGAACCCTAAAGACTACCCTTTTGAATCTGTAAAAATAATTTTGCAGATATGAAGAACTGCTTCCCTCGTTACAGTCGTAACGATCGGAAAGTTTTTCAAAAATAAATAGCAATTGATGATTCTAAGGAGGAGTTTTACTATGGCAACAAAAGTAGGTATTAATGGTTTTGGTCGTATTGGGAGAAACGTATTTCGTGCAACATTAAATAACCCAAATGTTGATGTTGTAGCAATTAATGATTTAACAGATGCAGAAATGCTAGCGCATTTATTAAAATATGATACGGTTCACGGGAACCTTGAAGAAGAAATTTCAGTAAATGGTGACAGCCTTGTTGTAAATGGTAAAGAAATCAAAGTTGTTGCTGAGCGTGACCCAGCTCAACTTCCATGGGGCAACCTAGGTGTAGAAGTTGTCGTTGAATCAACTGGACGCTTCACACAACGTGATGACGCTGCGAAGCACATTGAAGCTGGAGCGAAGAAAGTTATCATCTCAGCACCTGCAAGTGATGAGGATATTACAGTTGTTATGGGTGTTAACCATGATCAGTATGATGCAGGAAGCCACCATGTCATCTCAAACGCTTCTTGTACAACAAACTGTCTAGCACCATTTGCAAAAGTGTTAAATGATAAGTTTGGTGTTCGCCGCGGTATGATGACAACAGTTCACTCATACACAAATGACCAACAAATTCTTGACCTTCCACACAAAGATTACCGTCGTGCTCGTGCAGCTGCTGAGAACATCATCCCTACAACAACAGGTGCAGCAAAAGCAGTAGCACTAGTACTACCTGAGCTAAAAGGTAAATTAAACGGTGGCGCGATGCGTGTACCAACACCAAATGTATCTCTTGTTGACTTAGTTGCTGAACTTGATAAAGAAGTAACAGCTGAAGATGTTAACAATGCACTTAAAGAAGCTGCAGAAGGTGATTTAAAAGGAGTATTAGGTTATTCTGAAGAGCCGTTAGTTTCTAGTGACTACAATGGTAACCCTTCTTCTTCAACAATTGATGCTCTTTCAACTATGGTTATGGAAGGTAACATGGTTAAAGTGATCTCTTGGTATGACAATGAAGCAGGATATTCAAACCGTGTTGTAGATTTAGTTGAATATATTGCTAAACAAGGACTATAATCGTATATAGTGCATGAATTTGGAAGGGGAGGAGGAAGTATCAAATTATTTTCTGACTCCCCTTTCCTTTTCTGTAAAGATAATTAAACGCATGAGGGGGCATCCTGATGAACAAACAGTCAATCCGTGATATTGACCTAAATGGAAAGAAAGTCTTTTGCCGTGTCGACTTTAACGTACCAATGAGCGAAGGCGAAATAACGGACGAAACTCGTATTCGTGCGGCGCTGCCAACGATTACGTACTTAGTTGAGCAAGGAGCTAAGGTCATCTTAGCAAGTCACCTTGGTCGTCCAAAAGGTGAGGTTGTTGAAGAGCTACGCCTTGATCCAGTGGCAAAACGTTTAAGTGACTTGCTTAACAAGGAAGTAACGAAAACAGACGACGTTTATGGTGCTGAAGTGGAACAAGCGATTTCAGGTATGGACAACGGCGATGTTGTCTTAATCGAAAACGTTCGCTTTGAAGCGGGTGAAGAAAAGAATGATGCTGAACTAGCTAAAGCATTTGCAAGCCTAGCTGACGTCTATGTCAATGATGCATTTGGAGCGGCACACCGCGCGCACGCATCGACAGAAGGTATTGCTCACCACGTTCCAGCCGTTGCAGGCCTCTTAATGGAAAAAGAGCTTGAAGTGCTTGGGAAAGCGTTATCTAGCCCAGAGCGTCCATTTACAGCGATTATTGGTGGCGCGAAGGTTAAAGATAAGATTGGTGTGATCGAAAACCTTCTTGAGAAAGTAGACAACTTGATTATCGGTGGTGGACTTGCTTATACATTCGTCAAAGCACAAGGCCATGAAGTCGGTAAATCATTGTTAGAAGAAGACAAGATTGACCTTGCCAAATCATTTATGGAAAAAGCAAAAGAAAAAGGCGTGAACTTCTACATGCCTAAGGATGTCATCGTTGCCGATGATTTCTCAAACGACGCAAATACACAGGTCGTAGCGATTGATGAAATTCCAAGCGATTGGGAAGCACTGGATATTGGACCACAAACGATTGATGAGTACCGTAACGTGATTTTAGATTCGAAGCTTGTCATTTGGAATGGGCCGATGGGTGTCTTTGAAATTCCAGCGTTTGCGACAGGAACGAAATCAGTTGCGACAGCACTTGCAGACACAGAAGGCTATACGGTGATCGGTGGCGGTGACTCAGCAGCTGCTGTTGAAAAATTTGACCTAGCAGAGCAAATGAGCCACATCTCAACGGGTGGCGGAGCTTCATTAGAATTTATGGAAGGCAAAGAACTCCCAGGTGTTGTTGCCTTAAATGATAAATAGTTCGAGAAGAGGTGTCGATGATGCGTAAACCTATTATTGCAGGAAACTGGAAAATGAACAAAACGCTTGCTGAAGCAACAGCGTTCGCAGAAGAAGTGAAAGGCAAAGTCCCAGCAAGTGATCAAGTGGATTCAGTTGTTTGTGCACCAGCGCTATTTTTAGAGCGTTTAGTTGAACAAACAAATGGAACGGACCTAAAAGTTGGGGCACAAAACATGCACTTTGAAGACAGTGGTGCCTTCACAGGTGAAACAAGCCCAGCTGCCCTAACTGATTTAGCTGTTGACTACGTCATTTTAGGTCACTCTGAGCGTCGCGAAATGTTTGCTGAAACAGATGAAACAGTAAACAAAAAAGTTCATGCCGCTTTCAACCATAAGCTTGTACCAATTATGTGCTGCGGTGAAACGCTTGAAGAGCGTGAAGCGGGTAAGACAAATGATATCGTTAAAGGCCAAGTCGAAAAAGGTCTTGCTGGCTTATCTGAAGAGCAAGTGAAGCAAACGGTCATCGCTTATGAGCCAATTTGGGCGATTGGAACTGGAAAATCTTCATCTGCAGAAGAAGCCAATGAAACGTGTGCTTACATCCGTACCGTTGTTGCCGACACATTCTCAGAAGAAGCAGCAGCCGCTGTCCGCATTCAATACGGTGGTAGTGTAAAGCCTGCTAACATTAAGGAATATTTAGGTCAATCTGACATTGACGGTGCCCTTGTTGGTGGTGCAAGCCTAGAAGCGGATTCATTTTTACAGCTGTTGGAGGCAGGAAAATGAGTAAAGCACCAGTTGCACTAATTATCCTTGATGGCTTTGCTTGCCGTAGCGAGAGCGAAGGGAATGCGGTCGCTCAAGCGAAAAAGCCAAACTTCGATCGTTATTGGAACACCTATCCGCACACGCAATTAAAAGCGGACGGTGAAGCGGTTGGTTTGCCACAAGGTCAAATGGGGAACTCTGAAGTTGGGCACTTAAATATCGGTGCTGGACGCGTTGTTTATCAAAGCTTAACGCGAGTGAACAAATCAATTCGTGAAGGTGGTTTCTTTGAAAATGAGACGTTTTTAGATGCGATCAAACACGTCAAAGAAAAGCAAAGCAGCCTTCATGTGTACGGCCTTCTTTCTGATGGGGGGATACATAGTCATATTGATCACCTGTTTGCATTGCTTGAGTTAGCAGCAGAGAAGAAGGTTGAACGCCTCTACATTCACGGCTTCTTAGATGGTCGTGATGTTGGGCCGACATCAGCCGAAGAGTACATCCGTGCTTTACAAGAAAAAGTGGCAGATCTCGGTGTTGGTGAAATCGCGTCGATTCACGGCCGTTATTATGCGATGGATCGCGACCAGCGTTGGGAGCGTGTTGAAAAATCATATCGTGCAATGGTTTACGGTGACGGTCCTGATTATAAGGATCCGATTGAAGCGCTTGAGGATTCATACAAAAATGAAATCCATGATGAATTCGTGATTCCATCGGTGATGACAAAAGAGGACGGCACACCAGTTGGAACGATCCAAGATGATGATGCGATCATTTTCTTTAACTTCCGTCCGGACCGTGCGATTCAAATGTCACAAGTGTTCACGAACGAAGACTTCCGTGGCTTCGATCGTGGCGATCAACATCCGAGAGACATTCACTATGTTTGTCTAACACACTTTAGTGAATCCGTTGATGGTTTTGTTGCTTTTAAACCGACAAACCTAGATAATACGCTCGGTGAAGTTTTATCTCAACAAGGTTACAAGCAGCTAAGAATTGCTGAAACGGAAAAATATCCACACGTGACCTTCTTCTTTAGTGGTGGTCGTGAGGAGAAATTCCCAGGTGAAGAGCGAATTCTGATTGACTCACCGAAAGTCGCGACTTACGACTTGCAACCAGAGATGAGTGCGTATGAAGTCACAGATGCACTCGTAAGTGAGATTGAAGCAGATAAACATGATGCGATCATTTTGAACTTCGCCAACCCTGATATGGTTGGGCACTCTGGAATGCTAGAGCCAACGATTAAAGCGGTTGAAGCCGTTGACGAATGTCTTGGAAAAGTCGTTGATGCGATCGTTGCTAAAGGTGGCTCAGCGGTGATCACAGCTGATCATGGAAACGCTGATGAAGTCATCACACTTGAAGGGAAGCCAATGACGGCCCATACGACAAACCCTGTTCCAGTCATCGTTACAAAAGAAGGACTAGACTTGCGTGAAGGCGGCGTTTTAGCTGACTTATCACCAACCGTACTGTCATTACTAGGAGCAAAGCAACCGAAAGAGATGACAGGCAAGACGTTAGTGAAATAGTTTTTAATAAAACATGCACAATTCGATAACAGCAGAGGAAACTCGTCACAGTTGTCGAATTCTCTATAGGCTATAAAAGGATAACCGACTGCAAAAAATTTTGTGAAGAAAAGGGAGATGAACAAATATGACAATTATTACAGATGTATATGCTCGCGAAGTATTAGACTCTCGTGGGAACCCAACAGTTGAAGTAGAAGTATTTCTTGAATCAGGTGCAATGGGACGCGCATTAGTACCAAGTGGTGCATCTACTGGTGAATACGAAGCAGTAGAACTACGTGATGGTGGCGACCGTTACATGGGTAAAGGTGTTCTTCAAGCAGTTGATAACGTAAATGAAAAAATCGCTCCAGAACTTATCGGCTTTGACGCTCTTGATCAAATCGGTATTGATGAGCTTATGATCGAGCTTGATGGTACAGATAACAAAGGAAACTTTGGTGCAAATGCGATTCTAGGTGTATCTATGGCTGTAGCTCGTGCAGCAGCTGACGCTCTTGATCTACCATTATACGTATACCTTGGCGGATTTAATGCAAAAACACTACCAGTACCAATGATGAACATTTTAAATGGTGGGGAGCATGCAGACAACAACGTTGATATCCAAGAATTCATGGTTATGCCAGTTGGTGCTGATAGCTTCACACGTGCGCTTCGTATGGGTGCGGAAATTTTCCATAACCTTAAAGCGGTTCTTAAAGGAAAAGGTTACAACACAGCTGTTGGTGATGAAGGTGGTTTCGCACCAAACTTAAGCTCAAATGAAGAAGCACTTCAAACAATCGTTGAAGCGATTGAAAAAGCTGGCTACAAGCCAGGTGAAGAAGTTGTTCTTGCAATGGATGCAGCGGCTTCTGAAATCTTCGAAGATGGTAAATACAACCTTAAAGGTGAAGGTGTTGTCAAAACATCTGAAGAAATGGTTGAGTTCTACAGCGACCTTGTTTCAAAATATCCAATCATCTCAATTGAAGATGGTTTAGATGAAAACGACTGGGATGGCTGGAAGAAGCTAACTGAAGCTCTTCAAGACAAAGTACAGCTTGTTGGTGACGACCTATTCGTAACGAACACAGAAAAGCTATCTGAAGGTATTGAAAAAGGAATCGGTAACTCAATCCTAATCAAAGTGAACCAAATCGGTACACTTACGGAAACATTTGATGCGATTGAAATGGCTAAGCGTGCAGGATATACAGCTGTTATCTCTCACCGTTCTGGTGAAACAGAAGACAGCACAATTGCTGATATCGCAGTAGCAACAAATGCTGGCCAAATCAAAACAGGTGCACCGTCTCGTACGGACCGTGTGGCAAAATACAACCAGTTACTACGTATTGAAGACCAACTAGCAAACGTTGGCCAATATGGCGGACGCAAAGCGTTCTATAACTTAAACAAATAAGTGTAATAAAAAACCTCTTCGCTCAAATGAGCGAGGAGGTTTTTTACATTGCGAAGGGCAGCGTGCTGCAGGAACGAGGGAGGCTATCTTTCATAGGAGGGATGAAGGACAAAACGGTGCTGAACTGAGAGTGGAATGTCCTTCATAAGGGCGATGAAGGACAAAACGGTGCTGAAACGAGTGTGAAATGTCCTTCATAAGGGAGATGAAGGACAAAACGGTGCTGAACTGAGAGTGGAATGTCCTTCATAAGGGAGATGAAGGACAAAACGGTGCTGAAACGAGAGTGAAATGTCCTTCATAGGGGCGATGAAGGACAAAACGATGGTGAAACGAGTGTGGAATGTCCTTCATAAGGGAGATGAAGGACAAAACGGTGCTGAAAGTGAAAGGGCGATGAAGGACAAAACGATGGTGAAACGAGTGTGGAATGTCCTTCATAAGGGAGATGAAGGACAAAACGGTGCTGAACTGAGAGTGAAATGTCCTTCATAAGGGGGTGAAGGACAAAACGATGGTGAAACGAGTGTGGAATGTCCTTCATAAGGGCGATGAAGGACAAAACGATGGTGAAACGAGTGTGGAATGTCCTTCATAAGGGAGATGAAGGACAAAACGGTGCTGAACTGAGAGTGAAATGTCCTTCATAAGAGCGATGAAGGACAAAGAGCAGCTGAAATGGGAACGATGATCGCCTTTGCCTTAGCACTGGGACTTTTTAATACACTGAAAAAAGAAGAATAGCCTGATACCAGCCCTGTAGGGGAACGCTTGCGAGCTCGTCATCATACCGTATTAGTAAACGTGTTGGAGATGGAGGGGAGAAAGGTGAAAAGTATACAACCACCACGATGGTCCGAGCTTGCAGCAACAACTGGCGTTACCCCTCATGCAGGCTCGTGGAAGATGTTTTATTTTGCGAGGATATTTGGGGCGTTCCTTCTTGATAAACGGGGCGACTTTTTTAATCCGAAAATCAAAGATCCATATCGAATTGACTTCAACGGGCAGCTGGAACAGGTTCAAGACACGGTAAACAAGCGTTCTGCAGAGGAGAGCAAATTAGCTGAAAAATATAAGCATTCACCGATGACAGTTTGGAATGATGTCGCCGTCCGACTTATCGATGGCTATCAACTCGCACCAGCAACAGGAGCTCGGGTCATGAGTGTCCTGCAAGCGGCGATCAATGATGCGTTTGTTGTTTGCTGGTATTTTAAATATTTGTATGATATTGCTAGGCCCGTACATCTAGATGATTCTCTTCATACAGTGATCCAAACACCAACACATCCGACTTATCCCTCTGGACATGCAACGGTGGCCGGTTGTGCACAAACGATCATTAATTACTTCTTCCCGCTTGAGCGCGAGCGAGTGAATGAAATTGCAACAGACAGTGCAAACTCACGACTGTATGCAGGCGTGCATTTTCCAGTCGACAATGAAGAAGGTCTTCGACTAGGGCGGCAAATCGCGCAACGGATCGTTGAAACGATCGCTATCGAAAAGGATGCGATTGGTGTAGACATTCATGAGCCATTGCTTCGTGATCCAGAAGCGCGCTCACCGCTTGCACCTCCAGCCAATACGGTTAACGTTGACGCTCGGGAAATGCCCAATCCTAGCATTTTTGATCAAGAAGGGCATGAAGAGACGGAGTGATGCGAGCACTGCTTGTTGCGAGAATACACCGATTGTGGTACATTAATACTAGTGTGAACTGTCACTTTGGAGGTGTAGGACGTGGAAACGTTGGCATTTGTCCTTTTAGTTATCGTTTCAATCTCATTAATTGTTGTTGTCTTGCTACAATCAGGACGTAGTGCTGGTTTATCAGGAGCGATTTCTGGTGGAGCTGAACAATTAATCGGAAAACAAAAAGCTCGTGGAATTGACGCTCTTTTAGGTAAGTTGACGGTTATTCTAGCCGTACTCTTTTTCGTACTGTCGATTACCGTTGCCTTCTTTTTATAAACCAGTTGGTAAATATGAGCTTAAAAAGCAGCAGGTTTTAATAACTTGCTGCTTTTCTTATGTACGATTGCGATGGATAAACATTCCAGTCAATATGAGGGAAATAGAGGCGTGGACGTTGATAATTCACCATTGCAAAAGAGGCTTATCTTTTCTAGAAACGGGTAAACTAGTAGATAGCATAGGAATTAGGTGAGGAAAATGATAGGCTGCTTATGTCTCCATGGGTTCACAGGTGAACCGTGGGAAGTCGAACCAGTTGCTGATTATTTTCAAAAACAGAAGCAGAACTGGCTTGTTTATACACCAACATTACCTGGGCACGGACCGGACGGCAACCTAAAGGATGTTACATATAAACAATGGGTCTATGCGGCTGAGGTGGCAGCCGAAGAACTGTTAAAGCGATGCTCGACCGTTTATGTGATCGGTTTTTCGATGGGGGGAATGCTCGCCTCCTATATCGCTGCCAAGTACCCGATAGACAAGCTAGTGCTCTTAAGTGCAGCAGCTTACTATATGAATCCACAGCAGCTGTTGCAAGACTTAAAGCAAGCGGTACGACTCCGTCTGCAAGGCAAATTGCAGGATGATGTCCTCTATCAGCGCTATAGCAAGAAGGTTGCTGATACCCCAATGACAGCCGTTTTTCAGTTTATGCAGGCGGTCAAACGAATTCGCCCGTATTTAAAAAAGGTAACCGTACCAACCTTGATCATTCAAGGTGAACAGGATGGGATCATCCCAAAAAAGAGTGCCGACTACTTATATACGACGATTTCGTCGAAAAAGAAGCGGCTCGTCTTTTTAAGGAAATCAAAGCATATGGTCTGTCATGATTTTGAAAAAGACCAGTTGATCGAAGAAATTGAACAATTTTTAGAATCCACTTTTAGTTGAATCATAAGGAAGTGAGTACAAATGAAAGCTGCAGCACCAAAACCATTTACATTTGAAGGAGGCAAGCGTGCGGTCTTACTTTTACACGGCTTTACGGGAACAACAGCCGATGTTCGCATGCTTGGCCGCTTTTTACAAAAGAAAGGCTATACGTGTCATGCGCCGTTATACAAAGGACATGGTGTACCACCAGAGGAGCTTGTCCATACCGGACCTGAAGACTGGTGGCACGATGTACAGGAAGGGTATGAGTTTTTAAAAGAGCAAGGTTATGATGAAATCGCCGTTTGTGGCTTGTCGCTCGGGGGAGTATTTTCACTTAAAATCGGTTACACTTTACCTGTAAAGGGTGTTGTACCGATGTGTGCGCCTGCGACCATAAAAAGCGAGGAAGTCATGTATAAAGGTGTCCTTGCTTATGCAAGAGAATATAAAAAACACGAACAAAAAGATGAACAACAAATAAATGCTGAAATGAAAGAATTTGAGAAAACGCCAATGAATACATTGCAGGCGTTACAAGAGCTAATCACCGATGTTCGTAACCATCTCGATCATATTTACAGCCCAACATTTGTTGTGCAAGCACGTCATGATGAGATGATTGATACAGAAAGCGCGAACATTATTTATGAAAACGTTGAAAGTGATGACAAAGAAATCAAATGGTATGAACATTCAACCCATGTAATTACGCTCGACAAAGAAAAAGAAGAGCTGCATGAGGATGTTTATCAATTTTTAGAAGGATTAGATTGGTCATCCTAAAACATAGTTTAGGAAGGAGCGAAAGACATGGACCAGGAACGAATAGACAAAGTACTGTCCTTCATGAGAGAAGAAGCCTATAAACCACTAACGGTGACAGAGCTAGAAGAGGCATTTCAGATCACCGATTCAAGTGAGTTCAAAGATTTTGTAAAGGTGTTAAACCATATGGAGGACGAGGGTCTCATCGTACGAACACGTAGCAACCGTTACGGTGTACCTGAAAAAATGAATTTAGTGAAGGGGAAAGTACAAGGCAATGCTAAAGGATTTGCCTTCATTCTTCCAGAGCTTGAAGGAGAAAGAGATATTTACGTCTCACAATCTGAGCTTGCTGGCGCGATGAATGGTGATATTGTACTTGTCCGTCTTCAACCGAAATCATCAGGGGCGCGGCCAGAAGGAACTGTCGTGCGCATCATCGAGCGCGGCGTGAAGCAAACTGTCGGTACATATGTGGATAGCGACAGTTACGGCTTTGTGATCGCTGATGATAAGCGCATCGCCAATGATATTTTTATCCCGAAAGGTGCTGAAGGTGGCGCGGTTGATGGCCATAAAGTCGTCATTGAAATTACGAAGTACCCAGAAGGGCGAATGAGTGCGGAAGGGAAAGTCGTGGAGATTTTAGGTCATAAAAATGACCCGGGAATTGATATTTTATCGATTATCTACAAACATGGAATCCCGCAAGAATTCCCTAAGGAAGTTATTGACCAAGCCAACGAAGTCCCTGATGAAATTGATCCGGCAGAACTAGAAAATCGCCGCGATTTACGTGAAGAAACGATTGTGACGATTGATGGTGCCGATGCGAAAGACTTGGATGATGCGGTAGCTGTTGAAAAGTTAGACAACGGTAACTATAAACTTGGTGTTCACATTGCTGACGTTAGTTATTACGTTGAGGAAGGTTCGCCGATTGATGAAGAGGCGCTTGAACGGGCGACAAGTGTTTATCTTGTTGACCGAGTCATTCCGATGATTCCACATCGTCTCTCAAACGGCATTTGTAGTTTGAACCCGCAAGTCGATCGACTTACACTTTCTTGTGAAATGGAAATTACTCCAGCCGGACAAGTTGTCGGACATGATATTTTCCAAAGTGTCATCCGCACGAATGAGAGAATGACTTACAGTGACGTTCGTAAAATATTAGAAGGTGAAGATGAAGAGGTTTTAAAGCGCTATGAAGATTTAATCCCATTTTTCAAGCAAATGGGCGAGTTAGCGGAAATCTTGCGTAAGAAACGATTTGAACGTGGTGCGATTGATTTTGACTTTAAAGAAGCAAAAGTGCTTGTAGATGAAGAGGGCAAGCCGACGGATGTCGTCATTCGTGAACGAAGCATTGCGGAACGTTTAATTGAGGAATTTATGCTTGCAGCAAACGAAACGATTGCGGAACATTTCCATTGGATGAAGGTACCGTTTGTATATCGAATTCATGAGGATCCTGATTCAGAAAAGCTAGCAAAATTTCTTGAGTTTATAACAAACTTCGGCTATGTGGTCCGTGGCAGTGCGAACACGGTTCACCCACGTGCGCTACAAGAGTTGTTAGAGGAAGTTCGCGGTGAGCCTGAAGAGACGGTGATCAGTACAGTCATGCTCCGTTCGATGCAACAAGCGAAATATGATCCAAATAGCGTTGGTCACTTCGGGCTTTCTACCGAATTTTACACACACTTCACATCACCGATTCGTCGTTACCCTGACTTGATCGTTCATCGCTTAATTCGCCGCTATCTAATTGAAGGCAAAGTCGATGAAACCGAGCAAGAGAAGTGGAAAGAACGACTTCCAGAGATCACAAAGCATGCCTCCGAAATGGAGCGTCGTGCCGTTGATGCCGAGCGTGAAACGGATGAAGTGAAAAAAGCTCAGTATATGGAAGATAAGATTGGTGAGACATTTGAAGGCTTAATTAGCGGTGTTACGAACTTCGGGATTTTCGTTGAGCTAGATAATACGATTGAAGGGCTCGTTCATGTGAGTTATTTAACCGATGATTACTATCATTATGATGAGCGTCAATATGCGATGATTGGTGAGCGTACCGGCAACGTCTTCCGCATTGGTGACGAGATCGAAATTCGCGTCGTTAATGTTAATGTCGATGAGGCATCGATTGACTTTGAAGTGGTCGGCATGAAAGAACGCAAGCCGCGTGAGAAAAAGGCGAGACCAAAAGTCATTCAAGGCGGTAAGCGTAAGCCGAAAAAGCCTGTTGAAGGCGCCCAGCAAACAGGTGAAGGGGCACCAAAGAAAAAGAAGAAGAAAAAGAAAAAGCCATTTTATGAAAATGCACCACGCTCTAAGCGTAAAAAAGGTAAGAAGAAAAAATAACGGTTTGAGGCCAATCGGAGGTGGTTGGTCTCTATTCTGGTCTGTGGGGCGTAGTTTCAGTGCGAGCATTCGCTCAAGAATTCCGATATTCAAAAAAGTGGGGGAGTTCCGTAAACAGTTGTTAAACTGTTTGCACCGACGGCAGTCGGTGTAGTGAATGTGAAGCAGTGGTCGTGGGAAGCCTGATTTTGGCTTACCAAAGACCATGGATTCACTATTCACGTCACGGAACGGACTCACCCTACGTCCCACCTTATGTTTGACGTTAGCTCTTACAATTGCTATGATTAATGGATGAGACCATTGTAGAAGGGTGCGTTTCTAATGGCAGGAAACTCAGGTAGAGTCATAGCACAAAATAAAAAAGCAAGGCATGATTATTTTATTGAAGAGACGTTTGAAGCAGGGATTGTTTTACAAGGAACCGAAATTAAATCAATTCGTGCTGCTCGCATTCAGTTAAAAGACTCATTCGCGCGGATTCATAATGGCGAGGTTTATTTACACAATGCTCACATTAGTACGTATGAGCAAGGGAACCGGTATAACCATGATCCACTGCGAACACGAAAGCTGCTTCTTCATAAAAAAGAAATTAGCAAGCTGATTGGCGCAACGAAAGAAAAAGGATACTCCCTTGTACCGCTAAAGGTCTATATCAAAAACGGTTTTGCCAAAGTCTTAATCGGACTAGGGAAAGGGAAGAAGAAGCACGACAAACGTGAAGCCTTAAAGCGTAAGGATGCGAAGCGTGAAGTAGAAAGAGCATTTCGTGAGCGTCAAAAAGGATAGATTATCACCTAATAATTGGAATTTGATCTTTGGTTGTTCGTTATGCTATAATAACTATTGTCAGGTCGTTGATAACTTAATAACAAGCAACTTACACCAGACATCTTCTTATGATCGTTGTTCTAATTGATTGAACGACATCTTATACAAGGGGACGTTTTGGATTCGACAGGGATAGTTCGAGCTTAAGTTGCGAGCCGAGGGGGTCGGCCTCGTAAAAACGCCACAAGCCAATAACTGGCAACAAACAAGAAAACTTCGCAGTAGCTGCCTAATAGCACTCTGCGGTTCCTCCCTCCATCGCCCATGTGGTAGGGTAAGGGACTCACTCTAAGTGGGCTACGCCGGTTGTCCTCCGTCTGGGGACGAAGGAAGAGACCAATCAGACTAGCATCACGGAAGCCTGTCTCTGGGCCGAAGTGATTGCGAAACGCTAATACAGTGACTACGCTCGTAGAAGCTTAAGTGCCGTTATTTCTGGACGTGGGTTCGATTAGGAAATAGTCGCCTTGTGTGGCAACACACAAGTGAAAACTTGGCTTTATCGGTGAAGTCTAAGTCACCTTCTATGGTGATAAGGTAATACCGAGCGGTATGTGGAGCAATCCAACAGCCGTGTATCGACTTATAGGCTGCCTTTGACGGTAGTACTAGGATGCAGGATCATGTCAGAAAGACAAATCTATATTCTGCATAATACGCCAAGGGACTTAAAATTGATATTGTTTCATTTTAAGTTCAAGATATAGTCAGTGCCATTGCGAAAGCTTGGAATAACATGTCCCACCGTCTCCACCAAATACATATTTTGGTGGTTTTTTTGTTTTGGAAAAAGGACGGAATGCATAAGACGCCCATCCATCTAATTGAGCTGCGACAAAGATACGAAGCATAGCTTCTGTAAAAAGCTTATACTTTCCATAATCCATTAGAGGGTAAGAAAATTCTATAGTTGGAAGAAGGAAAAGACATTGACGAATGACCATTTCTTGACCTATACTTTTCTTATTCATTGTGAAAACTCCTTTGTAGAAGACTTGTTTGTTTAGGGAACAAAACAAGTCTTCTACAAAGGAGTTTTTTTCTGCTTAGTAAATACTTTTTATTACATTTTTGTTTTATTTTCGAATAGATGCAACGCTAGTGGGTCAGACCCTCTACTTCAAACTAGGGAATGCGATATTAGATCAAATTTTCATCACGTAACGGTCATAACAATGGTTGAAAGTCTTATGGTTTAAAGCGTCATTTAACAAAGGAAAACGAGTAATTTTGTACATCGTTAGAGCCTATAGGTATTCACCCAATCAATAAAAGGGCATTTTCATAGGATGAAAAAATAAGGGGTGAAAACCCTATTTTAATAAAACTATACAAGGGAGTGTATTATATGTTTGATAATTATGATCGTCAGTTTCCGATGCAATGGGGTTGGAATCCAGGATGGGGTCATCATCATGGCGGATGGGGCCATCACCACGGAGGACATCATCATGGCGGATGGGGCCATCACCACGGAGGACATCATCACGGCGGATGGGGCCACCACGGAGGACATCATCACGGCGGATGGGGACACCATGGAGGACATCATCACGGTGGATGGGGCCATCACGGAGGACATCATCACGGTGGATGGCGCTACCACCACGGAGGCTGAAGAAATAGGTACTTTAAAATAAGAGATTAATAATAAGCATTATTTTTTTAGCGTTAACTGGATCGGAGTTTTGAGGATCTATTTTAATCTTAAGAAGTTCAGGTAACGTGGAAAAACATTACAAATAGCATATGAGATAGCATACCCAATCGTAAACGAAAAGGTATGCTATTTTTTTGGTATATCAATATTTTAGATGAAAATAGGTGAAAAATTGCAACCAGGTTTAAATGACAAAAATTGCTTTATTTTAATTGATGATCGATCGAATATTTATTGTTTTTGTGTTTTTTAAATCATAAGCTTTCCTAGAGTCGAAAATTAATCATAAACCTTTCTAGAAAATAAAATTTGATGTAGTGGTTTTCAAGATGCGTTTGTCCACTGGATAACGACATAATTGGTGAAAATGTCCATGAGTGGGGTCAGACCCCTCAGGAAACCCTAGGGTTAAAGGAGGTTTATGATGACAAATAAACAACCGATTACAGTCGCAAGAGGAGACGGGATTGGTCCAGAAATTATGGATGCAACGTTAAAAATATTAGAACACGCTGGAGCCATGATTGAACCTGAATTTATTGATATTGGAGAAAAGGTATATTTAGCGGGGCAATCGGCCGGTATTAGTGATGACGCTTGGGAATCCCTACGTCGTACGAAAGTATTTTTAAAAGCACCGATCACGACTCCACAAGGTGGTGGCTATAAAAGTTTAAATGTAACAATCAGAAAAACGTTAGGCTTATATGCTAATATTCGACCAAATGTCTCTTATCATCCTTTCATTAAAACGAGACATTCAAATGTCGATCTTGTCATCGTCAGAGAGAATGAAGAAGATTTATATGCAGGGATTGAGCATCAACAAACACCAGAAGTTGTTCAGTGTTTAAAACTTATTACGCGACCTGGCAGTGAAAAAATTATCCGTTATGCGTTTGAATATGCAAAGAAGAACAATCGTAATAAGGTGACTTGTTTTACGAAAGACAACATTATGAAATTAACGGATGGTCTGTTCCACAAGGTGTTTGACGAAGTGGCTAAAGAATATCCTGAAATCGAAGCTGATCACTGGATTATCGATATTGGCATCGCAAAAATTGCTGATACTCCACAAGATTTTGATGTGGTTGTGATGCCGAACCTATACGGAGACATCGCTTCTGATGTAGCTGCGCAAATTACAGGTAGTGTTGGGCTGGCTGGATCTGCAAATATCGGTGACCAGTGTGCGATGTTTGAAGCGATCCATGGAAGTGCGCCAGACATTGCCGGCCAAGGGATAGCGAACCCATCCGGGCTTTTACATGGGGCAATTATGATGCTCGTGCACATCGGACAACCTCAAGTAGCGACTCGTGTTCATAATGCCTGGCTGAAAACAATTGAAGATGGTGTATTTACAAAAGATATTGCTAAAGGCGGGACGGCTGTTGGTTCTCAGGAATTTACCGAAGCTGTCATTGAACGTTTGGGTCAAGAACCGTCCACATTTGAGCCTGTTACATACAGTACAACAGGTCAAGATGATGACAAAGTGCAACATCAAATGCCCCTATTAGCTAAAGAACGTGCAAAGCCAGACGTCGTTCAAGAATTAGATGGGGTAGATGTCTTTTTATTAAATAATACGTTAACGTCTGAAGAACTTGGGCAAAAATTAGAGACAATCGCAGGTCCAGAATGTAGACTAGTGGTCGTTACAAACCGTGGGGTAAAAGTATATCCTGGTGGTTTTCCTGAAACATTTACAACGGATCATTGGCGGTGCCGCTTTCAATCAGCAGAAGGTCATCAATTAACAAATCAAGATATCCGCCATTTATTGCAGCGAATAGAGGAAGCAAATTTAAACTGGATTAAAATTGAAAACCTCTACACATTTAACGGAGAAAGAGGCTATTCACTAGGTCAAGGGCAATAAAAAACGCATGGACCGAGGTCTAAAGATAATTGATATAAAAAAGGTAGGTAACCTCATTAGAAAGGTTGCCTACTTTTTTTACAAGCGTGACTTTATAGGTTTTCATTGAGACTTGTAGATGCTGATCATAGTTTGGTAACTAAAATAAAATTCACAAAAATTTTAAAAAGGGGTTGTAAAACGCTTACATTTGCTTTATCATTTCACTAAACCGGTTTACTAAACCGATTTACTAAAACGGTTTGGTAGTTTAAGAAGAATCAACAAGTCATTTTACTGAATGAGTATGGAGTAGATCATTTATGAAAACGAAAGCGGTTACAATTGCGGATGTCGCAAAGCATTCTCAAGTTTCAAAAAGTACAGTTTCTCAATACTTAAATCAAAGATATGAGTACATGGGTGAAGAAACTAAAGCACGTATTGAAGAGGCCATTCAACAATTGGGCTATCGTCCGAATATTGTTGCTCGGAGTTTAAAACAAAAATCGACGACAACGATTGGTGTCATTGTTGCAAACATCTTGCATGTCTTTTCAACTCAGGTGATTCGTGCGATTGAAGATATTTGTCATGAATATGATTTTCATACGATTGTATGTAACGCCGATGATGATCCGAAGAAAGAGAAGAAGTATATTGAGATGCTTCACGCAAAACAAGTAGATGGGATTATTGTTTTTCCAACTGGAGGGAACATCGAGACTCTGCAACAAATGCAAAAAGATAACTATCCAATTGTTTTTGTGGACCGATTAATACCAGACTTAACGATTCCTTCGGTTGTATTGGATAATGAAAAAGCTTCAACGTTAGCTGTTCAGCATTTTATTGAACGTGGGTATCAAAAGATTAGTATTATGACGACATCAATTATTCATAACTTAACCCCAAGAAGAGAACGAATACGAGGATACAAACAGGCGCTACAAGAAAATGGGATTAATGTTAATGAGAACTATATAAAAAGTTTGGAACTCGATCAATTTGATGTTGGGATAGAGGAAATGCTCTCATTACAAGACCCACCTGAAGCGATTTTAGCTGGAAATGATTTGGCATTAATTGAGATTTTAAAATTTATTAAGAAAAACAATGTAAGCATTCCAGAGAATATTGCGTTAATAGGGATTGATGATGTATCATTTGCGAGTTTTTATAATCCTAGATTAACTACAATCTCTCAACCTACTTTTGAAATGGGGAAAAAGGCGGCGGAGTTGCTTCTAAATAAAATTCAAGGTAAAGAAAATGAAGATGACAATCATATTTACCGTTTTGAACCAACACTGATAGAACGAGATTCTTGCTGAAGGTATTAGTAAAGCGAACGTGGAGACAGCGTGTAAGTCACGAGTGAGAGAGGGGATAAAAATGAAAGATGTCATTACGATTGGTGAAGCAATGGTTACGTTTAACCCTGTGACGAAAGGGCCTTTAAAATATGTTCCATCATTCGATCGAAAGGTTGGCGGAGCTGAGTTGAACTTTGCTCTAGGATGTTCTCGTTTAGGGTTAGATGCAGGCTGGGTGAGTCGGTTAGGCAATGATGAATTTGGAAGGTATATTTTAAATTTTGTACGGGGTGAAGGCGTCGACGTCTCAGAAGTAAAGCTTGTCGATGAGTACCCAACGTCATTGAATTTCAAAGAAATTATGGAGGATGGAAGTGGTCGAACGTTTTACTATCGAAAGCAATCTCCAACGTCAACGATGACTGTAGAATCCTTGAATGAAGAGTATTTTAAGCAAGCGAAGCTATTACATATTACCGGAGTCTTCCCAGCTGTAGATCCTAAAAATAACTTACCGATTATTAAACAGATGGTTTTATTAGCAAAAAAACATGGCTTATTAGTCTCATTTGATCCAAATATTCGCTTGAAGCTATGGAGTAAGGATGAGGCGAGAGAAGCGCTTGTTGAGCTCTTACCGGATGTAGATGTTTTCCTCACTGGAGCAGATGAAGCTGATATTTTACTAGGTGTAAATGAACCGACAGCAATCATTGAAAAATGTAAGGAATTTGGAATTTCTCACATTGCGATCAAGCAAGGGGAAAAAGGATCCGTGGGTTACCATAATGGCCAAACGATTGAAGCGCCTCCGGTTCCTCCTAAAAAAGTAGTCGATACGGTTGGTGCTGGAGATGGGTTTGATGCTGGTTTTGTGTATGGGGTGATCAATAGCTGGTCACTAGAGAAGACGTTGCATTTTGCCAATACGATCGGTTCGATGGTCGTGAGTGTTTCAGGAGATAATGAAGGTTTACCATATATCGATGATGTAAGGGTTCAACTTGGTGAAAAAGAATTTATAGAAAGATAGATGAGGTGAAATCATGAAACTTCAATTAGCGCTCGACCGGTTAACGAGGGGCGAATGCTTTCGAATACTAGAGGAAACGAAAGAAGCGATTGATTGGATTGAAGTTGGGACAGGTGTTATTAAAGAATATGGGATGACCATTGTTCGTGAAATTAGAGAGTTGTATCCGAATCATACGATTGTTGCTGATATGAAGACATGTGATGCAGGCAAACATGAAGCAAAGCAAGCGTTTGAAGCAGGAGCTGATATTGTGACGGTGATGGCCTTCTCGGCGAATCAAACGATTACTGATACTTTAGCTGTGGCCCAACGATATCAGAAGAGCATTATGATCGATTTGCTCGGTGTGACCGAACAGAAACGGTTAATTGAGTTAGAGCAATTAGGAGTAAAGCTTGTGAGTCTCCATTTCGGTAAAGATATGCAACAAGAAGGAGAGTTATCCACTGATTTATTTTCATTAGTGAAAGCGGATGCATCATTTGAAGTGTCTGTGGCTGGAGGGATCAATGAACACTCCTTACCGTCAATGGTTAATCAAAAACCAGACATTATCATTGTTGGAAGCGCAATTACGGGTGCCGAACATCCACAAGAAGCTGCTTTGAAGTTGAAAGGGATGATGAAGGAATGAAAAACATTATTGAAACAGTTGTACATGAAATCTCAACGGTTTTATCTAATGTCGACGAAGGAGAGTCACTTGCGCTTGCTGATGAAATTCGCAATGCGAAACGGATATTTATAAGTGGTGAGGGGCGCTCAGGTCTCATGGGCAAAGCGATTGCGATGCGTCTCATGCACGGTGGATTTCATGTGTACGTAACGGGTGAGACGATCACACCTAGCATTGAAAAAGGAGATTTACTCATTTTAATTTCTGGTTCAGGATCGACAAGCTCTAGTTTGCAACTTGGAAATGCGGCCAAAAAAGCAGAGGCAAAGGTGTTCCTCGTAACGACAAATCGAGATTCGAAGATTGCTGAAATCAGTGATGGCATCGTAGTTGTTCCAGCAGCAACGAAACATCGTCGACCAGAGGAGCCAGGAACAATTCAACCGTTAGGCAACCAATTTGATCAATCGGTTCATCTTCTCCTTGATGCCATTATTATTTCACTCACACGGTCAAAGGACCAACAATCAACCTATGAAGAGATGACGAACCGTCATGCTAACTTAGAATAAGATCAGATTGGAAGTAGAAGTTTAGTCGTTTTTTCAAAAACGAATGTGTAGGTTACAACTTAATGGAAGCGTTTTATTAAGAGGAAGGACTAGTTTGCAAATCGTCTAGCTAAACGATTCAGTGATTACGTTGTCAAGGAGGTGTTACAACGGTAGCGACTGTTACAAGACATTGGGTGATCACATGAAAAATTTAAAATGTTAAGGGGGAAATTACATTGAAAAAGCAATTTAAGGCATTGTTTTTTGTACTCATTTTATCGGCTTTAGTATTAGCGGCATGTGGTGGTGAACAAACATCGGAACAAACGAATGGTGATGACAGTAGTTCAGATCAAGGCAGTACAGAGCAAGAAGAGTCTATTAAAATCGTTGCAGCACATAACCAAACAGATCCTGAAAATCCATACCAAGATGGTTTATTAGAATTTAAAGAAGTCGCTGAGAGTTTATCAGATGGGGCCATTGAAGTTGAAGTCCATGCGGGAACGATCGGTACAAGTGAATCTCAACTTGTAGAGAGTCTTCAATTAGGTGGAGCAGATGTTGTTTTAGTATCACCTGGTTTTATGAGTAGTACTGGAATTAGAGAAATTGATTTATTTGCACTTCCTTACTTATTTGAAAGCTATGATCACTGGGAAGCAGTTGTTGATGGAGAAGTAGGTGAAGAAATCTCTAACACGATTTTAGATAAGTCTAACAACCAATTTAAGTTAATCGGTTATTGGACAGCGGGTGTACGTCATTATTATGGCAAAGAACCAATCCATTCTATTGAGGATTTAGAGGGTATGACGATTCGTACGCAAACATCAGGTGTCGTTGCTGACTTCTGGAAGCAATTAGGTGCCGTGCCAACTGATGTAGCGTGGGGAGAATTGTATCAAGCCCTTCAGCAAAATGTAGTTGATAGTGCAGAGAATGCTTATCCATACTTTGTTCAGCAAAATCACCACCAAACAGACAATGGAAAGTATACATCAGAAACAGGACATGATTATACAACAAGATTTTTATTAATCAACAATCAGAAATTTGAATCGTACACAGAAGAGCAACAAAATATCATTTTAGAAGCAGCTGAAGCTTCTGTCGAGGCTGAAAGACAAGCGTTATATGAGCAGGAAGAGGAATACAGACAAATCTTATTAGATGATGGTGCAGAAGTAAATGAACTTGATCGTACACCATTTATTGAGGTCGCAAAACCATTGCAAGATGAAGTAGCAGAAGAAATCGGTGTAGGTCATCTATTAGAAATGATTAGAGAGTTAGAATAGTCATTGTTCATTCACAGATTTAACATAGGAGGATGAAGAGCAGGGGATTTGTTCTCTCCTCCTATATTTTTTTAAATGGCAAATTAGACTTACTTCTCTTGCATTTATTTATAATTTATAAAACATTTCGGTTAGTCTAATTGCAGAAGAAAAGAGGGAAGAGAGATGAAAAAGATTGTATCATTTCTTGAGAAAATCCAACTTACAGTAGGCGTCACGATGTTATGTATCTTTTTTTTAGCAGTTATCGTTCAAGTTGTGACAAGATACATGGGGATCTCGGTCATTTGGACAGGGGAAGTTGCTAACTTTTCATTTATATGGGCTATTTTCATGGGAGCTGCTGTGATGGTAAACAGGAAAGAACATTTTAAATTTGATTTTCTCTATAGGAAGCTAAAGGGGAAAGTGAGATCAATATTAAGTCTTTTTAATAATTGTGTTCTATTTCTATTCAGCTTAGCGATTTTTCACTTTGGTAATATAGCTGTTGATAATTTTTGGAACTATAACTGGGTATCATTACCTTCCATGAAAATGGGCTATGTATGGATTGCGATCCCAATTATGGGGTTAACGATGATGATTTATTTGGTTTCACACATCATCGATGATATTAAGCATTTTAATAGAGAGGAGGTAAACGAATGATCGGTGCAATCTTAATCGCAACATTTCTCATTCTCATGTTTATTGGGGTTCCTATTGCATTTGTTATCGGGGTTGTTGCATTACTAGGCATTTATAATATTGATTATATTCCCGAAGTAACGGTTCCAGTAAGTATGTTTAATGGTTTAAATTCATTTGTTCTCCTCGCTGTACCATTATTTATCTTAACAGCAAACTTGATGAACTCAGGTCAAATTTCACAAAAGTTAATCGACTTTGCCCTTTCGATTGTCGGTCATATTCGTGGAGGATTAGCACATGCAAACATTCTAGTATCGATGATGTTTGCCGGTGTATCTGGGGCTTCACAGGCAGATACTGCTGGGGTTGGAAAAGTGTTAATACCGAATATGAAAAAACAAGGGTATGATACGGAAACGTCCGTTGGTATTACGGCCGCTTCTTCAACTGTGGGCGTTATCATACCACCAAGTATTCCAATGATTATCTTTGCTGGCCTCACAAATGTTTCCGTTGGCGCGTTATTTCTCGCCGGACTTATTCCTGGGGTAGCGATAGGTCTTGGGATGATGATATTCGTTTTTATTCTTTCAATTAGACGAGGTTATCCGAAAAACCAAAGAGCATCTCTAAAAAAGTTTCTTAAGTTGTTTTTGCAATCGGCACCTGCCTTGTTTACACCCGTTATTTTAATTGGTGGGATTATTACAGGATTGTTTACAGCGACTGAAGCAGCTGCATTTGCTTCTATTTACACACTGCTAATCTGTATGTTTATTTACAAAACATTGAAGGTGAAAGATTTACCTAGAATTTTAGTTGATACATTAACATTAAGCTCGTTATCATTATTTGCTTTAGCTGCAGCAAGTGCGTTAGGTGAACTGATGGCATATTACCAATTGTCAGCGGTTGCTGCAGACTTTTTCACAAATAATATTTCAAGTAAATGGATCTTTATCATTATTGTTATTCTTTTCTTCTTGTTTATTGGTACATTTATGGACGCGATTCCAGCGATGATTTTGTTTATTCCAGTTATTTTACCAATTGCGCTAGAGTTCGGTGTCGACCCAGTTCTTCTAGGGATGATAACGATCATTTCTTTAGCCATTGGATTAGTAACTCCACCATATGGTCTGTGCTTATTGTTAGCAGCAAAAATTGGTGAGCTATCAATCGAACGATCATTTAAGGCGGTCATTCCATATATTTTAGTTGTATTATTTGTCTTAATATTAATTGTACTCTTCCCAGAAACGATGCTGTTTGCAGAATAAACTCTATTTATGAAAGGGAGATTTATGTGGTTAAAAGAGAGATTATTAGTTCAGAAGGATCTTTGATGATCGTGAGAGTGGAGATAGAGAAAGGATTTGAAGGTGACATTGATCAGCACCCAGAGGAGCAAGTAAGTTATCTTGAAAAAGGATCCCTTGAATTTGAGGTCGGCGGTGAAAAGAAGATCATTAGTAAAGGCGAAAGCCAATACGTTCCATCGAATGAAGAACACCGTGTCAAGGTGTTAGAGGACTGTGTCATCATTGATGTTTTTACACCGATTCGAAAGGATCTTTTAAAACAAGGATAGTGTGCAGGTATTGGTAAAAAAGTAGGCGCCTCATTGAGGGAGCCTACTTTTTTTATAGTTTAATTGACTTTCATGGTTTCTTGCTTGCTCCTACGAACAAGCAGTGCAAGCACAACCGTTGCCAACGCCATGTAAAAGCCGGTTGAAAAGCTTTGCTGTGAACCGAAAGTAAGAGCGGCGATTGCCTCTTCTCCGGTTGGATTAGCGATCCCGTTGTTATCTAAGTAGCCTTGTTGACCTGTTTCCATGACCGAGATAAACAAGGCAGCACCGATTGCACCAGATACTTGCATCAACGTGTTCATAATCGCTGTTCCGTGCGGGTAAAGCTCTTGTGGAAGTTGATTCAAGCCGTTTGTTTGTGCAGGCATCATAATCATCGCGACAGCAAGCATGAGGATCGCCTGTTGGACAATCACAATCCAAACTGGAATCCCTGGAAGAGTATAGCGATAAGTAAAGACAATAACAGCAAGAATGATCGTTCCAGGAATCAATAACGGTCTTGGACCAAATCGGTCAAAGAGGCGTCCCATAATCGGCGACATCGCCCCGTTCAATAAACCACCCGGAAGCATTACGATCCCCGCCGTTATCGCACTAAAAAGAAGAGCTCCTTGCATATAGATCGGCAATACGAGCATCATCGCAAACATCGTCATCATCACAAGCATGATCATCACGAGCCCTAGTAAAAACATCGGATAACGGAACACGCGAATATCGAGTAGTTGTGTTTCGAGCTTTAACTGGCGCCAACTGAACAATCCTAAAGATATGAACCCAACAAGTAAAAATGAAAACACGAGTGGATCGGCAAAGCTCGCGTCCCCTTTTCCAGCTGCACTAAAGCCATAGACGATCCCACCGAATCCGAGCATTGATAATAAAAACGATATCACGTCAAGCTTTGGTTTAGATGTCTCAGAAATATTCGTTAATACTTTCATCCCAAACAATAGGGAAGCAAGTGAAATCGGTAAAATGAAATAAAATAACCAACGCCACGTGAAGTTTTCAACAATGAGTCCTGAAACAGTTGGTCCAATGGCCGGGGCAAACATAATAACAAGCCCAACCATTCCCATCGCTGCGCCGCGACGTTCGATCGGAATAACGGTAAGAATGACGTTAATCAATAATGGAATCATAATGGCGGTACCGACAGCCTGTGTCAAACGACCAATTAATAGCACGGCAAAGACCGGGCTGACACCGGAGATCACTGTTCCTATCGTAAATAAAGACATCGCTGTAATAAATAGCTGGCGTGTCGTAAAGCGTTGCATAAAATAAGCCGATATCGGAATTAACGTTCCAATCACAAGCATATAGCCAGTCACAAGCCATTGTACTGTACTAGAAGCAACTCCAAAATCAGCCATAATCGCGTTCAAGGCAACATTTAAAATTGTTTCGCTTAAAATGGCGACGAATGCGCCTGAAAGCAAGACAGCTAAGAGTGGAATCGGATTCCCCTCTGATGTACTCGTATTACTAGCTGCTTCGTTATCTTGAACTGTAGTAGCCATGGCATTCTCCTCCAATATATTAAATACGAAACGCTCTCGTTTCGCTAAGTTATCTTATCATCATCAATTATGAAACGCAACAGTTCCGTATTTGTAAAAAAGGGTTTGTAATGATAAAATGAAGGCAGGTTTTAAGCAGAGTCTGATGAAAGATGGTGTAAACGCCTATGTCGACGCAAAAAGATGAAATGAAACGCGGGAGACCTCTTGATTTGTCTCGTAATGAAGTCATTCTCACAGCGACGCTCGATTTATTGGCGGAGAATGGATTCGAGGCGTTGACGATAGACGCTGTAGCAGCAAAGGCAAAGGTCGGAAAGGCGACGATTTACAGACGTTGGTCTTCGAAAACGGAGCTTGTTATTGATGCTGCATCCTTTATTAGTCCGTTTGAAAAGTTAGAGGAGAGATTAAACCGAAAAAAAGGGCTACGTGAGCAATTGATCGATATGCTTTCCTTTATTTTTCAATGTGGCAATGATCACTACCAAAACACAATGACTGCGATTTATGCCGCAGCTTCTTCAAATGAGAAAATCGAAAAAGAGTTGAAAAATGATTTCTACTGGCGTCACCGACAGGCGATTGAGCAGATTGTTCAACCGTTTTTAAAGAGAGGCGTTACATTGACAGAGGCTGAGCTGGATCTACTTGCTGATATTGGACCAGCCTTAATCACTTATCGAAGTGTATTCATTGGACAACCCTTTGATCGTGCTTATGTCGAGCGCATGGTGGATAAGCTGATGATGCCAATGATAGAACCATTGTTAATTGATAATAAGAATTGAAAATTGTAAATGGTGAATTTCTATGATAAAAAAACGAAAAGGATGTGATTGTTAGGAGCAATCGCATCCTTTTTTATATCAATCTCAGTGTCATTGAAGGTGTGACAATACTGTAAGAGCGTGTTCAAAAAAGGAAAAACCACTCCTATTTGAACAGACTCTGTGAAAAAGGAGGATAGTTTCTATACGTATGGTTGAATTAATGGTAAGTTATCTATGATCTATTTCATAGAGTAGGAGGAAGAAGTATGACACAAAAAGCATTGCTTATAATGACAGCACTGATGGTTCTTTTCGCAATTCCTAACACCATTTTTGCCCATTCCCATTTAGAATCTTCGAACCCAGCAAATGGTGAAGTAGTGGAAGAAGAGTTGGGGACCATTCTACTAACATTTGATGCAGGGATAGAAGCAGCAAGTACGGTTGAGATCATTGATGAGGATGGCGGAGAGGTAGCGATCGAAGGCGTGGAAATTGATAGTCCCCATATGGAAGTCATTCTTCCCGGTGCGCTTGAGAATGGCCATTATCAAGTGAACTGGACAGCTCTCGGAGAGGACACGCATATAACAGAAGGAGAATTCTCGTTTACAGTTGAGCGCCCTGAAGTACAAGAACAGGAAGAAGAAGAGCTAGTAGATCCACCGGCAACAGATGAAGAAGTGGATCAAGCGGATCTTGTAGAAGAAGTTGAAGAAAGCAGTGATGAAGAAGGGACAACAACGGGCTCGAATCTAATGGTGATCTTCATCGTTGTCGTATTAGTAGCAATTGTTATTGCTGTATTCATAAGTAAGAGAAAATAACGTCGTCAAGATGATCGACAAATAAGGGGCTGTCTCCCAAGTGACTGCTCACCTCAGTGCACGATGTATTATGATGCTCAACAATCGTGCCTGTGACAGCGCTTGGCTATGAGACAGCCCTTTTGTTGTGTTTGAAGGAAGTTCTTTGCCATGGCTCACTCGCTGTATGCCTGCTAGGGAAAAACACTCCTAGCAAGCTTTTAAATATCAGCGGTTTCGCTTTGTCTTCAAGTCTGTTCAAACGGGGAAAAACACCCCTTTTGAAAAGTCTCTTATAGGCCTTTTAACTCTTCAACGGTTTTGTTATCGAGCCGTTGGATCACTTTCACTAAAAGTTCGACGGCATGGTCAAGATCTTCTTTATGGACGATCGATACATGGCTATGAATATAACGAGCAGGTACACTGACGACCATGGTCGGGACACCTCGATGAGCAAGATGGAATTTGCCTGCATCGGTTCCGCCGCCATCCATAATATCGATTTGATATGGAATCGAAAATTCTTTAGCGGTATTGACGACCATTTGTCGTAGCTTACGGTGTGGAACCATCGAACGATCCATAAACCCTAAGATCGGGCCTTTTCCTAATTTTAGATAGCCATTTTCTCGTTTCATACCTGGTGTGTCTTCGGCAACGCCTACATCACAGGCAAAGGCGATGTCAGGATTGATCATATGTGCCAATGTTTCCGCCCCGCGTAAGCCGACTTCTTCTTGGACCGTAGCCCCCGAATAAAGCGTGTTAGGAAGATGTTCATGTCTTAAGCGCTCTAACACTTTTAGTGCGATGTAACAACCGGCTCGATTATCCCAGTTGCGAGCGAGAAGCATGTTCTGGTTAGGGAGGACTTCAAACGGACAAATCGTTGCTACAGGATCACCGACAGCAACACCGAACTTCTCAGCCTCTTCACGACTTGTTGCTCCGATATCAACAAACATATCACTAATCTTCATGACCTTTTTTCGTTCCTCAAGTGTGAGGACGTGAGGAGCCTTTGAGCCAATGACGCCCGTTAAATCACCTCTTTGCGTCATGACAGTGACTCGTTGTGATAGCATCACATGCCCCCACCAACCGCCGAGTGGTTTGATGCGGAGAAAGCCTTCATCAGTAATCGCACTGACTAAAAAGCCAACCTCGTCTAAATGTCCTGCTACTAGGATTTTAGGGTCACCGTTGCCTAGTTTACCAACGATACTACCTAAATTATCGTGATCAATTGATTGTGTATGTTCTGAAATATGCTTTTTCATTACATGATAAACTCTGTCTTCAAAGCCTGGTGGACCTTGGGTTTCAGTTAATTCTCTCATTAACTCTACGTCATGATTGTTATTCATCGATTTTCCTCCTACCTATTTGTGCTATCGTTATCTTCCGTTTAAATCGGAAAAATTATACATCCATTGACTGATTAGAGTTTTTAGAACCATAAGCTGTACAAGTTGATTTTTTTGTGATTCTAGTTCATGTCTAGTTCATAAATGCTTGCTAGTCTGAAGAAAAAGTGGTGATAATGGTAAAGTGGAAGGGGTTCAGTCAAACTCCTATTCGTTTCGTACAAGCTTTAGGCTAGGGGGAAGGAATATGAATACGATTTTAGTGGTTGATGATGATGCACATATTAGAAAATTAATGAAGGTATACCTTGAAAACAGCCATTACAAGGTAATAGAAGCAGAAGATGGCGAGGAAGCGTTAGACCTGCTTGCGCATACACAAGTGGATTTAGCGATTGTTGACGTGATGATGCCTCGTGTTGATGGGGTTGAGCTAACCGAAGATATTCGTTCATTTTTAACCATTCCGATTTTGATGGTGACGGCAAAAGGTGAATCAAAGGATAAGGTGAAGGGCTTTAACGCTGGGACGGATGATTATTTAGTTAAGCCGTTCGATCCTGTTGAGCTGATTTTGCGTGTGAAAGCGTTGTTAAAGCGTTACAATGTGGCCTCTGACAAAGTCGTCAAAGTCGGTTCGATTACGATTGATATTGAGCGTCTTGTCGTTCAATCACACAAGCAATCGTTGACATTGAAAAAGAAGGAGTGCGAGCTGTTGTTTACGCTTGCTAGTTCACCAGGAAAAATATTTACACGTGCTCAGCTGATCGAGAAGATCTGGGGCTATGATTATGAAGGCGATGAACGAACGGTTGATGTCCATATAAAACGGTTACGCGAACAGCTAATTGTGTTCCCGGAAGTAACAATTTCAACCGTGAGGGGATTAGGGTATCGTCTTGAGGAGATGTAAGTGATGAAAAGAAGTCTTTATCTCCGCATTGTGGCAACATTTATTAGTGTTGTTTTATTAAGTTTGGTGGCTTCCTATTTTATAACATCATTGTTTTTTCACCAAGAGGTCATATTCGAAGAGGAAGTTCACAATGTTACATCACAGGTTGTTGATCTGGTTGAAATCACAGAGCACGATAAAATGCCTGACCTCGTTGACACGTTACGTGAGCTTAACCTTGAAATTTTAATCGTCAATGAGCAAGGTGAAAACTACACCGGGACGTTTCCTACGTTTACCGTCGCTCGGGATGTTGCGCAGCAAGTCGTGCATTCACCGCATGATTCACCGGTTGCTCTGCCGTATGCAGAACGTGAAGAGACTAGAGTACTAGGGATTCCAATTACAATTAACAATGAACCGTATGCTTTATTTGTCACCTTTAATTATGGTGAGGAAGTGAACACGTTAAAACGGATTACATTAGTGGCGCTCTTTCTTGTCTTATTGATCGGAAGTGGGTTAATTTTATTCGCCTCTCGCTATTTCGTCACGCCAATCAAGAAGTTATCGAGCGCAGCACAAAAGGTAGCAACGGGAGATTTTAACGTACGTCTAAAAAGTAAAAACAAAGATGAGATTGGTGAATTGATTACGAATTTTAATCATATGGCATCTGAATTAGGAAAAATCGATAAAATGAGAGATGACTTTGTGAGTAATGTCTCTCATGAAATTCAATCGCCACTGACATCGATCAAAGGGTTCACAAAAGCGTTGCGAGATGATGTCATTCCAAAGGAACATCAAAAAGAGTATTTGGATATCATCTATCAGGAATCAGACCGGCTTTCGCGCTTAGGTGAAAACTTATTGCAGCTCGCCTCGCTTGACTCAGAGCATCATCCGTATCACCCGGAAACGTATCGGATTGATGAACAAATTAGACGAACGGTCGTTGCTACCGAGCCGCTCTGGAGTGAAAAAAATATTCACATCAACTTAGAGCTAGCAGCACATGAGGTGTATGCGGATCAAGATTTATTTGAACAAGTCTGGCTAAATCTTATTACGAACGCGATTAAGTATTCAGAAGAAGATGGGACTGTTGAGATTTTGCTTGAAAGTGATGATGAAGAGCTTAATGTCACCATTAAAGATTCGGGAAAAGGAATACCAGAAGAAGACATTCCTCATCTCTATGAACGATTTTATAAGGTCGATCAAGCACGTAGCAGTGCGGTTAAAGGAAATGGACTTGGGCTTTCGATTGTAAGAAAAATATTAAACCTACACGGATGTTCGATTTCTGTACAGAGTAAAGCAGGTGTCGGTTCGGCATTTACGGTGACAATTCCGATTAAGAGTGAAGGAGACGATCAGCCTTAAGGTTGGTCGTTTTTGGTGCGACGCACTTGACTGTTTTTAGGTTCGGTGTCTTGGAGTTCATATTCAGTTCATACTTCAATTTTATAATGAAACTATAAAACAACTGGATGAGGTGCTAGGAATGATGGTGTACACGAATTTCAGTGATAGGAATTATGATAGTAAATCAACAACAGATAAAATTGATCATGTGAAAAAAAGAAAATCAATGGAAGAGATTGTAAAGCTATTACAAGATCAAGGAGTAAATGCAACGGTCTGTAAGCGTGTGAAGCTGACTTATGCGTAATGAGCATATGAGTTAGATACAAAGATTGATAGAGAAATGGATAAACCTCAAGAGGTGATAAGATGCTTTCTTTCAATATAAATAAATTTCCTAGATATACGAGAAATGAACTTGAAAAAATTCAGAAATTGATCGCACCAGCTGTAAAAAAGAGTACGATTTTCATCTTTTTATCGATGTCGATGATTTCTTTTTCAATCATTAATTTGTACTACCTCATTTTTGGTACAGGGACGAGTGGACTAACCATCTTCGTCTTACTGTTTTCGTTATTAGGGGCCCTAGGTGTAGCATTGTATAAGGAATCGCTACATAAAAACAAAGAGATTCAGCAACTGAGCCGTGAGTATATCATCGATCGGATCACAAAAAGTGAGCACTTACCTGATGATGCTAAGGACAAGTATGTAGCTAAGATTCAAGCAGATCCAAAAACGACTTTTGAAGTCTTTTTCCAATCTCTTGATCAAGAGGAACGGATGAAAAAGCAATGTGAGAGTGAATAACCTTTGCTAACGACGCGGATACGTTTAAGTATTCGCGTTTTTAATAGTGGACAAGGGGCGGAGTGCGCGAACAGTGAAGAGTTTCAGAGATAGTTCGCTTACTCGCACCGCCTTTGATAGAAGGTAGTGGGAAAGGCCCTGAAGAAGGAGAGGTAGGTTCGAGGATGGGACAAGGGGCGGAGTGCGCGAACAGTGGAGAGTGTTCAGAGAAGTACGCTTACTCGCACCGCCTTTGATAGAAGGTAGTGGGAAAGGCCCTGAAGAAGGAGAGGTAGGTTCAAGGATGGGAGGAGGCTGTTTATTTATAAAAGAAGTGAGGCTTTGGAATTAGATGGCGTACGGTTTATAATAGAATTGAGAGGGGGAATTCGATTTGAAACAGGGGTGTAATTATGCATCAGAGTCCATGAGTAGTTAATCAAGGGGTCGTGTACGATCTTCAAGATAGTCGTTGGTTGAAAAATATCAATCAAGTCAGACCGAGTGAACATGAGGTGGTCCTTACGTTTGATGATGGACCAAGTCGGTATTTAGATGAAATTTTAGACCTTTTACAAGCAAAAGTTGTTCCGGCACTTTTTTTCTGGCAATCACGATTGCTACATGATCAACGACCGTGGCAGCGAGTGTTAACGGAAGGACATAAAATCGGCTCGCACGCTCATAACCATAAAAACTTAGTGAAGCTCGACCGACAGCAACAATATGAGCAGGTCAAATCGAGCGTCAAGCAAATTGAAGCGATCACTGGTGAGCCGGTTCGTTATTTTAGGCCACCATTTGGCAGGTATAATGAAGATACGATGGCTGCAATCTCGCAACTTGGGTTAACCCCAGTGATGTGGGACATCTCATCTTATGATTGGGAATTAAAAGCAGACCCAAGTCAAATCATTTGTAACGTTGCCAATCATGTGAGAGGTGGTTCAATCATTCTCTTACATGAGCTAGCACAAACGGTCACAGTACTGCCTGAGATAATTGATAAGGTGAGAGATCAGGGGTTCGAATTTACGATGATTTGAGTGCTGGTGAGCAACTGGTTGTATGTTTCCAGTGCAGGTGAAGTGGACCCTTAGTCCGTTATTTGTACGAAAATGGCATATGATCACTAGGAACCGGACTCTCGTTCCGCTATTTGAGCAAAGTTGCGTGGAATTAGGTTAAGATGTAGTGAATAGCGGAACTAGGGTCCTCTCAAAGTGCCAGTTAGCTAGTTTTCCATGAAATAACGAACCATGGTCCGCATGCTGCATATAACGAACCTAGTGTTTTGAAGGAATAGAGTGAATAGGAGTAAAAAAGTTTATGAGACAAACAATAGAAAAAAGTATGTTACATGCCACTGTCTTATTGTTCACCTTGGTGATTGCAGGCTGTGGAGGGGGGACCTCCACACCGCCTTCTACGTCTGACGAGGAACAACCTGAGTTAAGAGTAGCGGCGGCGTCAGGATTAGCGCTTGCATTTGCTGAACTTGGTGAACGCTTTGAAGAAGAAACGGGGACAAAGGTGACATTTACCTTTGGATCGACTGGGCAGTTGGCTGATCAAATTGAAAATGGTGCACCGTTTGATGTGTTTGCGGCTGCTAATCGGGGTTTTATCGAAAACTTAGATGAAAACAATCTGCTCATTAGTGAAACGTTGCAAACGTATGCGTTCGGACGCATCGGTTTAGCAACAACTGTTCATGCACCAGGGGTCGAAACGCCAGGTGATTTGCTTCTACCGGAAGTCGAGCGAATTGCGATTGCGAATCCAGCTCATGCACCATACGGTTTAGCTGCGAAACAGGCGCTGCAATCGGCAGGGGTTTATGAAGAAATCGAGAGTAAGCTCGTTTATGGGAGAAACATTACCGATACGTTAAACTACATCGAAACCGGTAATGCGGAAGTGGCAATTATCGCTCGTTCACTTACAGATGAGGATAGCGTGAATTTTTATGAACTCGATGAAGAACTGCATGAGCCGATCGAGCAAACGATTGCCGTCATTGAGCGAACTGAGAAAGAACCGCTTGCATCTGATTTTATTGCGTTTATTTTTGGACCGGTCGGTACGCCGATCATGGAAAGTTACGGCTATATGATTCCAGAATGATAACTGTCGTGCGTGAACTATAACTTCTTGAGGATGATAGGGCATCTCAAAAGGGAATATGACCTTTTGAGATGCCCTGTTTTTTTGTTGGTAAAGAGTGCGCACCGCCTCAGAATGGAAAATACAAAGAGGAGATTATGAAACCATTAGTGCACTAATCATAAATGCGACAGCAAACACAAAAATCGAGCCGATGATTGAAATCATGCTGTAGAGCACAAAGCCCTTCGTTTTTTTGTCACGCAACAACTGCATCGCTTCTGTACTAAACGTTGAAAACGTTGTGAACGCACCGAAAAAGCCAATACCTAGAAATAGATAAAGAGAATCATCATAAGCGCCTAGTGGAATATCAGCAAAATAAAGTCCAAAAAATAAACCGAGACCAAGTGAGCCGATCAGATTGACGATAAGCATCGCAATCGGAATTGGTGGCTTTGGAAAAGTCTTCATGAATAAAAGTCCGAGCAAATAACGAGCAACTGCCCCAAGTGAACCGCCTAAAGCTAATAGTAGTATGTTCATGAGCGCGCCACCTTTCGTTCGTTATTTCGGGCGCCAGCTTTGTCACCTATTAAGTAACCAAGAATTGCAAAAGCTACCCCACCACCAAACGATACGAGAACATAAAGCAGGGACTGGAAGACGTTCATCTGATTATAAATCAGTAGTGTATCAGCGGCGAGTGTTGACATCGTCGTAAATCCTCCGCAAAGACCGACACCGAGCCCCGCTTTTAGCCAGTCTTTAGGAATATGGTGAATAAAAAATCCGGTAAGAAACCCGAGTAAAAGACTACCGACTAGGTTTTCAATCACCGTTCCGATCGGATAGCCGGCAGCTAATGTATAGATGTTTAAGCTGTAACGCGCAATCGTACCGACCGCTGCGCCAATAGCAATCGCGATGATTGTTTTTATTTCCAATAGTACCCCACCTTCAGCAGCATAAAAATTTTTGAAAAAAGGGATGGTAAAGAAAGGGAATCTTTCGTGCCCTCATTATACAAATGATTGCAAACCGATGCACTTGATTTTTGTAAAGATATTATTAAATTTGTATATAAGCAATTGTTTATATGCTTATCATTTGTTACGATTTTGACTGCAACAAGAAAAGGCATTTGTTGTGGATGAAAAAAGAAGGATGGGTGATGTATGAACGAACAAACAGAAAGTACGTGGAAACGGTTAGTCGAGATTTTTCTCATCTCAACGAGGCTCGGGTTTACGTCGTTTGGTGGGCCAGTGGCACATCTTGGCTACTTTCATCATGAATACATTCAGCGAAGAAAGTGGCTGGATGAAAAAAGTTATGCTGACTTAGTTGCATTATGTCAATTTTTACCCGGACCTGCAAGTAGTCAGGTTGGGATTGGGATTGGCGTTATGCGAGCTGGGGTTTTAGGTGGGATTGTATCCTTTTTAGGGTTCACATTACCATCGGTGATTGCACTTATTTTATTTGCCCTTTTGCTTCATTCGGTCGGTTTTACGGATGCTGGTTGGATTCACGGTTTAAAAATTGTGGCTGTTGTCGTCGTTGCTCATGCGATTATGGGAATGGCAAAAAATTTAACACCAGATGTACAGCGCAGGACAATCGCCGTCTGTGCACTTGTGATCACGTTACTGTGGCAAACCGCGTTTACGCAAGTCGGTGTCATTCTTTTAGCTGGATTTGTCGGCTTTCTATTATATCGTCAGCAAACGATTGACGACAAAGCGTCAAAGGCGCACTTCCCACTTAGTCGTCGCTTTGGGGCGATTTGCTTAACGCTATTTTTTGGCTTGTTAATTGTCTTACCGTTTATAAGGGAAGCGACTGCGTTAAATTGGGTGGCATTATTTGATAGTTTTTACCGGGCAGGTTCACTTGTATTTGGTGGTGGCCATGTCGTTTTACCATTGCTAGAGAGAGAATTTGTCCCAACAGGCTGGTTAAGTGAAGAAGAATTTCTTGCTGGTTACGGGGCTGCGCAAGCTGTTCCTGGACCGTTATTTACATTTGCTGCTTACATCGGGGCAGTGATTAATGGCTGGAAAGGGGGCTTACTTGCGACTGCGGCGATCTTTTTACCAGCGTTTTTACTGATTTTAGGGACGTTACCATTTTGGGATTCATTACGTCGAAACACAAAAGTAAAAGGGGCGCTCATGGGCGTGAATGCCGCGGTGGTTGGGATTCTCATTTCCGCACTTTATCACCCGATCTGGACGAGTTCGATTTTATCTGCGCTTGACTTTGCCTTTGCAGCCGTTTTATTTACGATGCTCGTCTTTTGGAAGTTGCCACCATGGGTGATCGTCCTCACTGGTGCTGTCGGTGGATTTTTACTTTCGTTCATATAAAGGTTGCCTCGTATGAAGGAACGTTGGTGGAGTGAGTATAGTTACTCCGCCTCTTTTGAAGCAGTGGGGGTTAAAACTTAACATTTGCGTATATAAGCATATACTTATATAATAAACGAGAATCGAATAAGGGGTGGTTGAAATGAAAGAGGCGGGCGTAACCGTTGAAACAGCTGCTAAGATATTAAAGCTTCTTGGTGATAAAACACGTTTAACGATGATAGCACTTGTGCTTGAAGATGAATGCTGTGTCTGTGAGTTTGTTGAGCTTTTTCAAATGAGTCAGCCAGCTGTTAGCCAACATTTACGTAAACTCCGTGACGTTGGCTTAGTCAATGAAGAGCGTCGCGGGCAATGGATTTTCTATAAAGCAAACAAAGATCACGAGGCTTATCCAATGGTCGAACAATTGATTAACCATCTACCAGACCAAAAACAAAAGTTAGAAGCACTAGCCGAACAAGGCTTACGAGTCAACTGCTGTGACTAACAACTAACCAACTAACCACTAGATACTAACCACTAACCACTAAAAACTAACCAACTAACCAAACGAAAGGAGTGGTGAACTTTTGAGTTCCGTTCTATTAGCGTCACTGATTTTCTTATTTACGCTTGTCCTTGTCATTTGGCAGCCGAAGGGGCTCTCGATTGGCTGGTCAGCGACGATCGGTGCGGCACTAGCATTAATTGCTGGCGTCGTTGATTTCGGTGATGTCCAAACCGTAACAGGGATTGTTTGGAATGCAACGTTAACGTTTGTTGCGGTGATTATTATTTCCTTAATCCTTGATGAAATTGGCTTTTTTGAATGGTCAGCCCTACATATGGCGCGATTTGCGAAGGGTAATGGCTTAAAAATGTTTTTCTATGTATCGGTTCTAGGGGCAGTTGTTGCTGCCTTATTTGCCAACGATGGTGCGGCGCTGATTTTAACACCGATTGTCCTCGCAATGGTCAGGGCACTTCAGTTTAAAGAAGCGATGATTTTGCCGTTTATTATGGCAAGTGGGTTTATCGCTGATACAACGTCTTTACCGCTAATTGTTAGTAACCTTGTGAACATTGTTTCGGCTGACTTCTTCGGGATTGGCTTTGTCGAGTATGCCACACGGATGATTGTGCCAAACTTTTTTGCGCTCGGGGCCAGTATGCTCGTCCTTTACTTGTATTTCCGTAAAGACATTCCGAAGCAGTATGACATGGGCCAGCTGAAAAAACCACATGAAGCAATTAAAGATCAGCGACTGTTCAAGCTCTCATGGTACATTTTAGCGTTCTTATTAATTGGATATTTTGTAAGTGAATTTATTCATCTACCCGTATCATTAGTCGCGATGCCGATCGCTCTCATCTTTTATGTGATTTTCCGGGTGATGAGTGCAGGTAACGAGGAGTTAAAAACAACTGGAATCATTAAAGATGCGCCGTGGGCGATCGTTGTTTTCTCGATTGGAATGTATGTCGTCGTCTATGGCTTACAAAACGTCGGCTTAACCGGATTGCTAGCGCAAGTGATTCAAGGAGCGGTCGATCAAGGTCTGTTTGTAGGGACGATCTCGATGGGATTCATTGCCGCGATCTTGTCATCGATCATGAATAACATGCCAACAGTGATGATCAATGCGTTAGCGATTGCCGATACAAACACGATTGGTGCAACACGTGAAGCGCTAATCTATGCCAACGTGATCGGATCCGATCTTGGGCCAAAGATTACGCCGATTGGTTCGCTTGCAACCTTATTATGGCTTCATGTTCTTGCAAAGAAAGGCGTCAAGATTTCTTGGGGATATTACTTTAAAGTAGGAATCATTCTAACTGTACCAACACTATTTATTACCTTAGTCGGCCTTTATTTATGGCTATTACTCATTTTATAAAATAAGGAGAGATACATCATGTCAAAACCAATCATTTACTTTCTATGCACAGGAAACTCATGCCGCAGTCAAATGGCAGAAGCATGGGGAAAGCACTATCTATCGGACAAATATGATGTCTACTCAGCTGGAATCGAAGCACATGGTGTCAATCCAAATGCGGTCAGAGCGATGAAAGAAGTTGATATTGATATCTCAGACCAAACATCCGATACGATTGATCCTGAGATTTTAAACAAAGCAGACCTTGTGGTGACATTATGCGGTCATGCCAATGATGTTTGCCCAGCAACACCTCCAAATAAAGAACGAGTACATTGGGGCTTCGATGATCCAGCGAAAGCGGAAGGAACAGAAGAGGAGAAATGGGCTTTCTTTCAACGTGTCCGCGATGAAATTGGTGAGCGTATTAAACAATTTTCAGAAACAGGAAAATAAGAGAGGGTGGCTAGCGTGGTGAAAATTGAAATCTTTGATCCAGCGATGTGTTGTCCAACAGGCGTGTGTGGACCGAGTGTTGATCCTGAATTGGCACGAGTGGCGACAGCTTTGTTTTTACTAGAAAAGAAAGGCTTTGATATTACTCGTTATAACTTAGGATCGGAACCAGATGCTTTTGTTGAAAATGAGACGGTTCAAGCGCTGTTGGAGGAAAAAGGGACAGAAGGCTTGCCAGCCGTGCTTGTCAATGGTGAAGTGAAGTATGCTGGCCAGTATCCAACAAATGAAGAGCTTGCGAGCTGGTGTAACATCGATGTGAGTGAATTGAGTAAAAAAGAAGAGTCGTCAAACATAAAGTTACTTTAACAATGAAAAGAGGAGATTCCGATGACGGAACGATTTCAACTTGAGACGATCCCGTTAACGCCATATTTCTTTTTTACTGGAAAAGGCGGGGTCGGCAAGACGTCAACCGCATGTGCCACAGCTGTTGCCCTCGCTGAACGCGGAAAAAGGGTGTTAATTGTCAGCACAGATCCAGCGTCTAACCTACAAGATGTGTTTGAAACGGAAATAGGCTCGAGAGTTACGCCGCTCCCTGAGGTTAAAGGATTATCCGCAATCAACATTAACCCAGAGGAAGCCGCGGCAGCATACCGTGAAAAGGTCGTTGGTCCATACCGAGACAAGCTCCCAGCACCGGTCGTTGCGCAAATGGAAGAGCAATTATCGGGAGCGTGCACGGTTGAGATTGCGGCGTTTGATGAATTTGCGACGCTATTAACAAGTCGTGAGAAGGCGGAGGAATTTGACCATATCATTTTTGATACGGCACCAACTGGGCATACGCTTCGATTATTACAACTGCCAACGGCGTGGTCGAACTTTTTAGATGAAAGTACGCATGGAGCTTCATGTCTTGGTCCTTTGTCAGGGCTAGCAGAGAAGAAAAAGTTATATGAAGCAACGGTAGAAGCCCTTGCCAATAAAGACAAGACAACCCTAGTGCTCGTCTCGCGGCCGAATGACTCAGCTTTGTATGAGGCGGGGCGTGCGTCAAACGAATTAATGACTGTCGGTCTTGAAAATCAACTGCTTCTGATCAATGGACAGGTGTCTGAGTTTGTTAGTGGGGACAAGGTATCTGAAGCGTTTTATAAACAGCAGCAGGAGGCGTTGGGTGAGCTTCCTACTAACTTGCAGCAACTTCCAAGTTATCAGCTTCCACTTGTGCCTTACCAGCTCACAGGCATTGAAGCGCTGCGAGCGTTATTTACGGATAAGGATCAAAAGCGTGAGGTCGTCATTAACGACCATGAGGAAGTCGATACGCGTGGGTTAGAGAAGCTTGTTGAAGAGCTCGAAGAAAAGCAGAGTGGTGTCTTGTTAACGATGGGAAAAGGCGGGGTCGGTAAGACGACCGTTGCTGCTGCGGTTGCAGTTGGGCTTGCGGAAAAAGGACATAATGTTCATTTGACGACAACGGACCCAGCCGAGCATTTATCGTTGCTGTTTGAGGACGACAAAATTGGTGAAACATTAACGGTTAGCCGGATTGATCCAGAAGCAGAGGTAAGCAATTACCGTGAGGAAGTGTTAGCCGAAGCAAGGAAGACCCTTGATGAGAGTGGGCTTGAATACCTTGAGGAAGATCTGCGCTCCCCATGTACAGAAGAAATCGCTGTTTTTCGGGCGTTTGCCAATGTTGTTGATCGTGCGGATGATGATTTTGTCATTATTGATACAGCGCCTACCGGACATACCCTTCTGCTGCTTGATTCAGCGCAGTCGTACCATAAGGAGATCGAGCGCTCGACGGGTGAGGTGCCTGAATCGGTACAAAAGCTGTTGCCGCGTTTGCGCGATCCGCAAGAAACGGATGTCGTCATTGTGACGCTTCCTGAAGCAACGCCTGTTCATGAAGCGCGACGATTACAGCTTGACCTTGAGCGCGCGAACATCACGCCGCGCTGGTGGGTAATTAATCAAAGCTTTGTTGTCACAGATACCCGTGATCCACTTTTAAACATGAGAGCAGCTGCAGAGCTCCCATGGATTAAGACGGTGACAAGCGAATTAGCTGAGCAGACGGTTGTCATTCCATGGCAGCCAGAAGCAACAACGAGCTATCGGCAGTTAAAAGCATTGTCATACTAATGAAATTGTAATAAGGTACACCGGCGAGAGCGCATATGATTTTTCAGAGGTCCCTTTCTTTAGTTAGGAGGGGACCTCTTTTTAGATTACTGTCATTTTGAGACTCTGTTGGAGTGAAAGTATATACCTTAAAAAGGGTGTTGTTTTTGGTCTATAACAATAATAATATCATAATAACAATAACTTTTTATCGTAAAACAATAAAAATATGTTATGATCATTGTTATAAAAACGAAGTGAGGTGCTTTTTATGAAACGAGGATCGACAGCTTTTTTAAAGATTGCTGTTATTCTTATTGGAATCCCAGTTCTTATTTTGTGCATATTTTTGGTGCCTAGGATCGCGAATTTTGCAGCAGAATTGTATCCCGATATGGCTTTTATAAAATATCTTGTGCTAATCAATTTGTATGCAACAGCAATACCTTTTTACTTTGCTCTGTATCAAGCGTTTAAACTTTTAAGCTATATTGATCAGAATAAAGCTTTTTCTTCCATTTCTGTAAAAGCTTTAAGGAAGATAAAATACTGTGCCATCACAATCAGTATCTTATATGTGTTAGGCATGCCACTCTTTTATCTCATCGCGGAGATTGATGATGCCCCAGGTATCATCATAATTGGCATGGTGTTAATTTTTGCATCAATGGTAATCGCAGTTTTTGCAGCCGTTCTCCAAAGACTTCTACAAGAAGCGATTCATATAAAATCAGAAAATGATTTAACGGTCTGAGGTGATTAACATGGCAATAATAATCAATATTGATGTGATGTTGGCGAAACGGAAAATGAGTGTGACGGAACTGTCAGAGAAGGTTGGAATCACGATGGCGAACCTTTCGATACTGAAAAATGGAAAGGCAAAAGCGATTCGATTGTCGACTTTAGAGGCGATTTGTAAAGCCCTCGATTGTCAACCTGGGGATATTTTAGAATATAGACCTGAGGAAGATGGTTCATACAGCGAAGATGAAAGTTAAAAAGGGCACGCATCGTTACTAGTGATGCGTGCTTTCAATTTTTTGAGATGAATAATAAAACCTGAGTGATGATCGCGAGAATCGGTAATTCCAATAGTGGACAGATCACGAGTGTTAAAGAGATTAATGGTTGGTCTGGGAATGCGGTCATTGCAATCGCTAGGGCAATAGGCGAATTTCTTGCTAAAGTCGTCAAGCTCAAACTCGTTCGAGCCGGGTTCGAGAATTTCATCAGCTGCCCTACCTTTTGACTAACGTAAAGGTTCACTATGAAAAATAAAAGGATCGGGATTGTGATCAACCAGATTAATTCTAAATGAGCAAGTAACAGTTGACCTTGTGAAGCGAACATCGCTACAATCGCGAGACTTAGGAAAAGAATCGGTAACATGCTAAGGTTGGAGATAAGGTTTTCCCTTACCTGAGGTTTGTGTCTTAATAACACATTTGTTAAAACGGCCAAGACTAAAGGGATAAAGAGTATAAGGAATATACTCTCGACGAGAAAAGCTAGTTCGATAACCCCTGTTGTGCCTCCGAAAATAAGTAGATAGATCGGTAGTAAAATGACCTGCAAGAGTAAGTTTAGAGGGAGGATGGCCGTTGATAAGGCAACATTTCCTTTTGCAATTCCGGTAAAAATTAAGTACCAATCCGTACATGGTGTGACCATGAGCATAATAAAGCCAATATATAATGCCGGGTGGTCACCTAGAAATACCATCGCAAGCAGCCAGGCGAATAGAGGTGTCCAGACAAAGTTGATGATTACTGCAGTATAGGTGAATTTGATGTTTTTAAAAGCTTTCTTGATCTCTGCGATAGGAATTTGTAAGAACGTCACATAGAGCATCGCTACTAATAAAGGAGTGATGGCGATTTCTGCATTCGTGCGTATTCCCTCTACTTGTCCTAGACTAATCCCGATGACAACCGCGAACAAGATAATAACAGTATATAGTTTTTCGAATATGTTCAATGGTACTCACACCTAACAAACTTTTGTACAGCTATTTTATCATAAGTGGTCACTAACTAGATTTGTCGATCGGCAAGAGGTTCTTGCTGTAATGAGCGAAGTAATTATAAAATTGTAGCGGGTATAACGATCAAAGTAGTTTTGTAGTATCGGTAATTAAGAGGGGGGAGAAAAAGGGTGTTCATAGGTTTGATGCAAAGCATAGGTATTTTTTATTATTGGACTTGGTTTATCTGGCCATTTGTGTTTGTTTTCTCATCAATATATGCGATTATCACGTTAGGAAAAGACGATACAGCATCGATCAAACCTGCGATCGTTGCATCGATATCATTATTAATCATTTTGGCTGGTATCACTGCTCCTAATTTTTAAGTTTCATATTAAGATTTTGTCAGTTGCAAGTCTATTTATTCCCTTTGGTCGGTGCATTATCAACACAGAACGAGACAATTTTTTAAGGTGTTTCTCTTTTGAATTCTATTGGGATTAGCTAGCTTAACATTCCATGAATTTGAATGTAATTGTACCAATGGACATAATTAAATAAGGCCAGTTCTAAGTGTTTGTGACTTTTGTATGTTTCTCCGTTTCGGACTGCTTCACACTAAGTACGGTGATCGTAACCAGGATGAGCACCATTCCAAGAAGTTGAATGATCGTCAAATGATCTCCGATAAGCAGAACGCCAAATAATGAAGCTGTTACCGGCTCTACCATAGCGACCATCGAAGCAGTTGTTGGGGCAGTCCATCGAATTCCAATCACATAAAGTATAAATGAAATTCCAGCGCCCACGATCCCTAATAGAAGAAACCATCCTATGTCACTTGACGTGATCACACTAGCTACTTCATCATTGTCCGTAAAAAGAAAAAGGATGAGACAAAATGAAAAAAAAGCGATAGTTAAGGTGGTCTGCGGCTTTCCGATAGAAGAGGCATTTTTAAACCCGAATATAAATAAAGCATAGGACAGTCCAGAAGCGAGCCCCGCTACCGTGCCTAGAAAGCTCACTGAAATCGATTCGGTGTTGTAGGCACCAGTAAGCAGGATAATCCCCATAAGTACAGCGGAAATGCACCCCCATTTAAACCAAGTCGAACGTTCTATTCGTAATAAAAAGGAGACTAAAAGGACAAAGAGAGGTGCGGTGTACATTAAAGTAGCGGCAATAGCAATACTTGAGGCTTGGATACTGAGAAAATAAAAAGTGAAATTTCCAGCAACACCAACCCCTGCCAATAGGGACCATATGTATAAACGAGGAGAGAAGATCCAATTTTGTCTAAAACAAAAGAGAAACCACGCGAAAAAACATATAAATCCAACAGCCCCTCGGTAAAGGGAAATTACACTAGGATCCCAGCCCTTGTTCATTAAAATAGCGGCAATTCCCCCACTAATACCCCAGCATATAGCGGCTAGCATAACTAAACCTACACCTGAAAATCTCATTGTGTGCCTCCTAGAGAAAAGTGTACTGGTGCGCGAATTTTTAATCACGCTATTAGGAATCTAGCGTGCCCTTTAATAACGTAAATTCAAGGACCAAACAACCCTCTTTATGTTCCTAATCAATAAAAAGGTATAAATGGTAATTCCGTATTTTGTTATGGAGCATAATTTAGAAACGTTGATGGGAAGGGTTACTATTAAAACACTCAGTATATTTATTTGTTTTATTGTTGGTCTTGGTTTAATGTCTTTAACCTTATTATGCGAGAACTGTAAACGAACAGCCCAGTGATTTAATTGCAATTATAAATGGAATTTTATTTTATATTGGATACATTATTTCAGTAATTATGGGTTTATGCTTAATCATTAAATTAATTAAAAATAAGTTCAATTAACTTCACTTTTCTTATTGCATTAACGGGTGTAAGAGCGGAACGAAAAAGGATTTTGCAAAGGATCGAGTATAAAAAATAGTATTCATTAAATACTAAAATGGGAGATACAGGGGGTTTTTATTGATACTTCCAATATTACAAAGGCATTCCAAATGATTAAGTAAAAAAAGAGGGTATGTGTATTTAATGAGGAACAAACGAAAAAACAGAAATAGACACCTTGTTTTGGTACTAAGCGTTATATTGTTAGGCATCTTCAATAATTCTTGGCGCGATATTCCTAAATATTACAAAAATATGATTTTTGTTAGTTCGGTTAATGTCATATATTATTTAATATGTAGAAGACATCTTATTTGGGAATTTGTCCCTACTAGCGGAGCACAGTGGTTAGTCCTTAGAATAGTACATATAACGATAGTAACTCCATTATTAGTGCTCTCTTTCCTAAGCAAGATGCCAAACACACTGCTTAGGCAATTAAATCATTTTATTCGTTGGGTTACAATAAGGAGTTTACGCTCATAATGAATGAAGACTTAATACGCATTCAGGAATTGTTTGAACAAATTCATAAAATAAACAACGAACAAATACAAATATGGATTGAATCTATTGTATTTACTTGGCAATGGTGGGTAGGAATTGGGTTGACGCTTACTCCTTGGATTGCTTGGCTCATACTTAGGAAGAAAGAAAGTTCATTGCGTTTGTTAACAGCTGGTTTTTTTATGATGATTATAGCATCGTGGTTAGATTCTCTTGGCATTCAATTGGGGCTTTGGATTTATAAGTACGAAGTAATTCCCTTTATCCCTGCCTTTATTCCTTGGGATTTATCTTTAATGCCTGTTGTTACCATGTTTTTTCTCCAAGTAAAGCCTAATATAAACCCATTCATAAAAGGGATCATTTTTGGATTCATAGCAGCCTTTGTAGCTGAGCCTTTCTTTATTTGGATTGAGATTTATGAACCTTTGAATTGGGAGCATATATATTCTTTTCCTGTCTATATCATTCTTTATATTATTTCTCACTATTTATGTAACGGAAAGTCATTTGCAGCTCTCCGATAAAGTATCTGAAGTATTACATTTAAAGTAAAATTGAAAATAAGGGCATGGAGTTCATTTCTCCATGCCCTTATTCAATGACATTCATAATGTAGTTTTCCCCGGCTAGGGTGTCTCCAGCTACAAATACTGCAAGAGTGATGTTGCGATTGAAAAGTAGATGAGTAAGCCTAAAATGTCATTAACGGTCGTAATGAATGGGCCGGATGCGATCGCTGGATCTAACTTTAACTTTGTAATAATAATCGGCACGATCGTTCCAACCGTTGTTGCAATGCTTAACGTTAAGAATAAGGAAACGCCAACGATCAGTGCGAGCATATAGCTCCCATATAAGAACGGGATAACAATCACTAACACGATCGCACAAAACAATCCAAGCATGACACCAGTGCCAAATTCACGTTTGATCGTATGCCAGAGACCTTTCTTTTCAAAAGACCCTGTTGCAAGTGAACGTACCATAACGGCAAGTGACTGTGTCCCTGTGTTTCCGGCAGAGTCCATAATTAATGGAATGAAGACAGCCAATAGCACGATCGCTTCAAGAGTCTCTTCAAATTGACCGATCACTTCGGCGGTAATAAGTCCAAAGAACATTAATAAAATAATCCATGGCGCACGTTTTCTCGCTGCCGTAAACGAGCTAACATTGACATCGGTTGCCCCTCTCGCCGCACTAATTTCACCGACATCTTCTGTCGTTTCTTCTTCGATAACATCGATGACATCATCGACGGTGATAATTCCGATTAACTCATTTGTGCTTGAGACAACAGGTGCTGCTAAGAAGTCGTAGTCACGAATAATGTTAGCCACTTCCTCTTGATCGGTGTTCGCTTCAACGGATACGACGCGCGTACTCATGACGTTTTCGACTTGCTCATCCGTTGGGGCGATGATAAGGTCACGCAATGAGACAACACCAACCAGTTTATCTTTTGCATCAACGACATAAAGGTAATAAATCGTCTCAGCGTCGGGCCCTTCCTGGCGTAAGTGTTCAATGACCTCCGCAGCTGTATCGGTTGCTCGGATCGAGATGAACTCTTTTGTCATAATCGCCCCGGCTGTTTCGGGCTCATAGGAGAGGAGCTCTTTGACATCATCAGCTTCTTCTTTATTCATCGCCGCTAAAATCGCCTTCGCATGTGGCTCATTTAGTTCGCTTAAAAAGTCAGCAATATCATCAGCGTGCATTTCGTTGAACATATCAGCCGCATAGATTTCATCAAGCTCAAACACAATCATTTGCTGCTCCTCGAGTTCAAGCCCTTGGAACACTTCCGCAAATTCATCAGCAGCTAAATAGTGATAGACAAGTGCACGCGTTTCTTTTTCTAATGATTGAAAAAGCTCGACTTGATCAGTTGGATGTAACTCTAAAAAGGTGTCGCGAAAGTCCTCGATGTTTTCTGTAGTTAATGTGTTTACGATTCTTTCAAAATAGGATTTACGATCTTCTTCATTTAAACGCTTCATAAAACGTCCCTCCTTTACAAATTTTCATTGTTGTATCGTATTCAAACAAATGGTGAATGGGAATTAACGTTATCGCTGTTCCACTGACTTCTTTTAAGGGACTTAATAAAACAAAAAAACCCATCCTCATACGAATGAAGATGGGTTAATACATAACCAAAAATGAACACCACAAATCATGCCTAAATAAGGCATCAGAGATGCTTGTTTTATCAGTCTCCATTCGTAGAGCTTTAGCACTGTGCGGCATAGGAAAAATTCCAGCTACGTTAGATACCACCTTAAGTCGATGATCTCTGTTGACCCATTGGCGTCTTTGGACATTTTTGGGCAGTAGCGTATCTCCATCACAGGAGCCTCACCTAACGAAGAATTTTATTCTTTTCACAATCAACAGCCTAACAGCACATCACATAGGATGTCAATCCTTTTTTAGAGTTGTCTTAGGACAAGGGATTAATTTTATTAGGAGCCGAACGAAAATCATTTGGTAATTTTTTTAAATATGTATTTACTCTAGATAATCATGTATAATAGCTAAGTTGATTTATTTAGGAGGCTAACAAAAAACTATGGATCGTAACATTGAACAAAGTGTTGGTTATCAACTTGGTATTGTTTCGCATTTTATCCAAAATAGCTATAATCAAAAGCTTTCAGAGTTTAATATAACTGTTTCACAAGCAAAGGTGCTTTATTTTCTCGTTGAGCATGGCAATCAGTTTCAATCTGAACTGCAAAACCGTCTCTACATCAAAGCGTCGTCGATGAATGGCATTATTGAGACGATGAGAAAGAAAGGTTTGATCGAGAAGGTCGATAGCAGGGAGGACCGTCGCTCAAAAGTGATTGAGTTGACGGAGGCTGGTCGGACCATGGAGGCAAGGCTGTGGGATGAGCTTCGTACGATCGAAGAAGAGCTTGTCCGCGGCTTTTCGGTTGAAGAGAAACAACTTGTATTGGCGTGGTTAAAGAAGATGCAAAAGAATATGAGGGATCAATAGAGAGAAAATTTTATAAACAGAGGAGAACAGCTATGAAACAACAACAAAGTGAAAGGTTAGGTACGGAACCGATCCCGAAGCTATTGAAGAATTTATCGATTCCAGCGATTGTCGGGATGATTGTCATGGCACTCTACAATGTCGTTGATACGATTTTTATTTCGTATGGCGTTGGTATCGAAGCCGTAGCCGGTGTTAGTGTCGCATTTCCGCTTATGATGATCATTACCTCACTTGCAGGGGCGGTCGGGATCGGGGGCGCCTCATTGATTTCGCGACGCCTCGGTGCTGATAAAACGGAAGAGGCTAATGAAATTTTTGGAAACGTGCTGACGATTGTTTTTGTCGTAAGTGTTATCGCGATGATCGGTGGTTTTATGTTCCTTGAACCGTTACTTGTCTTGTTCGGGGCTACCCCAGAAATTTTACCGTACGCCTATGATTATTTACTTCCAATCATGCTCGGTGCGTTCTTTTTCCTATTTGCGTTTACAACTAACAATGTGATTCGTTCAGAGGGAAACGCGCGCTTTGCAATGATGACGATGATCATTCCATCGGTATTAAATATTTTCCTATCACCGCTATTTATCTTTGGATTCGATATGGGTGTGCAAGGTGCAGCAGTTGCGACGGTGATTTCACAAGCGTCCATTTCTATTGTTATTTTACAATACTTTTTGAAAGGAAGAAGCTCGCTTCAACTTGGTAAAATCTATTTGCGACCAGATGTCGCGTTGATAAAAGAAATTGTTGTCGTTGGTTTCCCGAGCTTTGTTCGTCAAGTGGGTGGCAGTGTGATGATGGTTGCCATCAACGTGATGCTGATTCGCTTTGGTGGCGAATTTTATGTTGGGGTGTTTGGGATCATTCAGCGAATCGCGATGTTTGCTTTAATGCCAATGATGGGGATTCTTCAAGGCATGCAGCCGATTGTCGGCTACAATTATGGAGCGAAAAATGATGATCGCTTGAAAGAAACGGTATGGCTTGGCTTGAAGCTGACGACTGTGTTTTCGGCACTTGTCTTTGTCGTGATGATGCTCTTTCCAAATGCTTTTATGCGGGTTTTCACAGCAGATGCAGAAGTTATTGCGGCGGGGGCCGATGCGATGCGGATCATGTTCGCGTTAGCGATCGTGATCGGTGTTCAAGTCGTCAGCGGTGGCTTATACCAAGCGCTTGGGCTTGCAAAACAAGCGTTAGTATTATCAATGTCACGTCAAATTCTATTCTTAATTCCACTCGTCTTGATTTTACCGCATTTCTTTGGTGTCATCGGTGTATGGATCGCCTTTCCGGTCGCGGATTTCCTATCATTCGTGTTATCGGTCGTGTTCTTATACCGAGACCGTGCGACATTCCTCGTTCGACGCAAGCCAAAAGAACCAGTCGCGGAACCGCAATCAATATAGAATGGGAAGCAGTGACAGGAGGGGTCAGACCCCTCCTGTCACTGCTTCTTTTTGTGGGTGTAACCCTTGATGTAATTGGCTTTTTGTGGTGCCTGACCCCATCTTAAGAGAATGAATCATAAATACGTGCGCATACGGTAATAGAAAATGGTAAGATAGACGTTATGGATGGAACGATGAAAAAGGGGAGGTCGGTGTGATGGAGAGGTACAATAAAATCATTATTTATTTGGTTATAGCGAGTTTGGTATTAAATATTTATCTCATCACTCGTACATTTCATTTAGATCGGCAATTGGCGATGGAGTCCAACCACCTGCAATCGGCAGTGGAATTGATTCGATCAGATGTAAATCACCTTACTGGAAGTATGCATGAGTTAACGAATGCAAGCCGCTGGGTAACCGATGAGTCGTTTTATCCAGATGAGGAAGGCTCATCGCCAGAGCAATTGCGGCTAACGTTAGAGTGGGGCTTTCAGGAAATTGGTGCAAATGCCAATGTCCTTTTGCAATATAGAGAATTGAGTGAAACAGATTGGATCGAAGTTGAGGCAGAACAGGTGGATGATGTAAGGTACCGAGCACCACTTGTCATCGATCCTGAACATGATTATGAGTACCGAGTGATGACCAGAGGTGAAACGGTGAGGTCAAGTGAGACACGTCGCGTGCACGAGAATCATTACCGACCGACGCCACTAACGATGCTTGGTTCAAGCTACAGTACAAACCAAACAGGATTGCAACATTATGAGGCACAACTTGCTCAGCCTGAGGTTTTGTTTGATTTCTATAAAGCGCAACGTGTGACCGCAAAGCTTACAGATGATCAAGGTGAAACAGAAACAACAGAATTGCAAGCAACAAGTGGCAAGCAGGCGGATTATGGCCATGATATCGATGAAGTCTGGGAATTAGAGGTCGAAACAACAGACAACTTACGTTCAATTTCGATTGAAGTCGAATATGCTGACGGTACGGTTCATGAAGGTGAGGTCTGGCCACAGCATAAATATCAAGAAATGATTGATCATGCGCAGTAGCTTGAAGGGGTCAGACCCCCTCAGTTACTGCTTCTTTTTTGTGGGCGCAGCTACCGCGGCTGTTGGGATTATTGCGGTGCCAGAGCAGGATCCTAATGACAGTGGTTGTGTGGGGGTCAGACCCCACATAGTGGGAGCAAAACAGGGAATAGTACGTATGAATCGTTTGTGAAAGGAGGGGACGTTGTGGAGTTTGTGACAAGAGAGACGATTCTTACAAATATGAACCGCATGTTGGAGCCATTAATGGAGAAGTATGACTTAGACGATATTGGCGTTTATGAAGAAGAAGGCGAGGCTGAACGTTACTATATCGGCTATACGGTGAAGAAAGATGGCGAGGTTTATATGGTAAACATGCCGTTTGAAAAAGACCACGAAGGCAAGCTTGCGCTCAAAGAAGGCGTTTGGACGATCCAAGCGGATGATAACGATGACTTTGAGACTCATGGGTACTATTCCCTAGACGATGTCTTTGAAAGTATTGAAAATGGAATAGAGCATTAGAGCGAGGGTCAGACCCCTCGTTTTTTTGTGCTCTTATAACGCCCAATGTACCGCAACGACGGGATGATTAGAGGTGCCAGAGCATGTTGAAAGGACGTGGCGTGTGGAGGTTTTTGAGGAGGGGTCTGACCCCAATATTCAAATACCATGTAAGGAAATATGACATAACATTTGATGTGAGGGTGAGATGTGCTTATACTAGGTCTCGTTAAAGATTTTAAATTATTTAATTATTTAGACTCATCAAAGAACTCATGCATAACACATGTGATGTGAAATAAATAAACAAATGGAGGTCATGTATGTTAACACCAAGCGTTGGGTATTTGATTTTGTTAGTTTTCGGGGTCTTCTTCACGAGTTTAACGATTATTATGCAGCGTCGTCGCGGGAAAGCGATGACGGCAGAACAGTTTAGTACGGCGGGACGTAGTGTTGGTGTCGGGTTAGCAAGTGCTTCAATTATAGCGGCTTGGACGTGGGCGGCGACATTGATGATGTCTTCGTCAACAGGGTTTCAATACGGGATTAGTGGTCCTTACTGGTATGCTGCTGGTGCGTGTGTACAGGTGCTCCTCTTTGCGATCGTTGCGATTCATTTAAAACGAAAAGCACCGAAGGCTCATACATTCCTAGAGTTTATCGGCAAACGGTTTGATAAAAAGAACCATAAATTGATGATGGTTTTTGCTTTAATGACCAACATTATCGTTACAGCGATGGTCATTCTCGGCGGTGCGATTGCCCTTAACTCGTTAACAGGTATGAATGTGTATGTCGCAGCGTTTTTAATCCCATTAACATTTACGATTTATACGATGATCGGTGGTCTGAAGGCTTCTTTTATCGCGGACTATTTGAATACGGTCATGATTTTTGTCATCCTTACAGTTTTTGCAACAGTTGTTTATATGAAGTTTGGGGTTTCGACCGTCTATGAAGGTCTACAATCCTTACCAGAGTCACAGCAGATGTTAACGATGGCGTCGATTCCGGGGTTATTCTTTGGAATGATTAATATTATCGGTAACTTCGGAGCGGTGTTTGTTGATCAGTCGTATTGGCAACGGGCGATTGCAAGTAAGGATAGTGCCGCTTCGAAAGCGTACATATATGGCGGGATCGCGTGGTTCTCGATTCCATTTGCGATTGCAACCTTTTTAGGTGTTAGTGCAGCAGGGCTAGGGTTAAATGTCACGGACCCAGATGCATCTGCCCCGCTCATGGCCGCTCATCTATTAGGGGCCGCGGGATCAATTTTATTTTTGGTGATGTTATTTATGGCAGTCATGTCGACGGGGGCAGCTGAGCTTACCGCGATTACGAACATTATTGTTACAGATATTTACCGAGAATCAATTAATCCAAATGCAAGCAGTAAACAAACATTAAAAGTATCGCGAATCGTGACTTTAAGCTTTGGTCTTGCGATGGGGATTCTTTCAATCTTGCTCTTCCAAGTCGGAATCGGTCTAGGATTCGTTTACATGGCGATGGGAATTTTCGTTAGTGCGGCCGTGATTCCATTAGCACTTGGATTGTTGTGGAAACGTACGACAAACGCTGGCTGCTTTTATGGTGCGTTGTTAGGGATGATTTCTGGGGTGACGGTTTGGTTTACGACAGCGTACATGCTGTATGGGAATATTAGCGTTCAGTCTTTAGGTGAATTACATTCGATGCTTGCTGGGAACTTAACGGTGTTTATCGTCAGCGGTACGATTGCAATCGCTCATGGATTAATCGCGAAAGAAGAATTTGATTTTGAGTCGTTAAAAGATAAGTTCAAAAGCTTTGATGATGATCAGACAGAGGTTCAAACAAGTGCTAACGCTAGAAGGGAAGTTGTTTAATTATGAAAGATAATCAGTTACAAAGAGACATAAAAATGTGTACGCGCTGGGCCTTTGGATTAACGTTTTTCCTCATTATCCTCTTCCCAGGGATCATGTTTGTCACCGGCTACAACTATAGTTTGCAGTTTTTCACAGGATGGACGTACCTAGCTTTTACTTGGCTGATTGTCGCAGGTCTCTATATTGCCATTCGTCCGTGGGTCGAGATGTATTTGGAAAAAAAGCGTTCAGCTTAACCGGACCGAGGGCCTCTATCTTTAGCAAAAGTGGGGTAGCTAAGCCCTCGGTTTATTGACTTGACTCTCATTATATAAATATTCATAAATCGATGTAGAAAGGGTGATCAAGATGAAACTAACTTCTCGTGAAATGGAAAAGTTAATGATCGTCGTTGCTGCTGACCTGGCGCGCAGGCGTCAGGCACGTGGTCTAAAACTGAACTACCCAGAAGCGACAGCGATTATTACGTATGAAGTGATTGAAGGGGCACGAGACGGGAAAACCGTCGCAGAGTTGATGCAGTACGGGACGACGATTCTCTCAAGAGAGGATGTGATGGAGGGCGTTCCTGAGATGATCGCTGACATTCAAGTCGAGGCGACATTTCCAGATGGGACAAAACTCGTAACCGTTCATGATCCGATCCGTTAATCACAAAAAGGGGGATGAAAGCATGATTCCAGGCGAATACATCGTCAAACAAGAGCCAATTGACTGCAACGCTAATAAACAACCAATCACGATAACGGTGTTAAATCAAGGAGATCGTCCGATTCAAATCGGTTCGCACTTTCATTTTTATGAAGTGAACAGCTACCTGCAATTTACGCGTGAACAGGCAAAAGGGATGCATTTAAACATTCCAGCAGGGACAGCGGTCCGCTTTGAACCGGGTGATGAAAAAGAGATTGAGCTTGTGCCCTTTTCTGGGGAACAAAAAATATACGGCTTAAACAACCAATTAAACGGGTCTTTGAAAAAGGAGGGAGAGAAGTAAATGAGCTTTCAAATGTCGAGAAAACAATATGCTGATATGTTCGGTCCAACCGTTGGTGACGCTGTCCGTCTTGCAGATACAGAGCTGTTCATAGAAATTGAAAAAGATTATACGACATATGGTGATGAAGTCAAGTTCGGTGGCGGGAAAGTGATTCGTGATGGTATGGGGCAACACCCGCTCGCCACCAGAGAGGAATGTGTCGATCTTGTTTTCACCAATGCAATGATCGTTGATGTGACGGGTATTTATAAGGCGGATATTGGTGTGAAAGATGGACACATTACGGCAATTGGCAAGGCGGGCAACCCGTTATTAATGGATGATGTCGATATCGTTGTCGGCGCTTCGACGGAAGTGATTGCAGCAGAAGGAAAGATTGTGACCGCCGGTGGGATTGATGCTCATATTCACTTTATAGCCCCGCAGCAGATTGAAACGGCTCTGCAATCAGGTGTGACAACGATGATCGGAGGCGGCACGGGCCCGGCGACAGGCTCGAATGCAACAACGTGTACACCTGGTGAATGGAATATTCACCGCATGCTAGAGGCAGCTGAAGAGTTTCCTATGAATCTAGGTTTTTTAGGAAAAGGGAATGCATCCGACGTAAAGGCGGTCAGTGAGCAAGTCGAAGCCGGAGTGATTGGGTTAAAGCTTCATGAAGACTGGGGGACGACAGCTTCAGCGATTGATACGAGTTTAAAAGTTGCTGATGAATATGACGTGCAAGTTGCGATTCATACCGACACGCTCAATGAAGGCGGGTTTGTTGAAGATACACTAGCAGCGATTGATGGTCGCGTGATTCATACGTATCATACGGAAGGGGCTGGAGGTGGACACGCACCAGATATCATTGAGGCGGCGGGACACATGAATATTTTACCGTCATCAACGAATCCAACGCGTCCGTTTACAGTGAATACTTTAGAAGAGCATTTAGATATGTTGATGGTCTGTCACCACCTCGATCCAAGTGTGCCGGAAGATATCGCGTTTGCTGATTCGCGGATTCGAAAGGAAACGATTGCGGCCGAAGATATTTTACATGATTTAGGTGTGTTCAGTATCATCTCCTCTGATTCGCAGGCGATGGGCCGTGTCGGTGAGGTGATCAGTCGGACATGGCAAACCGCAGATAAAATGAAAAAGCAGCGCGGACGATTGGCGGAAGAGGAAAGTGGCGCAGACAACTTCCGGGTGAAGCGCTACATTGCGAAATATACGATTAATCCAGCGATTACCCATGGGATCTCCGAGTATGTTGGCTCGGTTGAGGTCGGGAAATTTGCTGACCTCGTCGTCTGGGACACGGCGTTTTTCGGGGTGAAGCCTGATTTAATTTTAAAAGGTGGCATGATTGCTCATAGCGTCATGGGTGATCCGAATGCAAGCATTCCAACACCCCAGCCTGTTTTTTATCGTCCAATGTTTGCCTCATTCGGTCGTGCGAAATATAAAACGTCAATGACATTCGTTTCAAAGGCGGCACATGAAGCAGGGGTATCTGAACAATTAGGATTAAAAAAGCGAGTCAAACCGGTTTCAGGTGTTCGCGATCTAACGAAAAAATCAATGGTTTTAAATGGGGAGACACCGAAGCTAGAGGTTGATCCACAAACCTATGAAGTAAAAGTCGATGGTGAACTGATTACGTGTGAGCCAGCAGAGGTTGTTCCGATGGCGCAACGATATTTTTTATTTTGAGGTGAGGAAAGATGATTATTGATAAAGTGATTGGGAATGTAGCGACATTAGAAAAACGAGCACCACATGTTGAGCGTGTGTATTTAGAAAGTGATCACTTGGTGAAACGAATCCAACGAGTGGTTACAGACCACGGCAATGAACTTGGGATTCGCTTACGTGAAAACCGCGACCTTGTTGATGGTGATGTTTTATTTATGGATGAAAAGAACATGATCGTCGTCTCGGTGAAGGAGGATGACTTGTTAACGATTAGGCCAACATCCATCAAGCAGATGGGTGAGATTGCGCACCAGTTGGGTAACCGCCACATGCCAGCTCAATTCGAAGGAAATGAAATGCTCGTTCAATATGATTATTTAGTCGAAGAATTGCTACAGGAGCTAGCGATTCCGTATGAAAGAGAGAAACGAAAAGTAAAAGAAGCGTTTCGTCATATAGGACATAGTCATGATTAATAAGCTCGTACCGCTCTTGCAATTAAGTGATTCAAATTTTCCATCAGGAGCGTTTTCTCATTCCTTTGGATTAGAGACCTATATTCAAGACGAAGTGATTACCGATAAAAACAGTTTTAGTGAGGCCCTTTCGATTTATGTGAAAAAGCAACTTGTTTTTGTCGATGGTCTTGCTTGTCGGCTCGCTTATGAAGCGCTAGAGGAAGGTGACCTTTCAGCATTTTTAGAACTTGATCAGCTTTTATATACGTCAAGTCTTGCGCGTGAAACAAGGCTAGGTAACAAACGAATCGGTGAACGGATGGCGAAGCTCTGTATCGATTTGTACCCGTCATCATTTTTGAATGATTATCTTGATCAGATCAAAAAGAAGGAAGCCTATGGACACTCTGCCTTAGCATTTGCAGCGGTCGCTCATCACTTGCAGGTCCCAAAGGACACCGCGATTGAAACGTATTTATTTACGACCGTTTCCTCGTTGGTTCAAAATGCGGTTCGCGGTATTCCGCTTGGGCAAACGGATGGGCAAAAGCTTTTAGTCGAGATACAGCCATTGCTTGAAGAGGCTGTCAGAGATATTTTTCAGTTAACCACGGATGACTTCGGAGCGATTAGTCCAGGGTTAGAAGTCGCACAAATGTGTCATGAACGCTTACATGTTCGGTTATTTATGTCTTAAAATTTTTAAAAAGAAAAGGGGAGTTTTATCGATGGAACCAGTACGGATTGGAGTTGGAGGCCCGGTTGGGGCAGGGAAGACGATGCTCGTTGAAAAACTAACGCGCCAGTTGCATGAAGAGTTAAGCATGGCGGTTGTAACCAATGATATTTATACAAAAGAAGATGCACAATTTTTAATGAAAAACGGTGTGTTGCCAGATGAACGTGTGATCGGAGTTGAAACAGGTGGTTGTCCACATACGGCGATTCGTGAAGATGCATCGATGAACTTTGCCGCGATTGATGAATTGAACGAAAAGCACGGTGATTTGGATTTGATATTTGTTGAAAGTGGTGGGGATAACTTGGCGGCGACGTTTAGCCCTGAGCTCGTAGATTTTTCGATTTATATCATTGATGTTGCACAAGGCGAGAAGATTCCGCGAAAAGGTGGCCAGGGGATGATCAAGTCCGATCTTTTTGTCATTAATAAAACAGATTTGGCTCCACATGTTGGTGCCAGCCTTGAGATTATGGAGCAAGATACGATCTCAGCGCGGGGTGAAAAGCCGTATGTGTTTACGAATTTAAAGGATGGAACAGGGCTAGATGAGGTGGTCGACTGGATTAAAAAACATACGCTGCTCATCGGATTGGAAGGATGAGCTATACTGGCGTATTAGAGTTGACCGCGACAGAGAAAGGGCCAAAAACGATTATTTCTGATTGCTTCTATGAAGGTGCACTTAAAATCACTCGGCCTGTCTATCTTGAAGAAGATTCGCCATCGATTTATATGATTGATGTTGGTGGGGGCTATGTTGATGGGGATACGTACCGAACGACAGTTGATGTAGAGGATGGCGCAAAACTAGCGATCACGACGCAATCATCAACTAAAATATATAAAACCCCAAAAACACCAGTCGTTCAACAAATGACAGTGAACTTGCAAAAGGGCAGCGTGCTTGAGTTTCTCCCTGATCCAGTGATTGCTTATGAGCAGGCACGCTTTAGTCAAGAGACGGTTATTCATATGGAAGCAGACGCTTGTCTTTTTTATAGCGACATCATGACGCCAGGATGGTCACCGGATGGTAGCTATTTTCGCTACGATTGGATCCGCTCTAAGTTGAAAGTCTACCAAAATGGAAAGCTTGTGGTATTCGATCACTTGATGCTTGAGCCTGATGACGAGATGGGTGGTCTCATGCAAATGGACGGTTATACACATGTGGGCATGTTTATGATCGTTCATCCACATGTGGATGAAGACTTTATTGATCGCTTGTATGAAACGCTAGCGGATATTAATGCGGATGCCCGCTTCGGGGTATCGGCCTTGCCGGTAAGTGGCGTGATTTTACGGATTCTTGCTTGTAATACTGGAACGATCGAGCGATTGATTACACAGGCTCATACGTTTGCTCGGCGCAAGCTGTTAAATAAAGAATATGTGGCTTGGCGGAAGTATTGAGGACGAGGGGGCGGCAATGGCTTCACTCGCCACAAGCCCGGTGCGAGAAACCCACTCACACCGGGCTTTTAAAAGATGGTGGCGGTTACGCTTATTGCTTCGAGGCTGTGACAAAAGGTAAAAACCAACCTTTTGTCACAGCCTCTTTAGCGTGCGCACCCCCCCCCTTTTTTAGTGGTGCCTGGCACCACAAATGGTTTATAATAGAAATTCATGGGGAACGATAGGATACATAGTTTATAAAGATGAGAGTGGTGCGGATGCCAGATAGTAAAGCGTTTCGTTTTGGATATGGATTAATTATTATTTTTGCGATCATTTATTTAGCTTCGTTAGTGGATTGGATTTTTTATCCTGTGGTCGTGCTCGTGCAAACATTAGCGGCACCGATTTTGTTGGCAGGAGTGTTGTATTATTTACTGCGGCCGATTGTCGACTTTTTGTCATGGAAGATTCCGCGGGGGATTGCAATACTTCTCATTTACATTATTGCCATCGGGCTAATCGTAATGGTGTTTTTATTAATTGGACCGATACTTCAGGCTCAGTTCCATAATTTTGTGCGTGATTTACCGATTTTGATTTCTGAGGCTCGGCAAATGATTATTAACATCCAAGAGTTCGATCTTGTGCAACGCTTCCAGCTTGATCAAGGTTTTTCGTTTGAAGAAATAAGTGGGACGGTCGTCTCCTATTTAAATGACTTTGTTTCAACGATTGGAAAGAATGCAGCTGCATTCATTGGCCTTATAGCCAATACCGTGATTGTGCTGATCATTATCCCATTTGTCCTTTATTATATGTTAAAGGAAGGGGAGAAGGCACCAAAGCAAATGTTGCGCTTGCTTCCAGAAAAGCAGCGGCAAGAGGGTCGTCGGATTTTAAAGGATATGGACTTTGCGTTAAGCTCCTATATTCAAGGGCAAATTATCGTCAGCTTTTGTGTCGGGGTGATGGCGTTTATTGGCTATAATATTATCGGTCTTGAATATTCACTGATCCTCGCTTTGATTGCGATGTTTACGAATGTGATTCCGTTTGTTGGACCGTGGATTGGGACAATCCCTGGTGTAATTGTTGGTTTATTAACGTCACCATGGATGGCGTTATGGGTGATTATCACCATTCTGATTATCCAGCAAATTGAGAGTAACTTGATTGCCCCGCAAGTGATGGGGCGCAAGCTTGCGATTCACCCGGTAACAATTATCCTGCTGTTGTTAGTCGCAGCAAGGTTTGGTGGGTTTATCGGCTTGTTAGTAGCGGTTCCTGCTTATGCCGTATTAAAAGTGGTTGTTAGTCATACGTACCGCTTATTAGAATTAAGAAAATATACGTAACGAAAGTGTGATGGCTCCAAAAAGGGGCCTCACGCTTTTTTTTGTACAGTGGTGGTGCCTGGCACCGCAACAATGGTGCCAGGCACCACCACTGTACATAATTCTCTCATCATTGCCACAAACTAACAAAAGCTTTTAGTTGTAAATTGTCGGAGAAGGATGGGATGTGGTATGAGGCGATTCGGAGGGTTAGTAAAAAAGCGAAGCTACCGGAAGCAAAAGTTGCTTGCTAAACAACAGGCCTTGTTGGTAGAGGTAGAGAACGAAAAAAAGGCTGAACTGCTCTCAATCGATTTAAACGAAAATATCGAAACGATTCGCTCGACCTATCATAACAGCTCTGATGTGATCTTTCGCTCATTTGCCATTGGTAAGCGCAGCTGTTGCTTGATTTATATTTCTGGTTTAATCGATGAACACGAAGTCAACAGCAATGTTTTGAAACCGTTAATGAACAGTCATTTTGAATCACCGACTTTCGTTGACAGCTTAATTGAACAAAAGCTTTCCGTCTCAGAATCGGAGAAATTGACGAGCTTTAATAAAATTTATCAAAAACTCTCGGCTGGTTATCCTGTCCTACTCATTGATAAAACGGTACAAGCGATAGCGATTGGGTTAGCAAAGTGGGAAGCGCGTTCGATTGAGGAACCAAATGCGGAACATGTCGTCCGCGGTCCTCGTGAAGGTTTTACCGAAGCGATTGATGTGAATCTTTCGCTTCTAAGGAGGAGAATTCGTAGTCCGCGCCTCGCGATCCATACGCAACTGATTGGTCAATTGACTGAAACAGAGGTGGCGGTTGCATACATTGATGGTGTTGCTGAAAATACGTTAGTTGAAGAAGTGAAGGTCCGACTTGAGCGAATTGATATTGATGGGATCGTTGATAGTGGCTATATTGAGGAGTTAATAGAAGACCAACCCTATTCACCTTTTCCGCAAATGATTAGTACCGAGCGGCCAGATACTGCAACTGCTTATTTGCTAGAAGGTCATGTTGTGATTTTTGCGAATGGTTCACCGTTTGCTCTTGTTGCACCAACAACCTTTTATTCACTGTTGCAAGCGTCAGAAGATTATTATGAACGCTTTTTGATTGGGAGTGCGATTCGCTGGTTGCGCTATTTGTTTCTTGTGATGGCACTATTATTTCCATCAATCTATGTCGCGATTTTAGCTTATCATCAAGAAATGCTGCCGACGACGTTAATCATCAGTATTGCGTCGTCCCGAGAGGTCGTTCCTTTTCCAGTCTTTGTTGAGGCATTGTTGATGGAAATCATGTTTGAAGTTCTGCGTGAGGCCGGCCTTCGTCTCCCTAAACAAATTGGAGCAGCTGTGAGCATTGTTGGTGCGTTAATTATCGGAGAAGCTGCAGTGCAAGCAGGAATCGTGTCCGCGCCGATGGTGATTGTTGTCGCTGTAACAGGGATCGCTTCGTTTGCCATCCCTCGTTATAATGCAGGTATTTCGATCCGAATGTTGCGCTTTCCGATGATCGTGTTAGCAGGGACACTAGGATTACTTGGGATCATGCTCGGTGTGATTACGATTGTCATTCATATGTGCTCATTACGTTCATTTGGCGTACCGTACTTATCCCCACTAGCACCAATCAAACAAAAAGATCTAAAAGATGTGTTGATGAGAGCACCGCTTTGGAAAATGAACTCAAGGCCGCATTTGACAGGGGACACGGGACAGTCACGTCAGGCAGGGCAACAAAGACCTGGTGCGAGCAGAGGGGGTGATTAGTGTGATTGAAAAAGGGAAAATTTCATCGTTTCAAATGGCGGTCATGATGTATCCAACCATCATTGCAACCGCTATTTTGGTCATCCCGGCGATTTCTGCAGAAGCTGCCGGACGTGACCTGTGGTTGTCACCATTTTGGGCATTGGGTACCGGTTTTGTAACGATTGCTATTGCGATCAAGTTACATTCGTACTTTCCAAAAGAAACGGTGATCGAGTATTGTCCAAAGATTATCGGAAAAGTCCCTGGTAAAATCATAGGACTGTTATTTTTACTTTTTTATCTACATATTAATGGCGTCATCATTCGAGAGTATACTGATTTTGTGATTGGGATTTTTCTAATGGAGACCCCAATGATCGTTGTGATTGCAAGTATGGTGTTTGTATCTGCATTAGCGGTTCGAGCTGGTCTAGAGGTTCTTGCGAGAACAGCTGAAATGTTTGTTCCAATTGTACTATTTATTATTTTTGTTATTATTGTTTTGCTTTTATCTGAAATTGATTTTGATAATATATTTCCAATCTTTGAAGAGGGAATCACGCCTTCTTTCTTAGGGGCACTAATGCCTAGTAGTTGGTATAGTGAATTTTTTTTAATTAGTTTTTTGCTTCCCTATGTTGCTAATCCTAACAAGGCTTTGCGATGGAGTGTGATGTCATTGCTCTTGATTTCTTTTTCATTAATGGTGACAAACTTAGTTGTTATGCTATTGTTTGGGCTCATTACGGAGGATTTGTCGTATCCATTGATGAGTGCCGCTCGTTACATTAGCATTGCTGATTTTTTTGAAAATGTCGAAGCGGTTGTGATGGCGTTATGGGTGGCAGGGGCGTATGTGAAAATCGCTGTATTTTATTATGCTCTTGTCATTGGGACCGCGCAGTGGTTAGATCTATCAAATTATCGACCTGTTGTCTTTCCGATCGGGATGCTGTTAGTGATCTTCGGTGTGTGGGTGACCCCGACGTTTACCGAAATGCGGGAGTTGCTTGGAGCGACTAGCCCGGTTTACTTACCGTTTGTCCAGACACTGATCCCGCTGTTTTTACTTGTGGTCGTTATCGTAAAAAAAAGAATGAGAAACCGCTCACAAGAGAATGAACAGGTTCATAGCTAATCCTTCAAAAAAGGTGGATAAGATGAGAAATAGTCTTTTGCTTGTTAGTCTACTAGTGCTTGTGATGACAACCGGATGCTGGGATCGTCAGGAAATTAATGATATTGCATTAGTGTTGGCAACTGGGGTCGATTATGTGGCTCAAAAAGAAGTTGAAATTTCGGTTGAGGTTAAGATCCTTGAAGGGGAACTGTCTAGTGGAGGTGGTGGATCAACAGATCAAACGACTTTTGTCCAATCAGCAAGAGGAAATACACTAGCAGAAGCGATATCCGTATTGCAACAAAAATTTTCACGAGAACTTTTTTGGGGGCACAATCGTGTCATCGTTTTTGATGAGGAATTTGTTCGACGTCGACTAATTAGTGATGAACTAGATTATTTTACGCGATTTCCAGAATCAAGAATACGTGACCGCGTAGTCATTAGCCATACAAAAGCAAAAAAGCTGTTAAGTGAAATTCCACATCTAGAGAAGAGTAGTGCGGAGTTGATCCGTGAGCTTTTAGAGGTGAGGTTGGGTATCATGGTAACCATTCGTGATGTTCTTCAATCGATCAAAGAAGACCGTATGGGGACGGTTATTCCAGTCGTCGATCTAGCAAATGATATGTATGGAGCAAGTCAGGGTAAACAGCAAATTGAGTTAGTAGGCTCGGCGATTTTTAAAGAAGGCCACCTCATTGATGTGATTGATGTCGGCTTAACGAGAGGCTTACTTTGGTTTAGAAATGAGATCGATAAAGCAACGGTTACGATTGAGCCAGAGGAGGAAGAGGGATTTATTTCAACGTATATGATTCATGCGGAGACGAAGTTAATCCCGGAGATTCAGGATGGTCAGTTGAAAATGACTGTACAAGCTATTTCTGAGGATGATGTCATTCAAAATACGACCGGTCTTAATTTATCAGAAATTGATACGCTTAAATCAGTAGAAAGACAACTTGAGGAGCGCATTCAAGGGCGTTTAGAAGAGACGGCTGAGCGAGTCCAGAAACAACTAAAAAGTGATGTGTTTGGATTTGGGATCGTCTTTAATCAACAATATCCTGACGAATGGAAAGAATTAAGGGATAATTGGGATGGAACATTTGCGACAATAGACATTGAATATGACGTGAAAGTTCACGTACGTCGTCTTGGCTTATCAGCGAGGTAGTCTTGAATTTGAGGCGGTTGAGTCTGATGTGGTGCGTGCCGGTTGATAGAAGAATATAGAGGAAGTGGAAGACATGGAGATTATCTACCTGTTTGTTATTGCTGTTGTTGTCGGTGTGGTTACTTGGTTTGAATGGCCAAAAATTGAAAAGCATGAGACGAAAGAAAAACGCGCGTTTATTGCTATTTCAGCAATCGCCGTTTGTCTCGCCGCCTTCCTGCTTTATTTTCCTGACGCTCCCGGCCCGACACATTTCGTGAGTAAACTATTTGAGCCACTCACGAAGATGATTAAATAAGGGTGACAAAATAAGGGTGCCAGGCACCGCAACAACGGTGCCTGGCACCCTTTAACTAAGGAGGTGGAGGCGATGTGGGAATTAGTTTTGGTCATGCTTGAGCGGCTTGGAATTATCGTTACGGTCGCTTTTGTGATGACTCGTTTTAAATTTGTACGACACCTTATTGAAAAACGAAAGATTGCGCGTCATTCAAGGGTCAGTGTAATTGTGATGTTTGGTTTATTTGGAATCATTGGTACATATACAGGGTTGAAGGTTAATCCTGAACAAGCGACGTACTTTCGTTGGGTGGTTGGCATAGAGGAAGGGGAAGCGATTGCCAATTCACGAGTGATTGGTGTTGTTGTCGCAGGCTTATTAGGCGGTTGGAAGGTTGGCATCGGTGCAGGGTTGATAGCAGGTGTTCATCGTTATTTTTTAGGAGGCTTTACGGCTTTTGCTTGTGGGTTATCAACAATCATTGCTGGTGCGATTGCGGGATACTTTTATAAAAGTAATAAAAACAATCGAATCATCTCTTTGCAAACGGCACTCGTTGTTGGTATGCTTGCTGAGGCTGTGCAGATGGGTGTCATTTTACTCGTCGCAAGGCCGTTTGACCAAGCCTTGTTATTAGTAGGTGATATTGGAGTTCCGATGATTATTGCAAACGGAATTGGGACAGCCATCTTTATATTAATTATCCGAAACGTCATTCACGAAGAAGAAAAGATCGGTTCACTCCAAGCTCAAAAAGCATTAAAGTTAGCAGATTTAACATTAAAATATTTGCGAAAAGGGTTAACCACAGAATCAGCTCTTCCAACATGTAAAATCTTATTAAAGGAGATCCAAGCAGATGCCGTATCGATTACAAATAGAGAACGCATATTAGCGTTTACTGGTGTCGCGCAAGACCATCATGTTGGGAATGAAGGGATTAGAACCCAAGCTACGAAGCGGGTATTGAAAGATGGAGAAGTGGTGATCGCAGGACAGGATGAAATTAATTGTGGGGTACGCGATTGTCCATTACATGCGGCGATTATTGCTCCACTAAAAATAAAAGAAGAAACGATAGGGACATTAAAGTTTTATTTTAAAACAGAGAAAGGCCCTTCGCCGACAACGATTGAGTTGAGTAAAGGCTTATCGACGTTATTAAGTCATCAACTCGAGCTCTCAGAAGTTGATCGACACTTGGAACTTGCAAAACAGGCTGAAATCAAAGCATTACAAGCGCAAGTAAGCCCTCATTTTCTATTTAATGCACTAAATACAATTATCGCACTCATTCGAACGGATCCTATGAAAGCAAGAAGGCTTCTTGTTTCACTTTCTCATTTTTTTAGACAGAACTTGTCAGGGACAACAATAACGCAAACATCAATTGAGGAAGATCTGAAGCATGTAAAAGCTTATTTAGAAATTGAACAAGCACGTTTTTCCGATAAACTAACCGTTCACTATGACGTTGATCCAAAGGCACTGCCGATAAAGGTACCGCCAATGACGTTGCAGCCAATTGTTGAAAATGCGATTAAACATGGCTTGAAACCATTGCAAAATGATAGTTATCTCTCCATTCAAATCGAAAAGGGGGAAGATGTTGTTCTTCTTTCGGTATCAGATAATGGGATCGGAATGGGGACAAAACGAATCGATGAACTAGGTAACGAGAGAGTGCATTCAAAAACGGGGACAGGAATCGGCTTAGTGAACATTAACCGACGATTACAAATGATGTATGGAGAAAAAGCAGGGTTAAACATTGAAAGTGAAAAGGGAAGAGGAACAACTGTTTCTTTTCATATCCCTTTGAAAGTAAGGGGGAATGATGGATATGAATAAAACGTTTAAAGTAGTCATTATCGATGATGAACTACATAGTCGAGATGAACTGACATTTTTACTAGAGCGTTACCAAGAGGTCGAAGTGGTAGGTGAGGCTGATTCTGGTGAAAAAGGGCTAGAGGTTGTGATGAGAAAAGAGCCTGATGTTGCCTTCGTAGACATTGAGATGCCACAAATGTCTGGCTTAGAATTAGCCAAAGCGACTGGAAATATGAAAAAGGTACCTCTAATTATCTTTGCAACAGCCTATCCCGATTATGCAGTCAATGCATTTCGGGTACAGGCGTTAGACTATTTAGTTAAACCGTTTGATGAGGAACAATTGGATGACACCATCAATCGAGTCAAGCAGCGCTTAACACCTTCGGATAAGACAGAGGAAAAATCTCTGGTTACGGCAAAACTTGCTGTTGAAGATGAAGGGCGGATTGTTTATCTAGTCCCTACTGATATTACCTACTTATTTCGTGAGGGTCGAGAGACGATGATTTGCACAAAGGATCGCAAGTTTCGTTCAAGAACTCCGATAAAAGATTTAGAAGAAAAGCTGAAGGGCTATGCTTTTTTTCGAACACATAAAAGCTATCTCGTGAATTTAGATAAAATTGAGGAGCTAATTCCATGGTTTAATGGAGCATATCAAGTGAAAGTCGTTGGCCAAAACGAGGAAATTCCAGTTAGTAGAAATTACGTGAAGTCATTACGCGAGCGCCTTGAGTTATAATTTGTGCATGTAAGACATGGATTTGAACATTTCAGAACACCTTTTTAACACGTTATCACAAATTCGACACATTTTGAGCTGGTCGAGTTATAATGAAAGCGTATTCAAAAAGAGAAGAGGTGTTTGAGATGATTACATTCTTACTATCAATTGCACTATTAATAATTGCTTATTTCACATATGGTAAAGTTATCGAAAAGTTATTTGGCATCAAGGAACAGAGACAAACGCCTGCCTATAGTATGGAAGATGGGGTCGATTATATTCCAATGGGAACCAATCGAAACTCGCTTATTCAACTTCTTAATATTGCTGGTGTTGGTCCTATTTTCGGTCCAATTATGGGAGCGCTTTATGGACCTGTAGCCTTTATTTGGATTGTTGTCGGTTGTGTGTTTGCCGGGGCTGTACACGATTATTTAACGGGTATGATCTCCATTCGTAACAGAGGTGCGCACTTGCCAGAGCTTGCAGGGAAGTTTTTAGGAAAGGCAATGAAGCATGTCGTAAATGCGATTGCAGTTCTTTTATTACTCCTTGTTGGAACCGTTTTCGTAACAGCACCTGCTGGACTTTTATATGATTTAATGAACGGTTGGGTGGCGCTTGGTGTCGTTACAGGGGTTATTTTTCTTTACTACATTTTTGCAACGATGCTTCCTGTTGATAAAATTATCGGTAAAGTTTATCCAATTTTAGGTGCACTTCTTGTCTTAAGTGCCATTGGGATTGGTGGAATGTTAATTGTAACTGGTGCTCCAATTCCAGAGTTAACGTTTGAGAATATGCACCCAGCAGGGGATGCGATTTTCCCAATCTTGATGATTACGATTGCTTGTGGAGCAATTTCTGGTTTCCATGCGACGCAATCACCTATCATTTCAAGAACGATGAAAAATGAAAGAAATGGTCGTAAAGTATTCTACGGAATGATGATTGTTGAAGGTATTATTGCAATGATTTGGGCTGCTGCTGCGATGAGTCTATTCCATGGCACAGACCTAAGTGCTTTAATTGCTTCAGGTGGGGCTGGTCTAGTTGTAAGTGAAGTCGCGTTTACATTGCTTGGTGCGATTGGTGGAACATTAGCTGTTCTCGGTGTTATCGTACTTCCGATTACTTCAGGGGACACGGCTTTCCGTTCTGCACGAATGATTATTGCTGACTATATTAACGTATCGCAATTGAAAATTGCTAGTCGCTTATGGATCGCGTTACCAATGTTTGTAATTTCATTTATTTTAACAACGATTGATTTCACACTATTATGGAGATACTTCGGGGTAACCAATGCGGCGATTAGTGCGATTGCTTTATTCGTAGGAGCGATGTATCTAGCCATTCAGTATAAATTCCACTGGGTCGCTACGATCCCAGCAACATTTATGACAATGGTGTCTCTAACATTTATCTTAAGTGCACCAATCGGATTCGGGCTTCCGATGACAACGTCATATATTGGTGCAACAATTGGAACGGTAGTAGTGCTTGCATTATTTGCTTATAAGATAAAGCTAAATCGTGAAGTGAGCGATTTCCAGTTAGATGAAACAATCAAAGACGCTGCGTAAGAGTGGGTGCCTAGAGAGGGTGCCTGGCACCGCAACAACGGTGCCAGGCACCCATTTTTTAAAAAATTTCCCATTCACATGTATAAAACTAGTTTCATAGGTTCATAATGTGGGTAAACGTTGATCGAAGGGGGAATTTTCAAAATGTTAGTAAAGCAAATGGAAGGGAACGTACGAATTGAACCGGTGAGTACAGGTGTCTTGAGCGATGAGGCATTACTAAAACTAATAGGCATGGACCATGATTTAATCGGCTCCATCCAAAAGGGTTCAAGTGAATATTCATTTATGAAGGTTTTTCACGGGGATACGGCCTTTTATGCAGTATTAGCCATTGATCGAATTGATTACCCCGTTTTAATAGAGGTAGAGAAATTTGAGTTTTTAAGTATTGTCACTGATGTTGAACATTATATGGCTGGCACTAGCGGAAAAGATGATCTGTATGGTGCAATCAAAGCGATTGAAGAAGTTGCCCACCAAACACGCTTTAATTACCGTAAAAAGCTAGCATTCGCCTAAATTACGATAAAACAGCTTGAACATTCCGATGAATTCGGTGTGCTTGGGCTGTTTATTTGCATGTTTTGGGAGTGAGCGGTTCTGCTGCGAACGGAGTGCACTTCTTGCACCGGTTATGATTGCGTTTCGGTCTAAGAGTCGATATGATAAAATTGGAAACACTGTGATGATAGTGGAAACGAGATAAGGAGTGGTTAGGTGGACGAGAAGTTAAATGAACAACTGGACGGTTTACTTGAAAAGTACACAGAACTATTACTAGGTGAAGCAACACCAGAATTAAAGGAAAAAGTTAAAGCTTGGGTGTTGTATTCACATATTTCAAAAAGTATGCCGCCGCTAGCGAAACACTGGAACGAGGAATATCCCGACGCCAAAGAGGCGATGAAGGCGCTTGTTACTGACATTCAAGAATTGAACAAAGCGAATAGAGAGAAATAATAGAGAAGAAGGGGGTGCCAGGCACCCCCTTATGGTGCCTGGCACCCTTATATCCCCATCTTCTCCCTAACGGACTCAATGATATATTCAAAAGCTGAGCTTTTTTCTTCTTCGTATTGTTCTTTTAATTCCTCTGCCAAGTCATGATCATAGCCATGATGGTTTAATTCATGAATCAATTTATCATACTTACTCTGAAACGATTCTTCAATCTCAGCTTCTAGCTCTTTACCTCTCTGATAGTATTTGGTGTACACATCAAAAGCAGGGACGTTACCTTCCTCGACTTTGGCGGTAAACTCATCAACCGCATCGTGAATCAAATCTTCGATGCCAAGAAGAGCCTCTTCTTGAATGGCTTCAAACTTTTCAGTGTAGTATGCTTTGATCTCGTCTGCGGATCTATTTGTATATTCGAGTTCTGGCGAATGATCACGAGCAACTTCAGCACTTTCTCCTTTTGTGCGTACAGAGGAGTGAAGTTCCTCACGCTCTGACAAGGGTGTTTGATTGCTTTGAAAAACGGCGACAGCATCATCCGCCTCTTCTTCAGGTGGGTTTGGAGGATGAACGCTTTCTGATGATTCATCAAAATAAAAGGCGTATAAACCAAAACTAGCAACACCGACTGAAAATAGAAATAGGAAGATGTATTTGTACATGAGTGCTCCCCCTCGATACATAAAGTGAACTCTCCTATCAATATGGGAAAAATCGGCATAAATTATAACAAAAAAATAACCAAAGCGAGCATTTGCTCACTTTGGCAGGTGCCAGGCACCCTTTAGCTGTATGGGAATTGGTTGTTGTAGCCAGAGAATTGCTGATAGGACTGGTTTAGCTTTTGTTGCGGCTCAGCTTCGAATGAATACCAGCCTTTTTTGAACATAAGGTTAAATAAATTTCGTTGGCAATCTTGCGTCTCATTAGCAATGGTCGCGATATCACGGTAAAGCCCCTCATGACTTGCCTCGTTCATCGCCACGCTGTAAGAGCTTGTCATATATTTTTCCGTCGATAGTTGATCGTTAATGAAGTCGCGATCATTCATCTGTGGGGACTTTGGCACCTGAGTTTGTGGATTTTCGATTTTCGAGTTCTGATTCATGCTCTGAAACCTCCTTTAGACGTTATTGCATCGTACCTTGCTGTGGTTGTTGGTTATTTTGTAAGTGACCAAGAATTTGCTGGTAATGGCGCTCGTGCATTTGGCCTGCTTGCTCTAGCGCATTTTTTACCTCTGGATCGACACATTGCTGTGCAAAGAAGTGTGCTTTTTTCATCGCTAGTAAATTCCAAGACAACATGTCATTAATATACAAGTGGTCCTTCGTTGTGACGACACTTGGTGGTTGAGGCATAAGCCCTTGCTGATTCATTGGTTGTTGCTGCTGTTGCATATGGGTTCCCCCTCCTTAGTAAAAAAGATTTGCAGTTATAGTTTGTCTCACAGCTAATCACCTATGCGAACGACCATTTGGAAAATATCTCTTATTTTCATAGTAAAATTTTAGAAAATTTACATTATTCTATTGAAATTCATCTTAGAATCTTTTATAGTTAGTAGTAGAGAAAATGAATGAGTATTCATTCAAGAGATCTGAGAAGGAGGAAGGAAATGAGTGGCAAAATTCGTAAAGCGGCCGTTTTAGGTTCCGGGGTGATGGGTTCAGGAATTGCAGCCCACCTTGCAAATGTAGGCATTCCAAGTCTGTTGTTAGATATCGTTCCTCGTGAACTGACGGAGGCAGAAAAAGCGAAAGGCTTAACCTTACAAGACCCTCAAGTTCGAAACCGTTTAAGTGCAACAGCAAAACAAAAGCTTCTGAAACAAAAGCCAGCGCCGTTAACGGTGAACGATAATATAGATATGATCGAAGTCGGAAATTTAGAAGATGATCTTCATCGACTTGGTGAAGTTGATTGGATCGTTGAAGTCGTTGTAGAGAACCTCGATATTAAACAAAAAGTGTTCGCGCAAGTGGAGGAGTACCGCAAGCAAGGAACAATCGTCAGTTCAAATACATCCGGGATCTCCATTGAAGCGATGGCAGAAGGACGCTCCGATGACTTTAAAGAACACTTCTTAGGTATACACTTTTTTAACCCACCACGATACTTAAAATTATTAGAAATCATTCCAACCGCACATACAAAACCAGACATTTTATCTTTTATGAAAACATTTGCTGAAGACACGCTCGGCAAAGGCGTCGTTGAAGCGAAGGATACACCGAACTTTATTGCTAACCGCATCGGCACATACGGATTGTTAGTTTCGGCACGAGAAATGATCGAAGGCAATTATTCAGTCGGTGAAGTCGATTCCATCACCGGCCCAATGATCGGCAGACCAAAAAGTGCTACCTTCCGCACGCTTGACGTCGTCGGTTTAGATACATTTTTACATGTCGCCAACAACGTCTATGAACAAGTCGATGGCAAGGAAAAAGAAATCTTTAACCCACCAGCATTTATGAAAGAAATGGCGGAGAAAGGCTGGATCGGTAGCAAAGCTGGGCAAGGATTTTTCGTCAAACAGAAAACCGAAAAGGGCAAGGAAATTCTTGAGCTTGACCCAAACACGCTCGAATATGGCCCGCGTAAAAAATTAAAAACGAAAGCGACAGAAGCTAGTAAGCAAACCAAAACGCTACCAGAAAAAATGAAAGCGCTTGTATATGCGGATGACCGTGCCGGCAATTTCCTTTGGAAGACGTTAAAAGCGACCCTTATTTATTCAGCGGAAAAATGTGACAAAATTGCCAATGACATTTCAGCCGTTGATGACGCGATGAAATGGGGCTTTGGCTGGGAGTTAGGTCCATTTGAAACGTGGGATGCGATCGGTGTTGAGGAATCCGTCAAACGAATGGAAGCAGAAGGCGAAACCGTCCCTGCTTGGGTAAAAGACATGCTCGCCTCAGGGCAAACATCATTTTATAAAAATCGTAACGAGTACTTCCACAACGGCGACTATGCGATCAAGCAAGAGAACAAAAAGAACATTCATCTAAAAACCGTTAAAGAGAATGGCAACGTCATTTTAAAAAATAGCGGAGCAACACTGCTTGACCTTGGCGATGGTGTCGCTGGACTTGAGTTCCACTCGCCAAATAACTCGATCGGCTTAGATGTAATCGAGATGATTAACAAATCAATTGCTGAGGTTGAAAAAAATTATCAGGGCCTCGTGATCGCCAATGAAGGGAAGAACTTCTGTGTCGGTGCGAACTTAATGATGATGTTAATGGAAGCACAAGACGAAAACTTCTTTGAAATCGATCTCGTTGTCCGTCAGTTCCAAAAAGCGATGGCAAACATTCGCTATTCAGCAAAGCCTGTCGTCGCAGCACCACATAGTATGGCCCTCGGCGGTGGAGCAGAAGTTTGCATGCCAGCAGCTAGCATTCATGCCTCATCTGAGACGTACATGGGTCTTGTTGAAGTCGGTGTCGGCTTAATTCCCGGGGGCGGCGGTAACAAAGAGCTCTATCTCCGTCAGCTAGAACACTTGCCAAAAGGGGCAAATATCGATCTACAGCCAATCGCTAATAAAGTGTTTGAAACGATTGCAATGGCAAAAGTCGGGACATCAGCAGATGAATCGGCCAAAAACGGTTTCCTTGGACCGCGTGACCATGTCGTGATCAATGGAGATCACCGCATCTATAGTGCAAAACAAAAAGTATTGCAACTAGCTGAAGCAGGCTATCATCCACCACAGCGTAAAAAGATTCCGGTTGTCGGTGAAGCGGGTTATGCGACCTTGCAGCTAGGGGCAAAAACGATGAAGTTCGCCGGTCAGATTAGTGATCACGACTTAAAAATCGCTGAACAGTTAGCCTTTGTTATTGCAGGTGGTCGTGTACCGAAAGGCTCATATGTTGATGAACAATACTTATTAGATTTGGAGCGTGAAGCCTTCTTAAGTCTGATCGCGGAACCAAAAACGCAGCAGCGGATGCAGCACATGTTAGCGAAAGGAAAGCCGTTACGTAACTAGACGGTTCACACACATAAAAGAATCATGAATGGAGGGGAAAGTCTTTGAAAGAAGCGGTTATCGTTTCTGGTGCGAGAACACCAGTTGCAAAAGCGAAAAAAGGGACGTTAAAAGACGTAAGGCCGGACGATTTAGGGGCGCTGACAGTCAAAGAAACCTTGAAGCGGGCGGGAGACTTTGATGCAAGCGTTATCGATGATGTCATTATCGGTTGTGCGATGCCTGAAGCAGAACAGGGGATGAACATGGCTCGCAACATTTCAGCCCTTGCTGGATTGCCGTATACAACACCAGCGATTACGATCAATCGCTATTGCTCTTCAGGGCTGCAAAGCATTGCCTATGCGGCTGAGCGGATTATGCTCGGTCACTCCGGTGCGATCATTGCCGGTGGAGCGGAGTCGATGAGCTTAATCCCGATGGGTGGGCACGTGATTTCACCGAACCCAACCCTTGTGGAGGAAGCACCTGAATATTACATGGGGATGGGCTATACAGCCGAAGAAGTCGCAAATAAATACGAAGTGAGCCGTGCCGATCAAGATGCGTTTGCGGTGGAAAGTCATAAGCGCGCCGCACAAGCGATTGCGGCTGGAAAATTTGACGATGAGATTGTACCTGTTGACGTCACCCTACGGTCTGTTGGCAGTGACCATAAATTAAAAGAAAAACAGATCACATTTTCAAAAGATGAAGGCGTTCGCCCGGAAACTACGGTTGAAGGTCTTGCCAAATTAAGACCGGCCTTCCATCCGAAAGGCTCAGTCACAGCGGGGAATTCCTCGCAAATGAGTGATGGTGCCGCATCGGTGTTGGTGATGGACCGTGAAAAGGCTGAAGCAGATGGTTTAACACCAATGGCGAAGTTCCGGTCTTTCGCTGTTGCTGGTGTTCCACCTGAAGTGATGGGGATTGGCCCGATCGAAGCCGTGCCAAAAGCGCTTAAGCTTGCTGGTTTACAAGTAGAAGATATCGGTTTGTTTGAATTGAACGAGGCATTTGCGTCGCAATCCTTACAGGTGATCCGTACGCTCGGGCTCGATCATAACAAAGTGAATGTCAATGGTGGTGCGATAGCACTTGGTCACCCGCTAGGCTGTTCCGGTGCGAAGCTAACGTTAAGTTTGATTCATGAACTAAAACGTAGTGGTGAACAGTTCGGTGTTGTAACGATGTGTATCGGTGGAGGAATGGGTGCTGCTGGTGTGTTTGAAATTTTGTAATAGATAGCACGTGAAAATAAAATGAAGCGGAGGAATGAAAGATGGCAAATACAAAAGAGCAATTTGTAAAAGGTGGTAGCTTTTTAGTTGAGGACATTGAAACAGAAAAAATGTTTACACCGGAGGATTTTACAGAAGAGCATGACATGATTGCCAAAACGACGGAAGAGTTTGTTGTCGGTGAAGTCGTTCCTGAAATTGAAAAGATTGAAGATCACCAATTTGATATTTCTCGCCGTTTACTGTCTGAAGCAGGTGAGCTTGGTTTACTTGGAGCGGACGTTCCAGAAGCTTATGGCGGCATTGGCTTAGATAAAATTAGTTCATCGGTGATCACGGAGAAATTTTCACGTGCTGGTTCATTTTCATTAAGTCACGGTGCTCACGTTGGGATTGGTTCCTTGCCGATTGTTTTCTTCGGAAATGAAGAGCAAAAGAAAAAGTATTTACCACCACTTGCAACAGGTGAAAAAATCGCTGCTTATGCATTAACTGAACCAAGCTCAGGGTCGGATGCGCTAGGCGCAAAAACGACTGCTGTCCTAAATGATGCAGGTACTCATTACGTCTTAAATGGTGAGAAGCAATGGATTACGAACTCTGCATTTGCTGACGTGTTCGTCGTTTACGCTAAAATTGATGGCGAGCATTTTACCGCCTTTATCGTTGAAAAAGAGTTTGAAGGAGTTTCAACGGGAGCAGAAGAGAAGAAGATGGGGATCAAAGGCTCATCAACACGAACATTAATTTTAGAAGATGCGCTTGTACCGAAGGAGAACTTGCTTGGTGAAGTTGGCAAAGGTCATGTGATTGCGTTTAACATTTTAAATGTTGGCCGTTATAAGCTTGGAGTTGGCTGTGTGGGTGGTACCAAGCGTGCACTTGAGCTAGCGGTCAAATATGCGAACGAACGAAAGCAGTTCAAAACGTCACTTTCAAGCTTCCGATTGATTCAAGAAAAGCTCGCGGATATCGCAACAAAAACGTATGCATCAGAGAGCTCCATTTACCGTACGGGTGGGCTGATTGAAGATGGATTTGCCCGTCTAACGGAAGAAGAACAAAATGATGGAAAGGCGGTCGCTGATGCGATTGCTGAATACGCGATTGAATGTTCATTAAATAAATTTTTCGGTTCAGAAGTGCTAGACTTCGCGGTCGATGAAGCGGTACAAATTCATGGTGGCTATGGATTTATGGCTGAGTACGAAGTGGAAAGAGCTTATCGTGATTCGCGGATTAACCGAATTTTTGAAGGGACAAATGAGATCAACCGGATGCTCGTTCCGGGGACGATTATACGAAAAGCGATGAAGGGCGAGCTACCATTGCTTGAACAAGCGACAGCCTTGCAACAAGAGCTGCTAACGTTGATGCCAGAGGAAGTTGGTACAGAGCCGTTAGCACAAGAAAAATATTTACTAAAAATGGCGAAGAAAATTTTCTTGCTTGTTGCTGGTACAGGAGCACAAAAATACGGAAAAGAGCTGCAAAAGGAGCAAGAGCTACTCGTCAATGTCGCTGATATTGTGAGCGAAATTTATGCGATGGAGTCTGTCATTGTCCGTACGGAAAAAGCGTTCAAAGCAACGGGCGCAGATGCTAACCAACAAAAGCTGTTGCTAACAGAAGTGTATTGCCAAGAAGCCTTCGAGAAGATTGAAGCACATGCAAAAGAATCGATTGTTGCGATGGAAGAAGGCGATCAACTCCGCACAATGCTATCTGTTTTACGTAAATTAACGCGTTATACGCCGATTAATGTAATTGCGAAAAAGCGTGAGATTGCTGCAAAAGTGATTGAAGCAGAGCGCTACGTCGTTTAAGTAACTTGTTTTCAATAAAAACTGGAACACCTTCGTTCCAAGGTACTTTCTCCAAAGGGCTGCTCTCAAAAAAGAGCAGCCCTAAAGCAATGTGCGGAGTCGCTACTATGTTTTAAAGCCCAGGTGAATGGAAACCGTCGATTTGTTCATATAATACAGATACGAACAAAGAGGGGGCGATTTTTTTGAAAAAGCCGAAGCATGAAATCATTTATGATGAGATGGTGACAGCCGTCGAGGAATTTTCAAAAGAAGTGAGCGGTGAGTTAACGACTGATCATATTCAGGAGGCCTACAAAGTGGACGAGCCAATTTCACAGTCGAAGAAGGATAAGGAAGTTGAGTAGCGAAAGTGTAACGGGCAAGCGGTTTGCTTGCCTGCTTTAGCGTAAGTGAGTATGATGGAAAATATATCATATAAGTGAGAGGGGGGATGGATGATGGCGTTAACGTTTTACTGGTATCCGAAATGTGGAACTTGTCGTAAAGCGAAGAAGTGGTTTGAGGACAATGGCGTTGAATTTAACGAAGTACATATCGTGGACGAACCACCGACAAGAGAGCAGCTGCAAGACTTGTATGAAAAAAGTGGACTAGAATTAAAGAAGTTTTTTAATACAAGTGGTAAGAAATATCGTGAGTTAGGCTTAAAGGATAAAGTCAAGACGGCACCAGAAGATGAGTTGCTGGACCTTTTAGCGTCTGATGGGATGTTAATCAAGCGTCCAATTGTAACCGATGGTGAGCATGTAACTGTTGGGTTTAAAGAGGAACAGTTTGAACAACAATGGAAGAAATAAGGCGATAATGATGAATCAGGGGCTCGTCTAGAGCAGTTGTCTCAAATGAGTAAATGTAATATAGTTACGTTGAACACATAATTTGGAGGGATTACCATGAATTTACCAAAGGAATTTAAGTATTCTGAAGAACATGAATGGGTAAAAACGGAAGGCGATAACGTTCGTATTGGGATTACAGATTTTGCACAATCTGAGCTTGGGGACATCGTGTTCGTTGAGCTTCCTGAAGTTGGTGATGAGATCGAGGCGGATGAGCCGTTTGGTAGTGTTGAGTCGGTTAAGACTGTTTCTGAGCTTTATGCACCTGTGAGTGGTAAAGTGGTTGAGATTAATGAAGAGCTTGATGATTCTCCGGAGTTTGTGAATGAGTCTCCGTATGAGAAAGCTTGGATGATCATTGTTGAGCCTTCTGATAAGTCTCAGGTTGATAAGTTAATGTCTGCAGATGAATATGAGGAAATGATTAAGGAAGACTAATCATAGTTGTTAGAGCGATCCGTGGTGGGGTTGCTCTTTTTATATGAAGAAAGAATGGTGCTAAACAGGTTGCCCGCGAATTTGGCATACTTACTTCCCAAGTGAGTGCAGTCGCTCGACCCTAGACGTGGAGCCAATTTCGAATACTTATGAAAGCGAACCCCATGCTTTCAACGCTTTCTGCATTGTCTCCACTACGTCGACTAGCGTCGACGCAAATGGTTGACACCATTTGCGGTCTTGCTCATCTAGAATTTCTCCTCTTTTTTTGTGAGTGGGTCCGAATGTTGTGTAGGTGTTGGCTGAGCGAGTGCCCGCATGAGAGTTGTATTGTGATCTTTTTAGTTGATTCAAGGAAGTTCTTTGGTAGTGAAGTCTCTCTGGGGTCCCCTGGACGTGGGAAAATGAAGAATGAGTCGCTCGACCCTAGACGTGGAGCCAATTTCGAATACTTATGAAAGCGAACCCCATGCTTTCAACGCCTTCTGCATTGTCTCCACTACGTCGACTAGCGTCGACGCAAATGGTTAGCACCATTTGGAGTCTCGCTTATCCTTTGCTTTGGGTCTGATCTTTTTTTGGGGATGTACGAACGGCATTTGGTGAAAGGGCTAGGGGAGTGCCCGCATGACGGTTGGATGGTGTTCATTTTAGTTTACTCATGGAAGTCCTTAAAGAATGAGTCGCTCGACTCTAGACGTGGTGCCAATTGCGTATGCTGAAGTATGATCATTTTTTACCTAACCAACTAACAACTAACTACTCAAGCTCGTTTGTGGTGTTAAGTTTTCGTTTGGGTGGTAATATTTATTTGAGTGAAGTGGTTGGTGTTTGGGAATGGTATGTGTATAGGGAACCAAAGGAGGTTTTCTTCATGGATAAGCAGCAGCTACAGAAGGTTGATATTACAGGGAAAGTTGAAGGTAAGTTTGAGCATGGCAAAATGAACTTGTATGTTGACAAAGCAAAAGTCGGTGAGATTGTCATGACGAACCAAGGGAACATGTATGAGATGTCAGAGGGGTTTGAGTTTGATCACAATAAAGTGTTCCGCTATGAAAAACCAGCCGGTCAAAAAGAAAAGTCGTACGTAGAAGGGTGCGACATGGGCTGGTGTTAATACGTAAGGCAGGCGCTTGGGAGTCCCTCCCAAGCGTCCTTTTTGGCCCCGTCCCTATAATCCTAATATTAACCAAACGTTTAATTAACTGCCAAGCTACTATTCTATCAAAATTTATTGACACAAAAACGAGCAGCGTGCTATGATACATGCAAGTATTAGCGAAAATTGAAGAATAACTCTTATTTAGAGAGGTGGAGGGACTGGCCCGATGAAACCCGGCAACCGCTAACGATCAAGTTAGAAAGGTGCCAATTCCTGCAAAGCAGTAGGCTTTGATAAATGAGAGAAAGGACAGCTAACCGAGATCAAAACCTTTCTGCTCAAACGATGAGGGAGAGGTTTTTTTAAGCTTAAAATCCATTTATAAATATTATTATTATATAGAAAGTAGGGACACCATGATTTCATTAGCAGGGATTCGAAAAATCTTCAAAACTAAAGACGGCCCTGTAACGGCAGTAGATAACATTGACTTAACGATAAATAAAGGCGAAATCTTTGGGATCATCGGCTATAGTGGTGCCGGAAAAAGTACGCTTATCCGCATGCTAAATATGCTTGAACGCCCAACAGAAGGCGATGTGAATGTTGCAGGTAAGAACCTTTCAAGCCTTCGAGGTCAAGCATTGCGCGAGGCGCGCCAAGAAATTAGCATGATCTTTCAGCACTTTAACTTGCTTTGGTCACGAACGGTCCGTGAAAATATCTCATTCCCACTTGAAATTGCAGGGGTGAAACGAGAAGAACGAGTGAAGCGGGTCGATGAACTGATTGAGCTCGTTGGTTTAAAAGGTCGTGGTGACTCTTATCCGTCACAGCTAAGTGGGGGACAGAAACAGCGAGTTGGGATTGCACGAGCGCTTGCCAACAATCCGAAAGTTTTGCTTTGTGATGAAGCGACATCAGCGCTTGATCCAAAGACAACTGATGCGATCCTTGATCTGCTTGTTGATATTAACCAAAAGCTAGATTTGACGATTGTCCTAATTACTCACGAAATGCATGTTATTCGTAAAATCTGTCACCGGGTTGCGGTGATGGAGGCTGGTAAAGTGGTTGAACAAGGTCCGGTCCTTGATGTCTTCCGCAAACCGCAAGAAGAGATGACAAAGGAGTTTGTGAAACAAGTGACAGAACCAGAGGAAACGAAAGAAACGATCGAGCATTTGCTTGCTGAAAATCCATCTGGAAGAGTCATTCAACTGACCTTTGTTGGTGATGAGGCTGAAAAGCCATTAATTACGGGGTTGATTCGTAAGTTTGATGTCGACGTCAATATTTTACAAGGTAAAATTTCGCAAACACAAGAAGGCTCTTATGGCACGTTGTTTGTCCGTATCGACGGTGAAGATGCGGAAATCACAAAAGCGATCGCATTCATCGACGAGCAACAAGTCGAAGTGGAGGTGATCGACCATGACTGAAGCATTTGCTAGCATGAAATGGGACAGGCTTTGGGAAGCAACGTTAGAAACACTATACATGACTGTGATTTCAGTCTCGGCGACATTTATCTTTGGTCTTGCGCTTGGATTAGTTCTTTATCTGACGAGTAAAGGCAACCTTTGGGAGAATCGCCTAGTCAATCAAGCCGTTAGTACGTTTGTGAACGTCTTTCGCTCAATTCCATTTATCATTTTAATTATCTTGTTAATTCCATTTACTCGCTATATTACCGGCTCAATGCTCGGTGCAAATGCAGCGCTACCTGCACTAATCATTGGTGCAGCACCGTTTTATGCGCGAATGGTTGAAATTGCACTCCGTGAGATTGATAAAGGTGTTATTGAAGCCTCGCAATCAATGGGGGCAACGAATGGACAGATTATCCGTAAAGTGCTAATTCCTGAATCAATGCCAGCGTTAATTTCAGGGATTACTGTTACCGCGATTGCACTTGTCAGTTATACAGCCATGGCTGGTGTCATCGGTGCAGGTGGACTTGGGCACTTTGCCTTTTTAGAAGGTTTCCAACGTAACAACAGTTTTGTAACCTTGGTGGCAACAATCGCTATTATCATCATTGTTTTCATCATTCAATGGATTGGCGATTTTCTCACATATAGAACAGATAAACGATAAGTTTAAGGGGGAAGAAAGAAATGAAAAAATTACTTGGTATTGCAAGTGCAACATTATTGTCATTATCACTAGTAGCATGTGGAACGGCAGACGAAGATAATACAGCTGACGAGACAACTGGCGATGAGGGAGCACAAGAAGAAAACGTCTCATTAGTTGTCGGAGCATCAGCTGTACCGCATGCGGAAGTATTAGAAGCAGCGACACCATTATTAGCAGAGCAAGGGATTGACCTTGAGATCGTTACGTTCACAGATTACGTTTTACCGAACCAAGCACTACGTGACGGTGACATTGATGCGAACTATTTCCAAACACCAGGATATTTAGATATGCAAATTGAAGAGTTTGGTTATGAATTCTCAAGTGTTGGTGCGATTCACGCTGAACCAATCGGTGTTTACTCTCAAGAGTATGACAGCCTAGAAGATCTTCCGGAAGATGCACAAATCATCATGAGTGACTCTTTCAGTGACCATGGCCGTATTTTACCAATCTTCGAACGTGCGGGTGTAATTGAGCTTGATGTTGAAGAAGGTCAATTAGCGACACGTGAAGATATTGTTGATAATCCTAAAAACTTAAACTTCGATACACTAGTTGAAGCTAGAATGCTTGCTCCATCTTTCCAAAGTGGTGAAGGTGATGCTGTTGTTATTAACACGAACTATGCACTAGAAGGTGAGGTTGATATCGATCAATACGGTATCGCATTTGAAGGCGAAGATGTCTTACAACCAAACCTAGTTGTTGTTCGCACAGGTGAAGAAGAGCGTGAAGAAATTCAAGCATTAGTTGATGTGCTACGTTCTGAAGAAATCAGAGCATTTATTGAAGAAACATACCAAGGTGCCGTTATCCCTATGGACGAATAAGTCCAAAGGGAAGCACTTCTCGAACACTCGGATTATAATCAATCCGGGTGTTTTTTTGTCGAAAAGGTGAAGGCGCCAGCTGGGAAGAAACCTCTAGGTTTTTGAAACGGACATAGGATGCCTTATCTGCATCAAATCAGATCCTTTTTGGAAACTAAACGGACCGAGGATTCGCTAAAGGCCTGAACTAAGTTGAAAAACACGACCGCAAGGCAGAATAAGGTACTGAGAGTCCGCGCCACATCAGAAAAGCAGGGAATTAGAGTAAATAGCGAAACCAATGTCCGCACCGACGAACTTCTTTATCCTAATTACGTTGTTGACCCATACCTTTCACCGATCCGTCCTGAATATTTTGCCCATCAAAACTTATACTATTGATTGTCATACTTATTTTAAAATGTAGGAGGTTATCGCGTGCAAGACAACCAAGGAATGAACAGTATTGAAATGGCTCTTCAAGATTATAAAGAGGGATTAGGTCATTTCACCCAAAAAATGCCTAATATCGCAAGTAAGTATAATGATTTTACAGAGGAATGCTTTGCAGAAGGGAAGCTTTCGCAAAAGGAAAAGCAGTTGATGGCGCTTGGCATCAGCATTTATTCGCAAGATGAATATTGCATTATCTACCATACCAAAGGTTGCCTTGACCAAGGCTGCACTGAAGAAGAGATTTTTGAAGCAGTTGGTGTAACGGCTGCCTTTGGTGGTGGCGCGGCAATGAGCCAAGCAGTTACACTTGTTCAAGAAGCGATGACTGAATTAAGCGGTCAGATGAAGCAGTAGTCGGCGATTACTTGGTCGTTTTCTCAACATTAAGAAATCGGGAGCGATTTGGTGTATTTTTTTAAATGCCCCCTTTCATAATAAGCAAATCAATCTATAGCGGTATATGTGAGAATATATCACACAAAATCGCGATTGGTCGTGACTGTGCTCCGTGCTATCATAATATGTGTAAGAAAAAAGAATTCTTGAAAGGATTGATTTACTATCCAGAGGTTAAAAGTAGCTCATACGAGCGAAATGGAAAAAGCAATGCAACAGTCACACGGAGTCGGTTATGCAGAATATAGCCGCAGTCTTGAACAACGATTAAAAGTCGAAAAAGCACGTGAGCAGGATTACAAGCAATGTAATCGTTTGGTTGCACAAGTTTCACGGTAGGTAAATCAAAGATTATAGCAATAACGAGGGAAAATAGAGATGAGAAAGAGTCAGTAGCTGCTACTGGCTCTTTTTGAATATATTGGGACGGATCGCGCGCACGGGGTAGAATGGTGTAGTGCCACAGGGACCACGATAGAAAGGGAGAAAGATGGAGCAAGGACGATGAGATTAATTGAAGATGGGAGTAAAAACGGTATATGTAAGCTGACATGTGCAATTAAGATTAGACATTTATCGCAAAGTATAAGAAAATAGAGGAAGGTCGTTTATTGGAAACTGATTCCGGGTATCGATCACGGAGGAGTCTCTTCTTCATTCCGTAAAACGACGCAGCAATTCCGTATGACATAGTCAAAGTAAGGGAAACTAAACAAAGGAAAAATCGCTATTTTCAACTTTTTAAACATAAGTGTATAAAAAGTTTTTTTATGTTGTTATATCCCTTGAACAAATTTTTGATATGTTATAAGATTGTAATGAGAATAGATTGAGAATAAACAGTTGTGCTATGCAACGTTTATATTATAAGGAATGCAAATTGTTTAATAACTGGAGGTAATGAGAATGGCAGCACCAAATTTAAAAATTGAGAATCTTCATGTAGCTATTGAAGGTAAAGAGATCCTTAAAGATTTTAACCTTGAAATAAACGGTGGCGAAATCCATGCGATCATGGGACCGAACGGTACAGGTAAGTCTACACTTGCTTCAGCGCTAATGGGCCATCCAAAGTATGAAATCACAAGCGGTAAGGTAACGTTTGATGGAGAAGACCTACTTGAAATGGAAGTTGATGAGCGTGCACAAGCAGGACTATTCCTTGCGATGCAATACCCAAGTGAAGTTAGTGGGATTACAAATGCAGACTTCCTTCGTTCAGCAATCAATGCTAAGCGTGAAGAAGGCGATGAAATCTCATTAATGAAGTTTATCCGTCAAATGGATAAGAAAATGGACCTTTTAGAAATGGATCAACAGTTTGCACAACGTTACCTAAACGAAGGGTTCTCTGGCGGTGAGAAGAAGCGTAACGAAATTCTACAACTGCTTATGCTTGAACCAAAAATTGCGATCTTAGACGAAATTGACTCAGGTCTAGATATCGATGCCCTAAAAGTTGTATCAAAAGGTGTCAATGAAATGCGTAGCGATGACTTTGGTTGCTTAATCATTACACACTACCAACGCCTACTTAACTACATCACACCAGACAAAGTACACGTGATGATGCAAGGCCGCATCGTAAAATCAGGTGGAGCAGAACTAGCTGAGCGTCTAGAAGCAGAAGGTTACGATTGGATTAAGGAAGAACTAGGAATCGAAGACGAAAAAGTCGAAACAGAAGCGTAAGCGGCAAGGAGGATTACGATGTCAGTTGATACGAAATTAGCATTCGATCAAGAGTATATAAAGAATTTCTCTAAAGACCGCGGAGAGCCTGAATGGTTGTTAAACTTCCGCTTGAAAGCTTTAGAGCTAGCAGAAAAAGTAGAAATGCCAAAGCCGGATAAGACAAAAATCGATAACTGGAATTTTACAGGATTCAAACATGAGGTGGCAAAAGCGGACCAAGTGACTTCTTTTGATCAACTTCATGAGGATGTAAAAGCGCTTATCGATGAGAACGTAAAAGAGCACAACTTAATCGTTCAGCGTGATGCAACGCCAATTTACACGCAAGTAAGCGATAACTTAAAATCTAAAGGCGTCATCTTCACAGACATTGCAACAGCAGCTCGTGAGCACAGTGACTTACTTGAAAAGTACTTCATGACTGATGCTGTTCATGTTGATGAAAACCGCCTTGTAGCTCTTCATGCAGCGTTATTAAACGGTGGGGTATTCGTGTACGTCCCTAAAAATGTCGTACTTGAAGAACCATTACAAACGATCTTCTGGCAAGAGAACCCTGAAGCTGGTCTTTTCAACCACGTGATCGTTGTTGCTGAAGATAACAGTTCAGTAACTTATGTAGAAAACTATGTTTCATTTGATAATCAAGTTGAAACGGTAGCTAACATCGTTGCTGAAGTCTATGCAGCACCTGGTGCTAAGGTGTCATTTGGTGCCGTTGATAACTTCGCACAAGGTGTAACAACGTACGTGAACCGTCGTGGATATGTAGCACGTGATGCGAAGGTTGAGTGGGCATTAGGACAAATGAATGATGGCTACACCGTTTCTGAAAATACAACGCACTTAATCGGTGATGGATCATTTGCTGATAGTAAGACAGTATCGATCGGTCGCGGTGAGCAAAAGCAAAACTTCACAACAAACATCGTTCACCATGGTAAGCACTCTGAAGGCTACATCTTAACACACGGTGTTATGCGTGAGTCAGCAAGCTCAATCTTTAACGGTATTACAAAGATTGAACATGGTGCAGCGAAATCAAACGGTGAACAAACAGAGCGTGTGTTAATGCTAAGTGAAAGAGCACGTGGGGATGCAAACCCAATTCTTTTAATTGATGAAGATGACGTAACAGCAGGTCACGCAGCTTCTGTTGGTCGTATCGATCCGTTGCAAATGTTCTATCTCATGAGCCGTGGGATTCCAAAACATGAAGCTGAGCGTCTTGTTATTCATGGTTTCCTTGCTCCGGTTGTTGGTCAATTACCAGTTGAAACGGTAAAAGAACGCTTAACGGAAGTTATTGAAGGGAAAGTTAAGTAATGAATGTTCAAGAGATCAGAAAACAGTTTCCGATTCTTGATCAAGAAGTCAATGGACGCAAGCTAGTCTACCTAGACAGTGCTGCAACATCTCAAAAGCCGATTAAAGTGATTGAGGCGATTGACGATTATTACCGTAGATATAACTCAAACGTTCACCGTGGCGTTCACACACTCGGGACGTTAGCAACCGATGGCTATGAAGGTGCAAGAGAAAAGGTTCGAGCATTCATCAATGCCTCGTCAACTGAGGAAATCGTCTTTACACGTGGGACGACAACAGCAATTAACCTCGTTGCCGCAAGCTATGGACGCGCAAATGTTAAAGAAGGCGATGAAATTGTGATTACCCCAATGGAACATCACAGTAATATCATCCCTTGGCAACAAGTAGCCAAAGCAACAGGCGCAACGCTGAAGTATCTTCCACTTCAAGAAGACGGAACGATTGCTCTCAGTGATGTTGAAAATACAATTACAGATAATACGAAAATTGTTTCAGTGATGCACGTTTCAAACGTGCTTGGAACGATCAATCCAGTGAAAGAAATTGCGGCAATCGCCCATAAACATGGCGCAGTGATGGTCGTGGATGGTGCGCAAAGTACACCTCATATGAAGGTCGATGTCAAAGATCTTGACTGTGATTTCTTTGCTTTTTCTGGTCATAAAATGGGTGGACCAACTGGGATTGGTGCTCTCTACGGAAAAAAACAACTTCTTGCTGACATGGAGCCAATTGAATTTGGCGGTGAAATGATCGACTTTGTTGGTCTTCACGAGTCAACATGGAAAGAGCTTCCGTGGAAGTTTGAAGGTGGAACACCAATTATTGCCGGAGCGATTGGGCTAGGGGCAGCGATCGACTTTTTAGAGGAGATTGGCCTTGATCAAATCGAAGCTCACGAGCATGAACTTGCTGAGTACGCGCTTGAGCAGCTCTCAGAGGTAGATGGTGTTACTGTCTACGGTCCAAAACATCGTGCTGGCCTTGTTACATTTAATTGTGATGATGTTCATCCTCATGATGTCGCAACCGTCCTAGATGCAGAAGGAATTGCTGTTCGCGCTGGTCACCACTGTGCGCAGCCATTAATGAAATGGCTTGATGTTACAGCAACAGCACGAGCAAGCTTCTACCTTTACAACACGAAGGAAGAAATTGATGAATTCGTTGTTGGACTAAAGAAAACAAAGGAGTATTTTGGCGATGTCTTTAAATAGTAATCTTGATACCCTCTATCGACAAGTAATCATGGATCATTACAAGAACCCGCGCAATCGTGGTGAATTTGATGGTGACTCAGTCACGATCAACATGAACAACCCGACGTGTGGGGACCGTATTCAACTGCAAATGCAGGTTGAGGATGGTAAAATTGCAGATGCCAAATTCGTCGGTGAAGGTTGCTCGATCAGCCTTTCATCTGCTTCAATGATGACGCAAGCCGTTAAAGGGTTAGAGGTGGAAGAAGCGATGAAAATGTCTGAGATTTTCTCAGATATGATGCTAGGCAAAGATTACGACGATGAAGCCTTTGACCTTGGTGACATTGAAGCCTTACAAGGTGTAGCTAAGTTTCCGGCTCGAATTAAATGTGCAACATTAGCTTGGAAAGCGATGGAAAAAGGACTGAAAGAAGAAAACTAAGCGTACGTTTTTAGAAGGGGCTGGTTAAGGATAAGATGGTTAATCAGCTTCGTATAAATGAAGATTGATTTGCCCTGACATTCCTACTGAGTGCAGAGCAACCCAACTTCACCTGTCGGCAAGCTTTTAAAAAAAGCATGCAAACATTTAAAGGGAGGTTTTCTCATGGCAAAGAAAATGCCGGAAATCGGAGAATATAAATATGGTTTTGCTGATAAAGACGTTTCGATTTTCCGTTCGAAGCGAGGCTTAACTCGTGAGATTGTTGAAGAGATTTCAAAAATGAAGGAAGAGCCTGAGTGGATGCTTGAGTTCCGTCTTAAGTCATTAGAGCAATTCTACAAAATGCCAATGCCACAATGGGGCGGCGACCTTGCTGAATTAGACTTTGACGACATCACGTACTACGTTAAGCCATCTGAGAAATCAGAGAAATCTTGGGATGAAGTTCCTGAGGAAATTAAGAACACATTTGATAAGTTAGGGATTCCTGAAGCAGAGCAGAAGTATCTTGCTGGGGTATCTGCGCAATATGAGTCTGAGGTTGTTTACCACAACATGCAAGAGGACCTTGAAGAAAAAGGTATTCTTTTCACAGATACAGATACAGCGCTAAAAGAGCACGAAGAAATTTTCCGTGAGTACTTCGGTACAGTGATTCCTCCGTCAGATAACAAGTTTGCGGCATTAAACTCTGCGGTTTGGTCTGGTGGATCATTCATCTACGTACCAAAAGGTGTGAAGACAGATACACCTCTACAAGCGTATTTCCGTATTAACTCTGAAAACATGGGGCAATTCGAGCGTACGTTAATCATCGCTGATGAAGATAGCTCTGTTCACTATGTTGAGGGCTGTACGGCGCCGGTTTACTCAACAAACTCACTACACAGTGCGGTTGTTGAGATCATCGTTAACAAAGATGCATACTGCCGTTACACAACGATCCAAAACTGGGCACCAAACATTTTCAACCTTGTTACAAAGCGTGCCGTTGCTTATGAAAATGCAACAATGGAATGGGTTGACGGTAACATCGGTTCAAAAGTAACGATGAAATACCCAGCGGTTATTATGAAAGGTGAAGGTGCAAAAGGTACGATCCTTTCGATTGCGATTGCAGGTAAAGGACAGCACCAAGATGCTGGTGCGAAAGTATTACACCTTGCGCCAAACTGTTCATCAACAATCGTATCGAAATCAATCTCAAAACACGGTGGTAAAGTTACGTACCGTGGGATTGCACACTTCGGACGCAAATCTGAAGGGTCAAAATCTAAGATTGAGTGTGATACGTTAATCATGGATAACGAATCAACATCAGATACAATTCCGTACAATGAGATTCTAAACAACAACATTACGCTTGAGCACGAAGCGACGGTTTCAAAAGTATCTGAAGATCAATTATTCTACTTGATGAGCCGCGGTATTTCTGAGCAAGAAGCAACAGAGATGATCGTTATGGGATTCATCGAGCCATTCACAAAAGAACTACCAATGGAATATGCCGTAGAAATGAACCGCCTCATCAAATTCGAAATGGAAGGTTCAATCGGTTAAGGAATGAAGCACCGCGTTATGCGGTGCTTTTTTTTGGGTTGGGAGTGCAGAGGCGGATATGAGGTAAAATAGCGGAGGAGACGACGATGAGGCTCCGTGAGGGCATCGGGTGTGATGAGGGACAAGATGAGAGCAGAAGTAGAGGGTAATGTCTTTGATGGCGGTTATGAAGGACAAACAGAGAGTGAAAGAGATGAGAAATGTCCTTCATCGATGTTATGAAGGACAAAATGAGAGTGAAAATCATGAGAAATGTCCTTCATGGGTGTAATGAAGGACAAACTGAGGGTAGGAGTCGAGAGAAATGTCCTTCATCGGTGTAATGAAGGACAAAATAAGAGTGAGAGCCATGTGAAATGTCCTTCACAAGAGCCGTTTGTTGTACAAGCCCACCGATATTTCGGTATAATCAAGAAAAAGCAGTGAACCGAAAGGAGATTCAATTCAAAATGATGCCATCTTTGTTTGTTGCACATGGAGCACCGTTATTAGCACTTGAAAATAATGAATACACGAGATATTTAAAACAGGTAGCTGATGAACTGCCACGTCCAAAAGCAATTGTCTTATTTTCAGCCCATTGGGAGTCGCTCACTCAAAAAGTAAGTGATGTTGAGACATTTGATACGATTTACGATTTTGGTGGCTTTCCTCAAGAGTTATTCGAAATGAAGTATCCTGCAAAAGGGGAGCCGACACTCACAAAAGAGATTATTGATCGTTTTCAACAGCATGGCATAAGTTATGAAGTTGACCCGAAGCGCGGCTTAGATCATGGTGCATGGGTTGTGCTGAAACTCATGTATCCAGAAGTAGATATTCCGGTCATATCGATGTCAGTGAATCCGCACCTCGATCCTCGTAGTCAGTATGAGATCGGACAGTCACTGGCGGAGCTACGAGAAAAGGATGTATTAATCGTTGGTAGTGGTGGTACCGTTCATAATCTTGGCGTTGTTAATATGGGGCAAGATGATGGTGTCGTTGATACATGGGCAGTTCAGTTTGATCAGTGGTTAGAAGAGAAGCTTTTAAAATGGGATCTTGATGCGCTGTTTGCCTACCGAGAGCAAGCACCGTCTGCGCAGATGGCTGTACCGTCATTTGGAGTCGAGCATTTTGTGCCGATTTTTTATGCGATGGGAGCAGCGTCAGATGAGCAAAAAGCGAGCTTGCTTCATCGGAGTTTTCGATATCGAAATTTAAGTCATAGTGTTTGGCGGTTTGGGTAAAGGGTCGGAGTGCGCCAGCAAGGAGGGTAAGTCATTGAAGTAGTCTTACTCGCGCTGCCTTAGATTGAGTTAGAGGGATAGGTCCCTTCTGAAGATCAGCTATATCGTTGAAGGGTAAAGGGCCCCGGAGTGCGCTAGCAAAAAGGTTGTCCGATAAGTCAGCCTAAGCACCTCGTTTAGGCACAATAAAAAGACAAAGACATATTGTGCCTGAGGTGGACGGTGGCTAGACGAGGGTAGCTTCTTGTTGGCCATTTCGCCAAATGACTAAGACGGGTAAGGTTGTGCGATCTAACTTGACAACTTTCGTTGGATAGGTGATCACTTGGGTGACGAAGTCATAAGGACCAGGGGCGATTTCGCGAGCCTGGATGACGACTTTGTCGTTTTTTTCTCGAATGCTCGTAACTTCGATGCTATACCCTCCAGTTGGACGCATGCCGAGTGCGAGGATGATATAGGTGTGGCGCTGGTCTGTGTAGCGTTCAATCCCACCTTCTTCCTTAATGCTTTCTAGTTTGTCGATAACAGCTTGGGGATAATCATTCATGGCAATCGCAATCTTCCTTTCTTCATCTAGGGTACGTTGCAGTTTGATGACGTTTTAAAAAATTTGCCTGGGGCCCCTCTAAGTTTTGAGCAAAGGGGGGACCCTGGTTAAATTGTGCTTTCAATCAGTTAGCTTCCGAGTTCTGATTTGATTGCGTCTTTCATTGTTTTAACGATGAAAGTGAAGTCGTCGTCTGTGATTGATAGTGGTGGAGAGAGGGTTAGGATGTTGTTGAATCCGGCGACGGTGTCAGACGTTTTACTGATAATGAGACCATGTTGTTTACAGGCAGCGACGATGCGTTTTAGGAGGTCTTCATCGGCTGGTTGTTTTGTTTGCTTATCTTTAACGAGTTCAATGCCAAGGAGCAAGCCTTTTCCGCGGATATCACCTACTTGTGGAAGATCTTTTAGCTCGCTCATCTCATCGAGCAGGCGTTCACCGAGTTCGGCCGAGCGTTCGACGAGCTTTTCGCTCTCAAGAATTTCTAAGTTTTTGATCGCAACGATACAGCTTGCAGGGTGACCGCCGAATGTGTTGACATGGCGGAAGTGGTCGTGTTTGTCTTCGCCTTGGAAAGCCTCATAGATCTCTCGTTTTACTGCGGTTGCTGATAGAGGGAGGTAAGAGCTTGTGAGTCCTTTAGCCATCGTAATAATGTCCGGCTTTACGTCGTAGTTCATATACCCAAGCTTTTTCCCTGTGCGCCCGAATCCGCAAATAACTTCATCAGAAATCAATAAGGCACCGTGCTCATCGCAAATCTCGCGAACTTTTTTCATATAATCGTCATGAGGAACGAGGATACCGCCACCAGTGATGACCGGTTCCATAATCACTGCAGCTACTGTATCATCTAGTTCCCACGTCATCGTTCGCTCGATTTCTGATGCGCATTCGAGGTTACAACTGTCCTTTGTCTTTCCAAATGGACAGCGATAGCAATCTGGTGGGGAGACATGTAAAAAGCCTGGTGCAAGTGGTTCATATTTATACTTCCGTTGGGCTTGCCCAGTGGCGGCTAATGTTGCGATCGTATTGCCGTGATAAGAGCGATAACGAGAGATGAATTTGTGTCGGTTTGGTTCCCCTTTTTGTTCGTAATATTGACGGACGAGTTTAAAGGCTGTTTCATTCGCCTCTGAACCGCTGTTAGAAAAAAAGTAGACATAATCATCATCAAGCCATTCATTCAATTTTTCACTTAATTCAATGGCTGCTGTGTGACTTTGCATGAGCGGGTAAAAAGGCATTTCAAGCATTTGCGCGTAAGCAGCTTCAGCAATCTCTTTTCTGCCGTACCCAGCATTGACAGACCATAGCCCCGCCATCCCATCTAAATACCGATTTCCCTCAATATCGGTCACCCAAGCGCCATCAGCTTTTGCAGCGATTAGTGATTGCTTTACTTTCGCTGGACGCATCCCGTGCCAGATGTTTTTTTGGTCTTTCTCGTGATAAAATTGAATTTGCTCTTTATCCATATTAAAAAACCCCCTTACCGAAGTATTTCAGGAAGCAGTGAACATCAATACATATCTATTCTAGGTTAGAGGAATTTAAACCACATTTTAGTAATTAGTGGTTAGGGATTAGTCGGTTAGTGGTTAGTAGTTAGTTGTTAGGAAAACATTAGGGTGAACAGTGCAGCAAAGAGCTGCCCGAAGCCTACCAAACTACCCAACTTAAGTTAGCCATTAGTCATTAGGAAAACATTGGAGTAAAAGATGCCTCCGTGAGTTGCTCACCCCCCTAACCAACTAAGTAGAAAGGAGTACAGTGATGATTTATATTGGTTTGACTGGCTGGGGAGACCATGATGACCTTTATACGAGTGATGGCAGTCAACAGGAAAAGCTTAAATCGTACAGTGGTCACTTTCCAATCGTTGAAGTTGATGCTTCGTTTTACGCCGTTCAGCCGCACCGCAATTATGAAAAATGGGTCCGTGAGACGCCTGATGATTTTCGTTTTATCGTTAAAGCGTACCAGGGAATCACCGGTCATAATCGTGGGCAAAGTCCATTTGATTCGCGTGAGCAGATGTACGAAGCGTTTGTTGATTCATTAGAGCCACTCATTCGCACCGGGAAGCTAGCGATGGTGCTCTGTCAGTTTCCGCCGTGGTTCGATTGTAAGAAAGAGCATGTTCAGTTGTTGAGGTATTGTAAAGCGCAGTTAGAGGGATTGCCAGCTGCGTTAGAATTTCGCCATCAGTCATGGTTCTCAACTAACTTTCGGGAGAAAACATTAGCTTTTATGGAGCAAGAGGGTTGGATCCACAGCATTTGTGATGAACCGCAAGCAGGGAGTGGCTCTGTGCCAACCGTTTTAAAGCCGACAGATTCAAACGTCAGCTTAGTTCGGATGCATGGACGCAATCAGTACGGCTGGAACGACCCGGGCACCGGCAATTGGCGGGATGTTCGTTATCTGTATAAGTATAACGAAGAGGAATTGCTTGAATGGAAGAAAAACCTCGAACAGCTTCAACAGCAAACAGAAGATATCTACGTCTTGTTTAACAACAATTCAGGGGGAGATGCGGCTGGCAATGCAAAGCAATTGATTGAGCTTCTCGGCATTGAATATGAGGGACTGGCCCCAAGACAGCTAGATTTATTTTAAAAGGATTGTTCTCAAAAATGGTGATTTGTTACCTATTGGGAACAATCTTTTTTGTGTTGGACTGGCTTATTAATGAGGATTCTAAGTTGCAGTTATGCTGACATTTTTATGGATAAGCTACCTTGCTTTGGAGATGATAACAAATACATCCTCAGAAAGGGAAGCCGCTGTAGAAAGACGGATGTTTCAGTGGCTTTGATCAAGTGCAATTCAAAAGGGGAGCTGGTCTTTTTTAGTAGTCTCGGCAAAGCGAGGTGTTTACATATTAAAAAGCCAATATTCAAGCAGCCGCTTGGTGTTGATATAGTGAAAAATAAGACCAATTTAGAAAAAAAGCTGAAAGACTGCTCAGATGTCGTTTTTCGTAAGCTGAAAATTGGTCCGAAATATGCGTATCTCATTTTTATTGATGGGCTTGTCGATACGGCGAGTCTAGAGTTTCATGCGATTCATGAATTGTATGAGTATGAAGGTAAAGACGTAACCATTGCGACAATTGAGGAACAGCTCGTATCAATCGCGGAGATCTCAAAGAAGACGTTCATCGAAGATATCGTTGATGAAGTTGTTAGCGGTAATACGGCGTTAGTTGTTGATGGCATCAATGAAGCGATTTTATTTGAAGCAAACGGTTTTGAAACGCGTGGAATTACAGAGCCAGAAACAGAATCAAGTATTCGGGGGCCACGGGAAGGGTTTAATGAAAATTTAGCAACAAGTATTGCTCTCCTACGTCGAAAGCTACGGACGAAAAATTTAAAATACCTTAATCGAAAGGTAGGGACAGAAACGCAAACGAAATTAGTTGTTGCTTATTTAGATGGCCTTGCTAGCCAAGAACTTGTCGATGAGGTGCAACGTCGTCTTGACCGGATTGAGATCGATGGGGTGCTTGAAAGTGGTTATATCGAGGAGTTAATTGAAGACAATCCATCAAGTTTGTTTCCACAAATTCAAATCACAGAACGACCGGATACCGTTGCGGCGAACTTGTTAGAAGGGCGAGTCGCGATCTTAATCGATGGTACACCCTTTGCAATGGTAATGCCAGTAACGTTTTGGCAGCTATTTCAGGCAAGTGAGGATTATTATAGTCGTTTTTATATTTCGATTTTCTTACGCTGGGTTCGTTTTATCTTTTTATCAGTTGCCATATTCTTACCAGCTGTATATATCGCTTTGACGACGTTTCATTACGAGATGATCCCGACCAAACTGTTATTTACGTTTGCGGCAAGTCGGGAAGCGATTCCGTTTCCAGCCTTTGTTGAGGCGATTTTAATGGAATTAGCCTTTGAAGCCTTGCGTGAAGCGGGAGTACGATTGCCAAAAACGATCGGCCAAGCGGTTAGTATTTTAGGGGCACTCGTCATTGGAACAGCGGCAGTAGAAGCGGGGATCGTTTCTGCACCAATGGTTATCGTTGTCTCCTTAACGGGGATTGCTTCGTTTACGATTCCGCGCTTTAATGTGGCGATTTCGATTCGGTTATTACGGTTTCCGATGATGATTTTAGCAGCGATTTTTGGCTTATTTGGCATTATCATTGGGACGGTCTTTTTACTAACTCATTTATGCAAATTACGTTCATTTGGCGTTCCATATTTAGCACCATTAGCACCACTTTCTGTTAATGAATTAAAAGATGTATTCATTCGTACACCATGGTGGGCAATGGAGAAACGACCGAAACATATTGTCGCAAACAATATGAAGCGTGAATCGGTCAATTTAAAACCATCCCCAGATACGAATGATAATTAAACACTCCAAATGCTGGAGGGAAGCGCATGAAGAAAAGGTTACTGCTATTACTCATTTTTATTGTGCTATTTGTACAAGTCGGTTGTTGGGATCGAATTGAAGTAAATGATGTCGCGGTCGTTAGTGCCACGAGTATTGACCGCCTTGAAAGTGGAAAATTTATCGTCGGTGAACAAATCCCATTACCTGGTGCGATGGGTGGTGCCGGTAGTGAGGGTGGCGGCGGTGGTACAACAGGAGGCGATCCATTTTATGTCGATGCAGGTGTTGGAGAAAGTGTTCGTCGTGCCCAAGATGACCTGCAGCAACGGTTGTCTCGTAGCTTGCGCTATGGTCATCGCCGTGTCATTTTGTTCGGTAAAGATGCTGCTAAAGCAGGATTAGGGAAAAAACTTGATGTACTTACTCGCAACATTGAAGGGCGCTTGACGACAAATGTGTTTATGACTGAGGGCCAGGCGATTGATGTAATAGCTGTTAACCCAGAGCTCGAACAGCTCGGTGCTGAGGCGATTCGCGAAATTGGTAACGCCCGCTATGAACAGTCGATTGGTGAATTTTTAAAGGATTTTCAGCGTGACGGGATGGACCCAATGTTACCCGTTGTTGATGTTGCTGAAAACAATAATCCGAACCCGGAAGCTAGGTCCGAGCAAGTGCAAATTAAGCGAGTGGGCATTTTTAAAGAAGATCAGCTTGAATTTATCACAACAGAAAAGGAGAGTAAAGGTGTATCATGGATGATGGAACTGATGCATGGTAATTATGTCACGTTACCTGTTGGTGATAGAAACTACCTTAATATCTGGATGAAAGATCAGACCGCAACCATTGATTACGAAATTGAAAATGATAAACCGAAGTTTTTAGTGACGATTGATACACAAGCAATGATCTTGGAAAACCAATCCGATTTAAACTTAGAGGAACCAAGTGTGTTTGATACAGTCGAAAAAGCATTAAAAGAAGAAATTGAGGGTCATGTTAATGAAATCTTTACAGCGACCCTTTCAAGAGGAATTGATACGTTTGGATTAGGTTGGTTACTAAGGCGTCGTGAACCTAACAAATGGAAGGAATGGAAGGAGCACTGGCGAGAATTACTACCTGAGCTTGAAATTGAAATCACGGTGGAATCGCCTGTTCAAGCGACTGGGTTAACGAGTAAAGGGATTGGTGTAAAGGAGTGAACAGCCAATGATAGAAGTAGTATTTATATGGGTGTCATTACTTATCACCTATCTGTTTGGGCGAAAATCGTTTAAAAAACACCAAGGAGAGAAGGTTCTTTATTTATCGACTTCAGCAGTTGTTGCGATTGTTTCACTATACCTTATTCCAGGTGATAAGCTATTTGTTTATATAGAATGGTTATCGGCAACGTTTGGAGCCTGGACAGAATTGGTGGTTGGAAAATGAAAAAGCAGATCTCAAACCTTCAAGTCGCCTTTATGTCTGCGAATATGGTTGTTGCGCTGGCACTTGTTAATATTCCGCAAGCGTTTGCTGACCTTGCGATGCAAAATTCATGGGCTGTTCCGGTCGTGTTGTTTGTGTTTGCATTCATTATCATTCAACTTGCGTTCTTTGGGATGAATAAACTAAAAGACATACAAACGATTTGGGATACAAACTCATGGATCACGAAGTTAATAGCGATGGCGTTTATTTTATTGCTTGCACATCTATTTATTCGTGACATTCGGATCATTTCTTCGTTTGTCATGTCCACCTTGTTGCCACTTACGCCAAGGTTTGTGATTAGTATCTTGATTATTGCAGCTGTACTGTATCTTGCATGGTCTGGTTTAGAAGTGATTGCAAGATTTACTGAAGTGATTTTTTTGGTTTTTATTCCAGTCATAGTGTTCATTCCTATTTCGCTAATTAACGAATTTGAATTTAGTAATTTTGAGCCGGCTTTACAGTTGGAAGCGATCCCGTCGCTATTGCAAGCGTCATTTATAGGGTTTGCCTGGGTAGGGGAAGTTGTTGCTATCCTACTAATCATTCATACGGTAAAACCGTTTAAAGATGCGAAGCGTTCTGTCATACTCGGGGCAGGGGTTGGCCTCTTTTTACTCTTTGTGCTTATCCTATCTTCAATTGCTGTCATCGGTGCAGAAGTGATTCGCTATAATCTGTACCCAACGTACCGTATAGTGCAACATATTCGTTTAACCGAGTTTCTTGATCGCCTTGATTTAGTGCTCGTTGCGCTTTATTTTCCAACGGTGTTTGCAAAAATGGCCCTTGTCTTATATGGGATCAAACGTGCCGTCGCACTACTTACAAAAAAGAAGTCTAAATTCACGCTTGTACCCATCGTAATATTATTAGCGTTATGTGCAAATCTTTTCTTTCGAAATACGGGGGAGTTGTTTTATTTCTCCACATTTACGTGGGCAACACTTGGCTTATTGTTAGAAGTGATTATTGTGATTCTGTTTATGTTATTGGTTAGGAAAAATCGTAAGCAGCAAGGGGTGTCGCAACAATCGAAGTGATCTTGTGAAAGAAATGAACGACGGTATTAGATATTTAGATATGTGAGAAAACGACTTGTTGCGTGGCAGCAGGTCGTTTTTGGTTGTTGTGGACAAGGGGACGGAGTGCGCTGGCAAGGATGAGGAGCAAAGTAGTTATCTTACTCGCACTTTTTTCTACTGTGACTCTTTTTGGATCCAATTTACAAAAGGTATTGATTTTAGAAATGATAGAGATGTAATTATTTTTACGTTATCTCATGTGAATTGATCCTTAAACTTACTGTTTCACTGGTTTTGTTAAGTTTAGAACAAAAAAATGAGGGAATTTACTGAATATTATTGCATCGTGTTGCGGCGTGTGGTAAACTTCATTTTGTATCCAATATACATTTACTACTTTTGAAATGGTGTTTATGTTAATTGGAGGTAGAACCCTTTGTGATCGCTATTAACGATTGTTAGTGGGTTTTGTCACTTAAATATAGTGTGAGATTCCAGTTTTTATTGGATACAATGTAAGCGTTTTTATACTTTTTGGTTTAAAAAGAGAGATTGGTGAGGGTGAATGAGGTCGCCGCGTATGCACATAGAGGGTTATGGATCCGAAATGGTGTGAGCGCGTTTGTGAAAAAGATCTAATTTAGCTTAGAGGGAGGGGAAATGCTTGAGTATTTTTAAGAAAAAACAAGACATTACTGAAGTGAATCAAGAAGAACTGGTGAAAAAGCTTGACTCAGATTCTAACATTAGGTCCTATGTTGGACCAATGCTTAAGGTCATCACAGTTATTGCAATTATTTGGTCTTTGTTTCAAATTTATGTGACAAGCTTTGGTGTGTTGGAAGCGATTAAGTTACGAGCATGGCATCTTGGCTTTTTGTTAGTCTTTACCTTTCTACTATTTCCAGCAAATAAAAAGAAAAATAAGCAACGGAAATTGCCGACCGCATGGGACATCGTCTGTATCTTGCTAACCGTGGTCTCAGTTGGTTACTTGCTTCTCACGTTTGATGATTTTGCAAGAAATAGAGCCGGCGTTCATGTGCCGCTTGATTATTTTTTTGGCGGGATCGGAATACTGATGGTGTTTGAGGCGAGTCGGAGAGCAATTGGAAATGCGCTGACAATCATTGCGGCTGTTTTTCTTCTCTATAATTTAGTTGGGGTCTACTTCTCCGGGCCGTTAGGTCATAGCGGATTCAGTGTCAACCGGATCATAGACATTATGTTCTGGGGTACGCAAGGGATTTTTGGAATTGCTTTAGGTGTTTCTGCGACCTATATTTTCCTGTTCGTTCTCTTTGGTGCATTTCTTAAGAATAGTGGTTTTACAGACTTTATTAATGACTTGGCTCTAACCATTGCTGGTCGATCAGCTGGAGGACCGGCGAAGGTCTCAGTTATCGGAAGTGGCTTTATGGGAATGGTAAATGGAAGTGCTGTAGGTAACGTTGTTACGACTGGATCGGTGACCATTCCACTCATGAAGCGTACTGGATACAAGTCGCACTTTTCAGGATCTGTAGAAGCCGTTTCCTCAACAGGGGGGTTGTTTGCACCACCAATCATGGGGGCAGCCGGTTTTATTATGGCGGAGTTCATTGGTGTTCCTTATACAACAGTCATTTTGGCAGCGATTATTCCAGCAATTTTATATTATGTGACGGTCTTTATGGTTGTTCACTTTGAAGCAAAAAAGTTAGGACTAGAAGGGATTTCAAAGGAAAATATCCCGAATGCGCTTAAGGTATTAAAGGAAGGCGGGCACTTGCTGATTCCCCTGGTTGTCCTCGTTGGCTTATTGGTGTATGGGGTTACGCCATTATACGCGGCTGTTTGGTCGCTCTTTTCCACAGTTGTTGCAAGTTGGTTAAGAAAGTCAACGCGAATGGATATGAAAACAATTATTCGTTCGATAGAAGAAGGGACAAAGGCAGCTGTTGGTGTTGGTGTTGCTTGTGCAATTGTTGGTGTGGTCGTTGGGACGGTCTCATTAACAAGCTTAGGTCTAGTGTTAGGGAATAACATCCTTCATTTTGCAGGAGAGAGTGTATTTTTAGCTGCTGTACTAACAATGCTTGTTAGTATTGTGATGGGGATGGGTGTACCGGCAACTGCTGCTTACATTATTGTAGCTACAGTTTCGGCGCCACTGTTAGTCGAGCTCGGCGTTCCTGTCTTAGCGGCTCACATGTTTGCATTCTACTATGCAGCATTATCAAGTATTACACCTCCAGTGGCGCTTGCTTCTTATGCAGCTGCTGGGATCGCGAAGGCTTCTCCTAATAAAGTCTCTTGGACAGCGATGCGTGTTGGGATTACCGGGTTTATCATTCCGTTTTTCTTCTTATTTAATCCGGTCCTACTGTTTAATGGTGAGAGTGTCGTTGCGAGCTTTCTTGCACTGCTAACTGCGCTTGTTGGGGTTGTCTCACTTGCATCAGCCTTACAAGGTTGGCTCGTAACAAGGGTAAATCTTGTTGAGCGCCTGCTCTTATTTACGAGTGCATTCCTATTAATTGAGCCTGCGCTCATTTATGACTTAATAGGTATTGCATTGTTGCTATTGCTTATTATCTCGCAAGGGTTGAGGCAGAAGAAGCGACAACCGGCAAGTATGAAGCCGGCAGCATCTTAAGCCACTATGAATCTATGAATTAACTTTATGTTAGACATAAAAATATACGAAACCATAGGAGGAGAGGAAATTATGTTCAAAAAATTAGTCGTTCCATTCATTTTAGGTACTTCTTTACTAGCTGCAGGCTGTAGCTCAGATGGTGCAGGTGGTAGTGGGGAAGATCGCATTAACTTTGCAACAGGGACTACAACAGGGATTTACTATCCATCTGGTTCAATCATTTCTGACTTGTGGTCCAATGAGATTGAAGATATAACAGCAAGCTCACAAGCTTCAAATGGGAGTGTTCAAAACATTAACTTTATCCAGCAAGGTGAAGCCGATGTTGGCTGGACAACAGCTGGGGTTGCTATTGACGCTTATAATGGCGATGCTTCCTTTGATGGTCGTGCATATGAAGATTTACGAGTGATTGCCGCCTTATATCCAAACTACAACTATTTCGTAGCAAGGGATGGCGGTGGAGTTGAGGAGATCGCCGATGTTGAAGGAAAGCAATTTGCACCAGGTGCAACTGGAAGTGCGACTGAGACAGAGGCAGAGCGTACAATTGGGCTTTATGGGTTAACGTTTGATGATGTAAATACAAACTTTGTTGGCTTTACTGAAGCGACTGACTTAATGAGAAATAATCAAATTGACGCGGCGATGGTGAACGCTGGGATACCGACATCTGCCGTATCAGAGATGCTTTCAACAGCTGATGGAAAGTTATTAAGCATGGAACAGGATAAGATTGATGAATTAATGGCAGATAATCCGTTTTACGTTCAATTAGACATTCCGGCTGGAACCTATGAAAACCAAGATTATGATGTGAAAACCGTTGCTCAGTATAACTTTATTGTGGCAGACGCAAGAATGTCTGATGAAGTTGCATATGAACTTGTAAGTACATTGTGGGAAAACTTAGATGACATTAAAGGGTCTCATGGTGTGTTTGAGCAATTTGATGTCCAATTAGCAACAGAAGGGATTGCCAATGTACCAGTGCACCCAGGAGCTGAGCGTTACTACCAAGAGCAGGGGGTTATCGAGTAATCGGAAACTTTGGTATTCTAAAAAAGGGCTCTCTAATTAAGAGAGAGTCCTAATTCAATTGTAAGAGGTGGTTTGTAATTGGGTAATGAAATGAAAGACAAAGCCACGGTTTTATACTATGTGACAACAAGTTTAAGGCAAGCCATTCTAGACGGCACATTGAAAAAAGGAGAACGACTTAAACAAGAAGAGTGGGCAACGAGGTTAGGAGTTAGCCGTATGCCTGTTCGTGAAGCGTTACGTCAATTGCAAATCGAAGGGCTTGTCAAAATTGAACCACATCGTGGGGCCATCGTCACCCCAATTACGGTTGAGGATATCGAAGAAATATATCATACCCGCTCATTTTTAGAAGGATTAGCGGTTGAAAAGTCATTACCGTATTTAACACGAGAAGATAAAGAAGAACTAGGGAGTACTTTAATAAAGATGGAATCGTTACAGCTTACTGCTGAGACGAATGATTACTATGTGAATTTAAATGCTAATTTCCATAAAACATTACGAAAAGGCTGCCCGTGGACGCGGGTGCATACAATGGTGGAGAGCCTGGGGATTTCGCCAATCGCCCCGAGTTTGCTTGTCGATCATTACCCTGAAACTCAACGGGAGCATCGGATGATTTACGAGGCGGTTATGCGTGATGATCCGCAAGAGTTGCGTACAGCGATCGAGTATCACATTTTGCGTACGAAAAATAACTTAATCTCAGTAATGAAACAGATGCAGCCACAAGAAAGTGAATCAGACGGGTCGTAGATGTTAGAGCAATGAATCAACTACTAAACTAATACTAAAATGAAATGAGGAAATCGTTATGAGATTAGCTACTGTAAAACATAACCAAACAGAAAAAGCAGCTATTGTAGATGGAGGAAACGTTTATCTAATTGAAGAGATTAATAAGCAACTAGATAAGAACTGGTCGACAGATGTGTTTGCGATCATTGAAAAAGGCGAGTTAGAGCAAATCAACACGTGGTACCAACGTGATGGGGTTCTAGGTGATGGTTTGCAAGCCATTCCTCAAGCTGACGTAGACTTCGGACCGTTATACCGTCATCCACGAAAAATTTGGGGCATTGGTCTGAACTATGTAGAGCATGCGGCTGATTTAAGTGAAAAGTCACCGAATACCGAGCCGGCAAGTTTTATGAAGCCGGATACAACCATTATTGGCCCGAAAGATACGATCAACATTCCAAAGCAGTCAGAGCGAACGACAGCTGAAGCTGAACTTGGGATTATCATCGGCAAGGAATGTAAAGACGTTTCTGCTGAAAACGCAAAAGATGTAATTGCTGGTTTTACAACGATCATTGATATGACTGCTGAAGATATTTTGCAGCGAAACCCAAGGTACTTAACTCGGTCGAAAAGCTTTGATACATTCTTTAGTTTTGGACCACAGCTAGTGACAGCTGATGAAGTTGAAGATGTGTTAACACTGGAAGTATCAACGATGATTAATGGTGAACTGCATCGAAAGAATGTTGTTGAAAATATGACGTTCCGACCGTGGGATTTAGTTTCATTTCACTCACAAGTAATGACGTTATTGCCAGGTGATATCATTTCAACAGGTACGCCGGGAGCGGTCGTGATTCGTGATGGTGACGTCGTCGAATGTCGGATTGATGGATTTGAAACGCTAGTTAACTCAGTCATTGATTTAAAAAAATAAATAACTGGAGGGAGTACAATGTTTGATTTTGCAATCGTAGGTGGAGGGATTGTAGGCCTTTCAACTGGAATGGCTTTGTATGAACGGTACCCAAATGCGAAGGTGCTCGTGATTGAAAAAGAGAAGCAACTAGCAGAGCATCAAACGGGACATAACAGTGGTGTGATTCACTCAGGAATCTATTATAAGCCTGGTAGTTTCAAAGCTAGGTTCGCACGACAAGGTAGTCAATCGATGACGCGTTTTTGTCAGGAGCATGACATTGAACATGATATCTGTGGAAAAGTGATCGTCGCAACAAACCAAGAGGAACTACCGTTACTAGAAAACTTGTATAATCGTGGCCTGGAAAATGAGCTCGCGATTCAAAAAATAGGCCCTGATGAATTAAAGGAAATTGAACCACATGTTCGTGGTGTTGGTGCGATTCGTGTACCAATGGCGGGGATTGTAAACTATCGTCAAGTGAGTGAAAAGTTCGGTGAGATTATTCGTGAGCGTGGTGGCGAAATCCAGCTTGGTACAAAAGTTGAAAAGATTCATGAAAATGACGACGGTGTTGTCATTGAGACAGATAAAGATACGCACCGTGCACGTGTTGTCATTAATTGTGCTGGTCTTCATAGTGATCGTGTTGCCAAAAGTACCGGTTACCAAACAGATATGAAGATCGTTCCGTTTCGAGGCGAATATTTTAAGCTAAAGCCTGAAAAACGCTACCTAGTGAAAAACTTAATTTATCCGGTTCCTAACCCGAACTTCCCATTTTTAGGTGTTCATTTCACGCGCATGATTGGTGGGGAAGTGGATGCGGGGCCGAATGCTGTCTTAAGTTTTAAACGTGAAGGTTATAAAAAGACAGACTTTAGTGCAAGAGATTTTTCAGAAGTGATGCGTTACGGCGGATTTTGGAAGCTTGCGAGCAAGTTTATGAAAGAAGGGCTTGAAGAAATGTATCGATCAGTCAGTAAGGCGAGATTTGTTGAGAGCTTGCAACAATTAATTCCTGAAATTACCGCAGATGACCTTGTCCCAGGACCAGCGGGCGTGCGCGCGCAAGCTCTAAAGCATGATGGTGGATTAGTAGATGACTTCCACATTATTTTAGGGAAGAAAAGTGTTCACGTCTGTAATGCGCCATCACCAGCAGCAACCGCATCGATTGAGATCGGTAAGGAAGTAGTCAGCCGCATTCCGGCACAAGAGCATTTAAAAGCTGCAGCGATCATTTCGTAACGTCTAGGTGACCTACAGCAAGGAAGAAAGGGGAGATTGGCAGCGATGATTAATACAAATACGATGTTTATAGCGGGGCACGCGCGTTTGCCACAAGGGATGGCGGCGAAAAGTGTATTTGATACACTAACCATTACAGCGGAAGTGGACCGCAAGTATGGCGTTATCTTAGAGGCTTCTTGTACACTTGCAACCGAGCATGGCCGAGAATTTGTAGGTTCCTTGCTCAAAGGGGTTAGCTTAAATGATGGAATTGAAGAGCCGCTTCAGGCATTACAAAACTATTATCGCGGTAAGGCGACACACGCACTTGCTGCGGCCTTAAAGGATCTACACTTGCATTTCCAGCAAGTGAAAGCTGAAGAAAAGAATTGAATCATTCAAAATTTTTAGATAAAACCATTGACTTCTGTATTCACTGTGCTTATAATATAAAGTATAAAGAAGAACACATACTCACCTTTGATTGATTACCCTTTCAAAATCGTGAGTACGAATAGATAAGGTCACATAATAGGGTGAAAAAAGAATAAACGAAACTGTACGATTTACTATGACTCTACTTGCCGTAGAGCAGTTCAGTAAATAATGGCCAGTTGTATTTTGGACGCTACGCGTAGCTCCTTAATATGGCTGGTCATTTTTATTTTCTCCTATCAGGCCAAAACAACTATCCAAATACAGGGAGGAATTTATAATGGCAACTGTCGAGCAAAAAGCAATGAAGTTTGTACAATCAAAAGAGGCATTTGAGGTGAAACCACATCCGCAAAGTAACCGTCTCTATCATATTGAAATTAAAAAAGAGGTTGTAAAAAGTTTTCTAGATCAAGTGAGTGATATTTCTGTCCAACGGTTAGAATATGTCCCGTATATGCGCCACATTGTTGCGAATACGCTAGAAACATTAATGGGTGAAAACTTCCGCGAGTTAATTCGCAGCATCATTCATGATCGTGAATCGGGTGGGTTTACAATCGGTGTTCAAGGTGCCACTGAGGACAAAGAAGAGTATGTGAAGTTTGGGACAGCTCTTGCTTACATTGCCGGCATTCCGAACTTTGATGCGATGAGCGGCAAATACTATGCGCGCTTTACGGTGAAAGATACAGACAATAGTGATTCGTACTTGCGTCAAGCGTACCGCACATTTACGCTTCATACAGATGGAACATTCGTCAATGAGCCAACGGATTGGCTAATTATGATGAAAATGCATGAAGAGAATGCGAAGGGTGGCGAGTCTCGTCTCCTTCACCTAGATGATTGGGATGAACTTGATAAGTTCGCGAATGATCCACTTGGTAGCCACCAATTCACATATAAAGCGCCAGCGAGTAAAAATGTCGATGAAGATGTGCTTCGTACAACATTCTTTAAAGACAACAACAAACATTGCATCTGCTTTATTGATCAATTTGTTTACCCTGAAACAGTGGACCAAGCGAAATATCTACAAGAAATGTCTGAGTCACTTGAAAACGATGACAGTGTGATTGAGTTAGAATTACCAGTTGGCGACTTAGTTTTAGTTAATAACTTGTTCTGGATGCATGGGCGTGCAGCCTTTGAAAAAGATCCGAACTTAAATCGCGAGCTTATGCGTTTACGCGGACGTTTTACAAAATAATCGGTGCATTAAATCTATTCTCTTACCCCAGACAAGAACGTGTTTCGGTTGATCTGAAACGCGTTCTTTCATTTTGCTTTGATATTTTTCAGAAGGTTCATTCGGGTAGAGGTACTCAGACGCTAGGAATCTAATAAACTAGTAATAATGAGAAAAATTGTTATAATAGATCGTATTCAAATGGTGTTTTGCAATGGCTCCGCTCATTGCTTCAAGTCTATTCAAAAGGGGGAAACACCCCTTTTTGAATAGACTTTAATAGAATGAAAATTCGATCAAGAGGAAAGAAGGGAACTGTTTGTTCGTAGAAGCTAGTCTAGAAATGATCTTATTTTTAATTATTGCAGGATTTATTGCCGCCTTTATTGACTCAGTCGTCGGTGGCGGAGGTTTGATCTCACTACCCGCACTGCTTTTTACCGGGATGAGTCCAGCACAAGCATTAGGGACAAATAAGCTAGCAAGCTCAATGGGCTCGTTTACGAGTATGCTTACGTTTATGCGCTCGGGGAAAGTGAACCTCTCGCTGGTCGCAAAACTGTTCCCGTTATCGTTAATCGGTTCAGCGATTGGTGCTTATATCGCGTGGTCCATCCCATCAGAATTTTTAGAGCCAATTGTGTTGATTCTCTTAGTCTTTGTGGCGATCTATACGATAAAAAACAAAAACTGGGGCCGAGTCTCTACATACGGCGGTCTATCAAAGAAATCATCAGTATTAATTGTTTTAGCTGCTTTTGTGATTGGTTTTTATGATGGTTTTCTTGGGCCGGGAACGGGTTCGTTTTTATTATTTTCCTTTTTGTTACTTGGGTTTGACTTTGTTGAGTCAGCCGGGAATACGAAGGTGTTGAACTTTGCGAGTAATCTAGCAGCACTTGTGACGTTTAGTTTATTAGATTCGGTTCATATGACGTATGGGTTGATTATGGGTGCGTCGATGGTGGTTGGTGCTTTTGTCGGTGCGCGTTTTGCGATTAGGCAAGGGGTTTCGTATATTCGGGTTATTTTTATCACAATTACCGTCATTTTTATCGGGAAAAACTTGTGGGATTATTTTATGTGAAGTCGGATAGTTGGTTAGTTGGATAGGAAAGGCTTATTGAAGGTTAGATGAAGTGTTTTCCTAATCACTAATGACTAACCAACTAACTACTAAATATATTGAGTGGAGTCGTTCGACCCTGGACGTGGAGCCAATTACGAGTGCTTATGCAAACCAAGGGCGGGCTTTCATAAGCCCTCTGCATTGTCCCCCTACGTCGACTACCGTCGCCGCAAACGGTTAACACCGTTTGGGGTCTCACTCATCGTGGGTGGGAAAGTCTCTCTCTTTTTGAAGGGGGGTTACGAATGTTGGGTGTTGGGATGAAGGGGAGAGTGTCCGCTCGGTGATATGGAAAAGTCCTTCATAAAGGCGATGAAGGACAAAAGAATCGAAACCAGCTATAGAAATGTCCTTCATAAGGGCGATGAAGGACAAAGCGGGCGAAATCAGCCAAAGAAAAGTCCTTCATAAGGGTGATGAAGGACAAAGCCATCAGAATCATCCCCTGAAAAGTCCTTCACAATGCAGCTGAAGGACAAACTCCCTGGCAGCTACTATATAATCACCGAAGCGAGCCCCTTTCCCTTCCTAACCCCTACCCCTTAACAACTAACCAGCTAATCCCTAACCACTCCCTCTTATTATGTAGCGATCTCAATTTTCAGTTATAATAGAAAGATCTAGGCTTTAAGAAGGGGGAACCTATGGGCAGCAAGAGAATTTCATTCATTTTTTTCGCACTTATTTGTTTTTTTATTATTACTCAGGTTGCTGTTGCCGAGGATGCGCTTGAGCCTGGCGGGCAGGGGACAGAACCGTTGCTTGTCGCTGTACATCGTGATTTTGCGCCGATTCAATTTGAAGAAGATGGTGAATACAAAGGCTTTGCGGTTGAGTTATTCAAGGAGCTCGCTCGTGTGCAGGAGCTTGAGTATCAATTTGTACCAATGACGTTGGTAGATGCTGTGGAAGCGGTTGATCGGGGTGATATCGATTTGATTTTAGGGATGCCGTTTTCAGAGCAGCATGCGGAATCTGTGGATTTTACTAATCAGTTCCTTGCTTCATCGATTGGGGTCGTTACGAAGAGTGATGCGGAGATTACGGGTGTTGCTGATTTGTCAGGAACGCTCGTCTCTATTCAGCGTGGGACAGCACAATATGATTTTATGAAAAATATTCGTGGCATCCACTACTTAACGACAACGAATGCGGTCCATGCGCTTGAATTATTACTCGCTGAGAGAAGTCAGGCGTTTGTTGGGGATACACTCGTTGCTAGTGAATTTTTACGTGATGCTGGCGTTGAAGATGACTATCATTTCGTTGAAAGTTATTTACTTCCGATTGATTATACGATCGGTGTTCCAAAAGGAAATTTTCAATTGATGGGGCAGCTTAATCGAGGCTTACGAACAGTCATTAGTGATGGCACGTACCATGAATTGTACGATAAATGGCTTCAGCAGCCGGAAGATGAACTCGCAGATCTTCTGCTCTTAATTATAAAAATCATAGTCGGACTTTTCTTGGTGGCACTTTTGCTCTTTTTCCTTGGGTACCGTTGGAACAAGCAACTGCAGCGTGAAGTCGAACGAAAAACACGTGATTTACATGTCGTCAATCGTCATCTGCAAACACAGATTGAAAAGACAAAAAATAGTCACCTCTTTAGCCAGCAACTGCTAAATAGCAGTCCGCGTGGGATCATTTCGTGTAATCGTGATGGTGTGATTTCGTCAATCAATCCGAAGGCGGAGGCGTTTGCCGGTGTTTCCACTGATGTTGTTGGTAAAAAGGCAACCGATGTTCCGCTCGTGAACCTCTTACTCAAGGACGAACTGCCGACATTTTTTGAAACGGCACATGCGGCGAAAAACCAGGCTAAAGAAGCGAAATGGCAAAGAGATGACGGGCAAAAGTTTTTCATCCGTTACTTTGTTTATCCGCTCTATAATTTTGAAGAGAAAGTCATCGGTCTGATTTTGACGTTTGAAGATATAACCGAAGAGAGTAAGCTTCGCAAGCAAGTGTTTGAGCAGGAAAAGAATCAAGCGTTAACCCGACTAGTTGCAGGGATCGCCCATGAAATTCGCAATCCATTTACATCGATTAAAACATTTGTGGAGTTAATCCCACGCAAATTTGACAATGAGCGGTTTCGCCAGGAAATTGCGACTCATGTCCCGCAGGAAATTGAACGCTTAAGTGAATTGATTGAGGGTCTGATCGATTATACGAAACCACGCAAGCTTAACCGTGAGTTAGTCGAAACGGCAGAACTCGTGCAATCATCACTCGTTTTATTTGAAGCGACGATTCGAAAAAAAGGCTTTGCTCTGCATACCGACCTTGCTTCAAACCTGTGGATCAAGGTTGACCGTAACCAGTTGAAGCAAGTGCTGATTAACTTACTGATTAATAGTATTGACGCACTCGAGCTTAAAGAGACAGCTGAACCATTAGCACTTACTGTTCGTGCGTATGAAGAAAACAATGATGTTGTGATTGCGGTGACCGATCAAGGGGTAGGGATGAGTGAAGCGGATATTCAAATCGCCTTTGATCCGTTTTTTACAACGAAGCCAAAAGGGACAGGCCTTGGTCTGGCGATTACTAAGCAATATGTCAAAGAAAATGACGGTCAGTTAGAAGTATTTAGTAAAAAGGGCGTCGGAACAACGATTTTATTACGCTTTGAGAAGGAGAAGGGGGATGACGTAAGTGGAAAAAATTCTAATCATTGATGATGAAGCGTCGATTTGTTCGTCACTCGAATTTGCTCTAGAAGATGGTTATGACGTTTATTCGACGACAGATCCGGCTAATGGTGTTGAGCAAATCAAGCAGCAGCCGTTTGACCTTTGCCTCCTCGACTTAAGAATTGGTGATGTCGACGGGATTGAGCTGTTAGAAGAAATCAAAAAAGTGCAAGCGGATGTTGTTGTCATCATGATCACCGCTTATGGAACGATCTCTTCATCGGTCGAAGCTGTGCAAAAAGGGGCGTATTCCTATTTAACGAAGCCGATTAATATCGACGAGCTGTATGCGGTCATTGATAAAGCGTTAGAGTTTAAACGTCTCAACGATCAAGTCGAATATTTAAAAGGCCAACTTGAACGCAAGTATCGCTATGAAGGCATCGTCGGTCAAAGCCCAAAAATGGAGTCGGTGTTCCGTTTGATTGAAAAAGTAAAAGATGTTGATACGAGCGTGTTAATCGTCGGGGAAAGTGGGACCGGAAAAGAGCTCGTCGCACGCTCGATTCATTTTTCTGGTAAGCGTAGTGGTGAGCATTTTGAAGTTGTCAATTGTGCGGCCATCCCTGAACACTTGCTCGAAAGTGAATTGTTTGGGTATGAAAAAGGCGCGTTCACAGGTGCAACTGGTAAAAAAGAAGGGAAGTTTGAGCTCGCCAATCATGGTACGATCTTTTTAGATGAGATCGGTGATATGCCACTCGCTCTTCAAGTCAAGCTCTTGCGCGTTCTTCAGCGTAAGGAAGTCACACCGCTTGGCTCAACAAAAACATTAAAGCTTGATGTTCGCGTGATTGCTGCCACGAATAAAGATTTAAAAAAAGCGGTTGAAAAAGGCGAATTCAGAGAGGATTTATACTTCCGCTTAAATGTCATTGAAATTGGCCTGCCGCCACTGAGGGAACGAAAAGAAGATATTGAGTACTTGATTCAATATTTTATAAAAGAGTTTAATGAGAGTTTAGGAAAAGAAATCAAGGGGGTAAGCGCTGAAGCGAAAGAGTGCTTGCTTGATTATGAGTATCCTGGCAACATTCGTGAGCTTGGCAATACGATCGAAGCAGCGATTGTTATTTCTGATGGACCTTATATTGAAGTTGGGGACCTGCCAGCAGTCATGCGAAAAGATAAACAACCACGTAAACCACCAGAAGATGTCTCGATTGACTCGTTTGTCGGGCTAACGACGAAAGAAGTCGAGAAACAGCTGATTTTAGCGACACTTGAATACAATAACGGTCATCGCCGTAACACCGCAGAAATGCTTGGCATTAGTGAACGTAATTTGCGGGAGAAACTAAAGCTCTATCAAGGGCAAGAGGAACAATAACGGCAGTTTTGACCCGGCAAAAAAATCCGAACCGGCACTTTTTGCCGGTTTTTTTGTGCCGTTAACTGTATCCGTTTACACGTTTGTCGGGATTTATCACATTTTTTCGTTTTGGCATGGAATTTGCAATATAAAAATGGTGTAAAACAAAAACAATTAGGGGGAAAGAGAAATGAAAAAGTATTTGATGTTTCTTGTACTTGTTCTTGTCTTAGCTGCTTGCGGTGGTAACGACGATCAAGCGGGCGGAGAAGATGGTGGACAAGGTAGTGATGAAGACTTATTTGTAACGGTAGCTACTGGTGGTACATCAGGTGTTTACTACCCAATCGGAGGTGCGGTTGCTAGTTTACTAGAAGGTGAGCTTGGCTTTGATACATCTGTTCAATCAACAGGTGCTTCAGTGGAAAACGTTAACTTACTTGATACAAACCGTGCTGAATTAGCGATCACAATGGCTGATACAGTTTTACAAGCTTATGAAGGAAGTGGTGCTTTCGAAGGTGAGGAGCCAAAAGATAACCTACGCGGGTTAACAGCACTATATCCGAACTATGTTCAAGTGGTAACAACAGCAGACTCTGGCATTGAGTCGATTGAAGATCTAGCTGGTCGTACAGTTGGTGTAGGTGCACCAAACTCTGGTGTTGAATTAAATGCACGTATCATTTTAGAAGCACATGGCATGAGCTATGAAGATATTAATGAAGACTACTTATCTTACGCTGAAGCGATTGACCAAATCAAAAACGGTATGGTTGATGCGGCATTCGTAACAAGTGGTGTTCCAAATGCAACAGTGATTGACTTATCAACAACAGAAACAGCAGTGATCCTTCCAATCGAAGGTGAAGCAATGGACTACCTAGCAGAGAACTATCCGTTCTTCTCAGCAGGTGAAATTGAAGCTGGTGCTTATGACAATGAAGAAGCTGTTCCAACAGCAGCAATTACAAACCTACTATTAGTAAATGGTGACCTTTCAGATGAAGTCGTTTACGATATGACAAAAACAATCTTTGAAAATATCGAATCAATTCACAGTGCACACAATGCAGCAACGAACATCACTATAGATACAGTGACAGAAGGGATGCCAATTCCACTTCACCCAGGTGCAGAGCAATACTTTGAAGAAGTAGGCGCACTTGAGTAAATAGTTAAATAGGAAGGAGGCTGTGGCTGCCCTCTTTAGTGATATACTCACTTAGGGGACAGCCCCTCCATCTTTATGAATAAAAAAGTACGATTGCTTATATTTTGTTTTGTTATTGTCAGTGGGTATTTTTTCGTTCAGGCGAAGGATACGTATGAGCTCGTCATTAAAGAGCAACGAACACAACAAGAGTATTACCGCATGACCGTCGAACCCGGCGATCACATCAGCGTCTCTTGGATTCACTCAGTTGAACGAACCCCATGGCAGGAAACGTATAAAATTGTTGACAACCAACAACTAGAGCTCATCGAAACGCGGTTTCAGTCATTTGGTGCTGGGGTTCCGCATGAGAGCAATGGCGAGACGACCATCGAGGATGGCTACACAGTCATGACAGGGATCGATCGAGTCGTCGAACAATTTAGTTGGGTTCATTCCCATGACGCAGATTTTCAGTTGTTTTTAAATGACGAAAACATAATTGAATCATATGAACTCCCCCATCATCACCAATTGGAGTTTCATATAGAAAAGAGGTGAGTCGTATGACTGATAAAACAAAGTTGGAGCAACCTGAATTAAATGAAGAACAGCAACAGGTGTTAGAAAAATATGACAACGAGTCGCGGTTTCGTAAATTTGATAACCGTATTGTCGCCCTTATCGTTACGATTTTAGCTGTAGGGTTATCACTTTATCATTTATATACGTCTTATTTTGGCACACCTGTAACCTTGCAGCACCGCTCGCTTCACGTCGCGGCTGTGCTTGCCTTGATCTTCGTTTTATATCCGCCGTTCAAAAAGTCAAACCGGAGCAAATTGCCTTGGTATGATGTGTTATTCACACTGATGGCCTTTTCTACGACGGTCTACATTTTTAGCGACTATTTAGGAATCGTTCAACGTGGTGGTTTACCAAACACCCTTGACCTTGTCTTCGGAGTGATGTTAGTCGTGCTCGTCCTAGAAGCCGCACGTCGAGTGACTGGCTGGGCGCTTCCATTACTAGCGGCGTTGTTTTTCCTTTACGGCTTATTTGGTCGTGAAATGTCAGGAATCTTCCGTCACCGTGGCTATGAATGGCATGAAATCGTTAACTTCCTTTATGTGACGACGGAAGGGATTTACGGGACAGCGATTGGAGTTTCCGCAACATACATTTTCCTATTCATTTTATTTGGTGCCTTTTTAGGAAAGTCAGGTATGGGGCAATTCTTTAACGACCTCGCGATGGCAATCGCTGGGCAAACAAAAGGTGGACCAGCGAAAGTATCGGTGATTGCGAGTGGATTTTTAGGAAGTATTAACGGAGCAGCCGTTGCCAATGTTGTAACAACAGGTGCATTTACAATTCCATTAATGAAAAAAATCGGTTATAAGAAAAACTTTGCTGGTGCCGTTGAAGCATCCGCATCGGTTGGGGGACAGATTTTACCACCAATCATGGGGGCTGCAGCCTTTATCATGGCTGAGATTCTTGGGATGCCATACAGTCAAATCGCACTAGCAGCCTTATTACCGGCCTTATTATTCTATATCGGGATCATCACGCAAATCCATTTACGAGCATCTAAAGAAGGCTTAAAAGGGATTCCACGTGCCGATCTTCCACGAATCAAGGAAGTTATGAAAGAACGCGGTCACTTACTCATTCCGCTTCTATTCTTAATGTATATGCTATTCTTTAGTGGTAAAACGATTATCTTCTCAGCGTTCTTAACGATCTTAGTGACGATTGCTGTTGCGATGATGAGAAAGACAACGCGTATGTCTCTACGCGATATTATCGATGCGCTTGAGACAGGCGCAAGAACAGCTGTCGGTGTCGCGATTGCCTGTGCGGCCGTTGGGGTCATCGTCGGTGTCGCAACGTTAACAGGCTTTGGTTTAAAACTAGCAAATGCGATCGTTACTTTAGGTGGAGAAAGCTTAATGCTAACATTGCTATTCACAATGGTCGCTTGTATCGTGCTTGGGATGGGCTTACCTAGTATCCCAACGTATATCATTACAGCAACGATGGCAGCACCAGCACTTGTCCAATTAGGAATTGAGCCGTTAGTGGCGCATTTATTCGTATTCTATTTTGGGATTTTTGCGAATATTACACCACCAGTTGCACTCGCAGCCTTTGCCGCCGCCGGGATATCGGGCGGTCAGGAGATGCGGACCGGCTTTATGTCAATGAAGCTAGCAATTGCCGGTTTTATCGTACCGTTCCTATTTGTCTATAATGATTCGTTACTATTAACGAATACAACGTTAACAGAAGGGATTCTTGTCGTGGCAACCTCAGTCGCCGGGGTGGTTATGCTCGGAACAGCTGCGGAAGGCTACTTCTTTACACACATGAATCCAATCTATCGAATCGTATTGTTCGTTGGGGCGCTATTGTTTATGAACCCTAATGTGTTCCAAGATTTAATTGGTCTAGCGATTATCGTAGTGATTGTGGCGTTGCAATGGATCAAGGCGAAGAAAACAAATCAAGCAGAACCTCCAAGCGCAACGGTATAAAAATTTCCAAAAAGCTGTTAGAATTATTCTGACAGCTTTTCTACTATCAAATAGAATGTAGACTAAGAATAGGTGAACAGGGGAGCTATATTCTCAAAGAAAGTTGACGTTCGACCCTAATCGTGAAGAAAATTCCGAGGTCTTATGAAAGCAAAGGCAGCTTTCAATGTCCTCTTCATTGTCTTCACTACGCCGACTATCGCCGAAGTTTCAATTAGTATAGGTAGTATCAAATCTACATAGAAAGCAAGAGCAATTAAATAAAAAACAGAGGAGGCAACAATGATGGACTTACAGTTACAAGGGAAGTCAGTGCTTGTTTTAGCATCTAGTAAAGGTTTAGGGAAAGCGGTTGCGACAAAATACGCTCAAGAGGGCGCGCGTGTGATGATCACAAGCCGCGACGAGGAATCATTATCAGCAACAGCAAATGAAATCAAAGAAGCTACAGGTGCTGAAGTGAATTCATTCGTTTGTGATATTAAAGATGGCGAGCAAGTGAAGCAATTAGTGGCAAAAACAGTTGAGCTATACGGTACCGTTGACGTGCTTATCAACAATGCAGGTGGACCACCAGCAGGGACTTTCGATAAATTCGAAGACGAGCAGTGGCAGCATGCGTTTGAACTGAACCTGCTTAGCTTCGTCCGTGCGATCCGCGAAGTTTTACCACATATGCGTAAGCAAAACCGTGGTCATATTGTCAACATTGCTTCATCATCGATCAAGCAACCAATCGATAATTTACTATTATCAAACACATTCCGTGCAGGGATTTTAGGGCTATCAAAAAGCTTATCGCAAGAGTTTGCATCTGATAACATCCTTATTAACACGGTTGGACCTGGCCGTATTGCCACAGACCGTGTCGCTGAACTTGATGAGGTAAAAGCTAATAACACAGGACTCAGCTATGAGGACGTGAAAAAACAAGCAGAAGCAAGCATCCCATTAGGACGCTACGGTGAACCAGAAGAATTTGCAAACACGATTTGCTACCTTGGCTCACCAGCGAACTCGTACGTAACAGGCCAAGCCATTACGGTTGATGGTGGTATGACAAAAGCATTTTAAGGTAATGATGGCGCTGGACGGAATGTCCGGCGTCATTTTCTTTTGGTAGCGGGGAGAGCGTGCGGGTTCTGAGGGGAATCTTGTGATTATGGGCAATAGCGGAATGAGAGTCCACGAGCCCGCCCGCGCCGCCCCAAGGATCCCTAATCCGTGCCTCGCCTCGGATTATATCAATGATCACTCTAATGGTAGCTATAGTGAAGCAAAGGAAATCATTGGGTCGCTCATTCGCGCTGTGTGGTACAATAGAAGTAAATCAGCGTAGATGAAAAAGCAGGAAAGTTGGATTTTAAATGGAATGGGTATTATTAGTGATTATCGGCTTAGCGGCCGGTACGTTAGGCAGTTTAATGGGACTTGGTGGCGGAATTATCATCGTTCCTGCATTAATGGTTCTAAGCGGTTATACGGCAATTTTATCTGGGATGACACCGCAAGTGGCGGTTGGAACATCATTGTTAATTATGATTTTTACCGGGTTATCCTCAACGCTAGCATACATAAAGCAGAAGAAGGTTGATTATCGCAGTGGGCTACTTTTTTTTATTGGTAGTGGTCCCGGGGCCATTTTTGGCGTATGGTTAAATAAGGATATTAATGTAGACACGTTCCTCGTCTATTTTGGGATTTTTATCGTGTTTGTTTCGTTTGTCTTGATGGTTCGTAAGCACTTGAAACCATTGAAGATAAGGCAAAAAGGGATTAAGCGAACCTATATTAACGAATCAGGAGAAGAGATTGAATACGGATATCAGCCGGTTCTGGCAATCGCGATTTCATTTGTTGTCGGGATGTTCTCAGGCTTATTTGGCATTGGTGGCGGTTCGCTCATGGTGCCAGCGATGATCTTGCTGTTTGGCTTTCCGGCCCATACGGCCGTGGCGACCTCAATGTTTATGATTTTCTTATCCTCGATCGTGAGCTCGATTTCCCATATCAGCTTAGGAAATGTCGATTGGCTGTATGCGCTCGCACTAGTCCCAGGCGCATGGTTTGGCGGCAAGCTTGGTGCTTATATTAATCAGCGCTTAGCGAATGATACTGTTGTTCATTTGCTGCGACTGATGTTAATCATCATCGGTGTGCGTTTAATTTGGCAAGGCATCACCGGTTAACAGTGGCTTGCTATTAAATTTAGGTTTTTAGTTATTGGGTGAGGTGATAGATAGTGGCAATTAGACAACTTCATATTTACCATGTAAATGATTTGCATAGCCACCTTGAGCAGTGGCCCTCGATTGTTGCATTCTTTAACAAGCAACGAGACATTCACGAGCTCCAAAACGAAGAGGCGTTATTCTTTGACATTGGAGATCATGCCGATCGTTTTCATCCGGTTACCGAAGCAACGAGCGGCAAGGCGAATGTTGAGTTAATGAATGAGGCAGGGCTTGATTATGCGACGATCGGGAACAATGAAGGAATTACTTTTTCAAAACAACAGCTCAATCAGCTTTACGATGATGCCAACTTTCCGGTTCTCGTCGCTAACCTTTTTGATGGAGAGGAGCGTCCGCATTGGGCACAGCCTTATGAGATTCGTGAACTAGATAGTGGCTTGAAGGTTGCCGTGATTGGGATGACGGTTGCGTTTTACCCGTTTTATAAAAAATTAGGCTGGGAAGTCAGCGATGCCTTTGAAATTCTCCCACCGTTGTTAGAGGAAGTTCGTGCTCAGGCGGACCTTGTCATTCTCGTCTCACATCTTGGTTTGAATAAGGACGAGGAATTGGCGCGTCATTGTGAGGGAATTGATATCATCCTTGGTGCCCATACGCACCATCTGTTGAAAAATGGAAAGGTCGTTGAGGACACGTTAATTGGTCAAGCAGGGAAATTTGGTCATTATTTAGGTCAAATGCTGATTCGTTATGATGACGAGACGGGCGAGATCGTTGACTATAACCTTGGAACCGTTGAAGTCGGTCAACAAGCCCCAGATCAGCACACGAGTGATTGCCTTGAGCGTCTAAAAATCGAGGCTGATCAGATTCTCAGTGAGCCAGTGACGACCTTATCAGAAGCACTTCCTGTCTCATGGTACGAACCGTCTCCGTTTCCAGAGCTGTTGGCTGAGGCGCTGAAAGAGTGGTGCGATGCAGAGATTAGTATGGTCAATGCTGGCGTTCTGCTTGCAAGCTTGCCGGCTGGTGATGTTACAAAAGGTGATCTTCACCGCATTTGTCCTCACCCGATCAATCCATGTAAGCTAACCTTAAAAGGAAGCTTGTTAAAGGAAACGATTCAGCATGCGTTCACGGAAAAAATGATCAACCTTGAGCTAAAAGGGTATGGTTTCCGTGGCAAAGTGCTTGGTGTCATGGCGTTTAGCGGTGTTGATGTTCGTTTGAAGGTGTTAGCTGATGGCATGAATCATGTCGAATCAATCACTGTTCTCGGTGAACCGCTCGATGCCGAACGTGACTATGAGCTTGCAACCGTTGATATGTATACATTCGGGCGCTTATATCCCGCGATTGCAGCGGCAGCAGACAAGGAGTATTTTATGCCAGAAATGCTTCGTGACCTGCTCGCTTGGAAGCTTCAGAAAATATAAATAGGGCTTATTCGTAGAGAGAGGTGATGGGCGCCCAACGTTCGCACTAATGCTTGGCAGGTGTCATAACGTATAGTGAAGACGCTTTTCAAAGAAGGGGTGTGAACGTTCATGGTAGAAATGACGCCGATCACGATTGAAGGTCAGCAATTTACAGCCGTAACGGTTAAGCTCCCGAAGACAAATTTTATGGCTGTAACGAGTGATAAAGGATACATCATGTGCGGGGCTCTCGATGTTGCCTTGTTTAATACGAATGAAAAGTTAAAAGAACGAGGTATTGTTGCAGGTCGTGCCCTCGGTGTTCGTACGATTGAGCAATTAATTGAGGCACCGTTAGAATCGGTAACGCTTGAAGCCGAATCTTTAGGGATCAAGGCTGGGATGACTGGTAAAGAAGCACTGCTGAAAATGCTTTAGATTTCAGTACAGGGAGGGGAAAAGGCCCCTCCTTTTTTTATTGTTGGAGTGTGCTAACAGCCGAAGCTAGCTTATTTCATCGCCTTAGGTTGGACTGAGGTAAGTGAAGTAGATTAGAGGGCTTGCCAAATTTTTATAGAATTTCCACTCCATTTTTGGTAGAATATTGGTAAAGTGTTTATCTTTTTGGCAAAAAATGTCGTTTTTTGACAGGTAAACAACTGGTCGGAAAAAAGAATGGAATAAAGTGAGGAGACTTTGGCATGAGGCTAATAGCAACGAAATCACTACATGAAAATGACAGCCTAGGAAAAGCGATATACAATGATAACGGACAAGTATTGATACGCTCGGGAGTTCCGTTATCACAACGGATGATCGACCGCCTTCTTGAGATTGGTGTTGCTTTCGTCTATGTCAAAGATGAGAAAACAGACGATATCGAAGTCAATGATGTCATAACCGAGAAGACGCGTCAGCGCGCGTTTCAAACAATCAAAACCGAATTTGAATCGATTGCGGATGAGATGCGTCTCTCAAAATCAATTAATCGCGATCAATTAGGGAAAAATTTCAGCTCGATCGTCGATAGCATTTTAGCTGATGTCAAAAGTAATAAAGAAGCGATCTCGCTTCTCTCTGATGTGTTTTTGTATGACAATTACATATTCGCGCATTCCCTCAATGTTACGATTTACTCGCTAGGACTAGCGCTGGAAATGAAGTTATCCGATAAACAGCTTAAGGAGATCGGTCTCGGAGCGATGCTTCATGATGTCGGCAAGATGGCGATCCCACCAGAAATTTTAAATAAGCCTGGACGTTTAACGGATGAAGAGTTTGACGTCATTAAGCGACATCCGAAAGCAGGCTTTGACTTACTGAGGAACATCCCGAACATGCCACTCCTAGCCGCACATTGTGCGTTTCAGCATCATGAACGACTTAACGGGTCAGGCTATCCAAGGAATTTAACGAGCAGTGACATCCATCTATACGCAAAAATTATCGGAATTGCCGATGTCTTTGATGCAGTAACCTCACATCGTGTCTACCGAAAAGCGATGCTACCGCATGAAGGACTTGAAATTTTATATGCTGGAGCTGGCACACAGTTTGATAAAGACATGCTTGAAGCATTTGCACGCACGGTTGCGATGTACCCTGTTGGCTTAACTGTTGATTTAAGCGATGGCAGAAAGGCGGTTGTCGTCAAACAAAATCAACACATGAGTGCAAGGCCAGTCGTACGAATTATCGAGGAAAACGATCAAGAACTACCTGAGCCATACGAAATCGACTTAATGGTAGAAACAAACATAACGATTGTTGAAACAGAAGCAACGTTAGCAGATGGATAACGCTCATTGCTAAGAGGCAGTTCAAAAGGTACTAACCAACCTTGTGTTCTGACCTCTTTTTTCGTGATATCCAATTGCTACTTCTCCAATTAACCAGCCCTGTTAACACACACAAAAGCGATTGCCCTCCTAATTGAACAATTGCCTCCGTTATCTACATTTAAAATCGAATCGGAATAACTTTTTCAAAAGAAAGTCCTAAATAGCTATAATGGATGATAACCTCATTTATTTCTTCATTGTTGATCACACTTAAACCGTAGCTTTTATCATCTTCTGTAGCCGTACCATCATTCACTTTATCTAACTGTGATGATGGAGCGGTATTTGGCTCGATACTTACATCTTCAATGTCTGTCAGGTCAAACTCTTTCGCCTCACCATCAAAATCAGCAGCGATATAAAAACCTTTTAACGGGTTGCTCAATTGAATTTTTTTATCTAGTGGCTCTTCATGATTATTGATTAACACATCGTTAATTTTTATATTGCTAAACCCTTTATTACCGATACTAATTAGCACACCTTGTTTCTCACTTGTTGAACCAATCGTGCCGCTTGCTAATGGTGGGTTTAATTTTATGAAAGAAAATAGTCCAATGACTAGAACAGCAACTATTACAACTGAAATGAGTGTTGTTTTTTTCAATTCCTCACACCCCTTTACTCGATCTCTGCTAACCATAACATAAATTACCAATAGATTGGGATGGGGATTCTAACGCCAGCATATAGGTCGATAGAATCCGCACCGCCTTAGAAAAGTTCACTTCGGTTAGAAATCGTCGAGATGGCACAATCGTGTGCTAAAACTCGACAAAACCTATAGGTGAGTACGAAGCTGTGATAAAATGAAAACGACGCTGTTAGGAGAACCTAACTGAGAAGCCGGCAAGATGGAGGAGTTAATAACGCGATGAGTCAAAATGAACAAGCTTATTTAGAATTGTGCAAAGAGATTTTAGAGACGGGTGAAACAAAAGGTGATCGTACCGGAACAGGGACGACTTCTTTATTTGGCAAGCAGATGCGATTTGATTTAAATGAAGGCTTTCCACTGTTAACGACAAAACGAGTTCCTTTTAAACTAATTGCGAGCGAATTGCTATGGTTTATGAAAGGTGACACGAATATTCGTTATCTATTACAGCATAACAATAACATTTGGAATGAATGGGCGTTTGAGAAGTGGGTTACTAGTGATGAATACACTGGGCCGGATATGACTGATTTTGGCTTACGCAGTCAAACAGATGATGAATTTAAGGCGCTCTATGAACAAGAAATGGAAAGTTTTAAAGAGCGAATTTTAACCGATGATGCCTTCGCAAGTAAGTATGGCGATCTTGGTAATATTTACGGCAAGCAATGGCGGGAATGGAAAACGACGAATGGTGAAACGATTGATCAGCTCAAAGATGTGATCGATATGATCAAGAACAATCCAAACTCACGCCGTTTGATTGTCTCAGCATGGAATCCAGAAGATGTGCCATCTATGGCGTTACCGCCGTGTCACACACTCTTTCAATTTTATGTCGCAGATGGCAAGTTGAGCTGTCAGTTATACCAGCGCAGTGCGGATATGTTCCTCGGTGTACCATTTAACATTGCGAGTTATGCGCTGCTAACACACTTAATCGCTCATGAATGTGGGCTAGGTGTTGGTGAATTTATTCATACGCTCGGTGACGCGCACATTTATTCAAATCACTTCGAGCAAGTTAGAACACAGCTCGCGCGTGATCCACGTCCATTACCGACGTTGACGCTAAACAAGGGCGTTACATCTGTGTTTGATTTTGACCTAGAGGATATTACGTTAAGTGGCTACGATCCGCACCCAGCGATTAAGGCACCAGTAGCAGTCTAGAGGAAAAGGAGGTTATCATACATGATTTCATTTATGGTGGCGATGGACCAGAATCGCCTGATTGGAAAAGACAATGATTTACCGTGGCGCTTGCCAGCTGACCTCGCTTATTTTAAAAAAGTAACGATGGGCAAGCCAATCGTGATGGGCAGAAAAACGCACGAATCAATCGGACGCCCATTACCAGGGCGAGAAAACATCATTATTACTCGAAATGAAGATTATCAAGCTGAAGGCTGTACGGTTGTGAACTCCGTTGCTGAGATTGAACGTTTTGATGATGACACAGAGGTGTTTGTCATTGGCGGTGCGGAAATTTTTAAAGAGACACTTCCGATTGCAGACCGCCTCTACATAACGTTGATTGAAGAAGAATTTGAAGGTGACACGTATTTCCCTGAGATTAAAGAGGATGAGTGGGAGTTGACCTCTGAGGAGCGTGGCACGACAGATGAGAAGAACCGTCACAAGCACCGTTTCCTTGTCTATGAGCGAAAAGCTAAACAAGCGTAAATTTTGTCCGAAATAGTGGTTAACCCGAGCCCCCTCTTTGCATATATATTAGTGCAAAGGGGGGGTGGCGTTGGCAAAATTTAAAATACATCGGCCCCGTAAACGGAAAGGTCCGCTGCCTTTTCGTTACGTCTTTTTATTATCATTTGTTATTTTTGTTGCGATGACCGTACAAGGACTTTGGTTAGTTGAAAAAGGAATTCGCCCAACGTTGATCGAGATTGCGCAAACAGAGACACAGAAAATTGCAACCCAGGCGATCAATGATGCGATTTCAAAGAAAATCGTCGATAATACGGGGATGGAAGACTTGATTAACATTGAAAAAGACAATAATGACAACATCACATCGGTTGGTTTTGATGCACAAATTTATAATCGTGTCGTTTCGGAAGCGATTATTCGTGTGCAAAAGTACTTGAAGATGGTGGAGCAAGGCCAAATTGAAAGCCTTAGCGTCCCCGAGGGGGTTGAGGTTGATTTTAATGAACAAACCTTTTCTGATAATGGCATTATTCATACGATTCCATTAGGGCAAGCAACAAATAATGCGTTACTTGCTCACTTAGGGCCTCAAGTTCCCGTCAAGTTCACAGCAATTGGTGATGTAAAAGCGCAGTTGAATGAAACGATCGAGCCATCGGGAATCAACAATACGTACATTAGTGTCGCGATGGACATTGAAGTTGACGTGCAAGTCGTTATTCCGTTTGCAACTGAAGAACAAACGGTTGGCACGACGATCCCAATTGGCATGATATTCGTACCTGGAGAAGTCCCTTACTTCTATAACCATGGTGGTGACAGTAATGCGCCAGCACCGGCGATTATCCCGCCAGATGAAGAGGAGATTGATGCAGGGATAAATTAACATTGCCACGCGCAGATAGCCTTGTTATAATGAGTCTTGCGAAAAAATTGAATGCAGTAGCCTCATTGTAAAAATGAGGTAGAGGCGCGGCCTTCATAAGTATGTAATTCGAGTGTGACGAACGATGAGAATTGCAAAAAGGGGAGGTTGCCGAAGCGATGTGAACTCCGTCAGGTGAGCATTGCTGGGGTTGTACTTAAGAAGTGCAGCACTGTCACGGTTAGAGATGATCGTGGAGAACTACTCAGACATGATGGGGCTTTGTCGTTTACGGTTATAAGGTAATGACAGGGAGCGCCCTGTCATTGCCTTTTTTTCTTTTTTGGGGAAAGGTCTGTACTGGGGTAGTGCAGGCGTGAGCGGGCTGAGGATTCGCCGGTAGCAAGCGGGCGAGACGCTTCGGACTGAGTATCCGCTATTTGTGAAAAAAGAGCCTAATTGGGGAAGTAACCGGACCGAGAAGCCGTTATTTGCCATAAACCGAGGTAAAAAAGGTCGGTTTGGTATCGATAGCGGACTGAGGGTCCGAAAGAGCTCTAAAACCTGGTGATTTGTCACAAATAAGGTACTGAGCGTCCACCCATCGCCCACCGCGCCCTACAGCTGGACTCCCCGCCAAAAACACATGTGCTCCCAATCCGTTCTTCGCTCACCAATCTAAGGTCGGCGAGTGAACATTTTATACAGCTAGATCATGCAAAAAATTTTAGGAGGAACTTTACATCATGGAAAACTCAATTTTATCGTTACTCCCACCGGTGTTAGCGCTAGTGATGGTTATTTTTACTCGTCGCGTGCTGTTATCGCTTGGGGTTGGGATTATCGTTGGTGCACTGATGATCAACGACTTTTCAATTGTCGCTAGTATCGGCCAAATTGCTAGCATCGTTGGAGCCGTCTTTGTCGTCGATGGTGCCTTGAATACGTGGGAATTATATATTTTATTCTTTTTACTATTACTAGGAATGATGGCTTCACTAATTGCACTATCAGGAGGAAGCCGTGCGTTTGGTGACTGGGCGATTCGCCGTGTGAAGACACGTGTCGGCGCGCAGCTCGTTACGGTTTTACTTGGAATCTTAATTTTTATTGATGATTACTTTAATAGTTTAACGGTCGGAAACGTTAGTCGACCGCTAACGGACCGTCATAAAATTTCTCGTTCGAAGCTCGCTTATTTAGTCGATTCAACGGCTGCTCCGATGTGTGTAATCGCACCATTATCAAGTTGGGGTGCCTACATTATCACGATCATCGGCGGAATTTTAGTGACACATGGGGTGACGCAATATGAACCACTACAAGCGTTCCTTTTCATGGTGCCGATGAACTTTTATGCGATCATTGCTTTACTACTAGTTGTTGCGGTAGCCGTCTTTAAGCTTGACCTCGGGGCGATGAAGACGCATGAAGAGCGTGCAATGAAGACAGGTGAAGTGGTTGATCCGAACAAAGGCGCCATTCCTGGTGAACAAGATACCATTTCAGAAAACAAGCACGGCAAAGTTCGTGATCTTGTGTTACCGATCCTTGCGCTTATCGTTGGTACGGTTTACTTTATGATTCATACGGGAATCCAAGCGTCTGGGGAAGAAGCGACACTTCTTTCTATCTTTGAAAATACCGATGTAGCGACAGCGTTATTATACGGTGGTGTGATCGGTCTCATTGTTGCGCTTCTACTAACAGCTTTAAACAAAGTAAACGCTCAAGACATTGGTGTTGGTCTTTGGGCTGGGATTAAATCGATGCTACCAGCGATTTATATTTTACTATTCGCATGGACGATCATTGAAATTATCGACGGACTTGGTACGGGTACGTATCTAGCAGGGCTTGTGAGTGAGCATATGAACATCGCTTTCTTGCCTGCGGTGATCTTTATCCTTGCTGGGTTTATGGCCTTTTCAACTGGGACAAGCTGGGGAACGTTTGCGATGTTACTCCCAATCGCCGGTGAAATTGCTGCGGTCGTTGATGTTGAGATGATGCTGCCAGCACTAGCTGCAGTCCTTGCTGGGGCGATCTTTGGTGACCACTGTTCACCGATTTCAGATACGACGATCCTTTCGTCAACAGGGGCAGGAAGTCACCATATCGATCACGTCATTACGCAGTTGCCGTATGCACTGATCGTTGCTGGAATTACATTTGTTTCGTATCTTGTGTTAGGTTTTACAGGTAGTATGCTCATCGGACTTGTGGCAGCGATTATCTTATTTGTGATTGTTGTGGCAGTTCTGAAACGATTAGTTGGCGCTAAAGCCGCTAATGCATAAAAAAATATAGAGGTAAAAATCCCAAGAATGGCTTAAGAGGGGGGCTCCCCTTTTAAGCCATTCTACTTTTTTCGACAGAAAGCGCCATCATTGAAAAAATATTTTGACAAGTGGGACGTTAGTTATTATAATGAGATAACGAATCAGTTATTTAGCTTTAAAGGCCTAATCCTTTACTTTTATTCTTTTTTCCTTTAACGCTTGATAGAATCATAGTTGCTCACTTCGCTCTAAAATGTCAAACTATTTTGACAAAATCGTCAAGAATAATAATAGTTAGCGTCCGAGTGGAATAGAATTCTTGGTAAATGAGTAACGCTAAAACAGAAAGGGGTATGGACATGAACAATCGAGAACAGTGGGGTACACGTGCCGGCTTTATTATGGCGGCAGTTGGTTCAGCTGTTGGTCTAGGTAACATCTGGCGATTCCCGTATGTTGCCTATGAGAATGGTGGAGGAGCATTTTTTATTCCTTATCTATTTGCACTCTTAACAGCGGGGATTCCGCTACTTATTATGGAATTTACGATGGGTCAAAGGTACCGTGGCTCCGCACCATTAACATTTGCACGAATCAACAAGAAAGCAGAATGGATCGGTTGGTGGCAGGTCGGGATCTCATTTGTAATCTCCACCTACTATGCCGTGATCATCGCGTGGGCGATGGCCTACACAGTCTTCGCCGTGAACCAGAGCTGGGGAACGGATACGGAAGGATTTTTATTTAGTAATTATTTGCAGTTAGCAGACACTCCTGGTGATGTGGGTGGACTCGTTCCATCGGCATTCATTCCATTAATTCTTGTTTGGGTGATTGCACTAGGTGTCCTCTTTAAAGGGGTTAAGCGCGGGATTGAATTGGCAAACAGAATCTTCATTCCAACGCTTCTCGTGATGTTTTTACTTCTAGTTATTCGCGCACTTACGTTAGAAGGCGCAGCACTCGGTTTGAATTCATTCTTTGAGCCGAACTGGAGTGAAATCATGAACCCAGGCGTATGGGTTGCAGCGTACGGACAGATCTTCTTTAGTTTATCAGTCGGCTTTGCGATTATGATTACGTACTCAAGTTATTTATCAAAGAAGTCAGATATTAACAACAACGCATTTATCGCAGGTTTCAGTAACTCAAGTTTTGAGCTTTTAGCAGGTATAGGGGTTTTCGCTGCACTAGGTTTCATGGCAACAGCTGCTGGTGTTGGCGTTGATGAAGTAGCAACAGCAGGTGTAGGTCTCGCCTTCGTTGTCTTCCCAGCGATTATTAACTCATTCCCAGGCATGAATGGCTTGTTCGGGGTCTTATTCTTCGGCTCACTCGTGTTAGCTGGTCTATCATCACTGATTTCTATTACAGAAACTTATGTATCAGCCTTACAAGATAAGTTCAAAATTACACGTCAAAAAGCCGTTCTATTCGGTGGAGGTTTATCAGCACTTGTTTCGATTTTATATGCGACACAAGGTGGTCTATACTTCCTAGATGCGGTTGACTACTTTATTAACGAATTTGGTGTCGCACTTGCAGGTCTGATTTCAGTTGTGGCCGTTGCATGGTTCTTACGTCACTTATCAACATTGCAAAAACACCACAACAACATTAGTGACTTCCGTACAGGTTTATGGTGGAAAATCTGCCTAGGCGTGATTACACCGATCGTCCTTGGTTATATGTTCATTCAAAACCTAGTAACGAACTTACAATCAAACTACGAAGGTTATCCGACATCATTCATCATTCCGTTTGGTTGGCTCGTTGCAGTAGGTGTCATCATTATCGGTTTCATCTTAGCGGCATTTAAATGGAAGAGCAGAGACTTAGAAGTTCCAGATCATTCAGATGCGAAGGGAGATGGTCAGTAATGAGTGGCGGCGCAATCACAATGATGCTGATCGGTATGGCAATTATCTGGGGCGGTTTAGCGTTAAGCATCCGCAACGCAGTTAAAGTTGCCCGAGCAAAGAAAGCAAATAATTAGTAACGACGAAGCACGCCAGACTGATTGTAGTTGGCGTGCTTTACTTTTCAAAGTGTGGATGAGATAAGGCAGGGGGCCTCCCCATTTGATGTAGAGCCCAAAAGTATAGAATTCTTAAACGCTACATCATGAGCAGTTTGTGTTAAGTTCCTGACTAGATTTTTGATAAAAAAAGCGTCTTCGCTAGAATTATTATTTTGCTTAAAATTTTACTATTCCAGTTTAGTGCACACACCTTCTTGACAGAAAACCATACACTATTGTATACTTATCTCGAATTCGAGATAATATAAAAGGATGATCATGATGGATAACCACAAACAGACAGAAGAGGAGTTAGCGTTAAAATTATTTGTTGTTCTCTCACGCTCGTTTCAAACGATTCGCAAGCGTGTCGAAGAGGATATTAAAACGCATGGACTCAATCCAACTGAGTTTGCCGTGCTTGAACTCATCTATAATAAAGGTGAACAGCCGATCCAAAAAATTGGTGAGAAAGTGTTAATCGCCAGCAGCAGCATTACGTATGTCGTTGACAAGCTTGAAAAGAAAGAATTTTTAACGAGAAAGCCATGTCCAAAAGACCGACGCATTACGTATGCAACAATTACTGAGGCGGGGACGGAACTTATGGATAACATTTTTCCAAGTCACCGTGAAGCGATTGCTGACATCTTTGGCGGTTTACAAACAGAAGAAAAAGAAGTGATGATCGAACAATTGAAAAAATTAGGGTATCACGCAAAAGATCTCTAATTTTTTTTAGTAAATATCTTGAATTCGAAATGTTCGATATGATATTATTCAAAATAGAGAAATAACAGAGAAACACAACAAAAAGGAATAAGATATTTTTTTGAGAATATATCTCGAATTGGAGATATTCAAAATTGAGGGTTATCCATTACAGATTTAGGGAATAACAGCTACTGTGGAAAAGGGGAGAAATAAATAATGGGGTTTTTACAAAATTTATTTGGAAACAAAAAGGAGACGATCGAAATGGCAAACGTTAAATTAGCAGTGATCTATTACAGTTCAACAGGTACAAACTACAAAATGGCACAGTGGGCCAAAGAGGGAGCAGAAGCTGCTGGGGCAGAAGTCAAAGTCTTAAAAGTGCCTGAGCTTGCACCAAAAGAAGCGATTGAATCAAATCCAGCGTGGAAAGCTCACCTTGATGAAACAAAGGATGTACCTGAAGTTAGCCTTGACGATCTTGAGTGGGCAGATGCAATCATCTTCAGCATGCCAACACGCTTCGGTAACCTACCTGCACAAATGAAGCAATTCTTAGACACAACAGGCGGTCTCTGGTTTAACGGCAAGTTAGCCAATAAAGCGGTAAGTGCAATGACATCAGCCAACAATGCGCATGGTGGTCAAGAAGCAACGATCCTTTCATTATATACAACAATGCACCACTGGGGGGCGATTGTTGCGTCACCAGGCTACACAGACCCAGTACAATTTGCATCAGGCGGTAACCCATACGGTGTAAGTGTCACAGTCGACCAAGACGGCAACATGCAAGAAGACGTACAAGACGCTGCTAAATACCAAGCAAAACGTACAGTCCAAGTCGCTGAATGGATCAAAAAAGGAAATCAATAAAGAGCGAGCCTCCTTCTTGTAATGGGCTCCGATAACTCGTAAATAATAAAAATGACTACTAATTGTATCTCAATTAGTAGTCATTTTTTTCTTTGATACAGAGACTGTAGCCGATGAAGGACAAAAGAGAGCCAAGCTGGAAGGGAAATGTCTTTCATGGAGGTGATGAAGGACAAAAGAGAGCCGAGCTGGCTGGGAAATGTCCTTCATGGAGGTGATGAAGGACAAAAGAGTGCAGAGTTGGGAGAGAAATGTCCTTCATGAAGGCGATGAAGGACAAAACTAGGCCGAGCGGAAGTGGAAATGTCCTTCATAAGGGTGATGAAGGACAAAAGCGTGCCGAGTTGGCTGGGAAATGTCCTTCATGGAGGTGATGAAGGACAAAAGAGAGCCGAGTTGGCTGGGAAATGTCCTTCATGAAGGCGATGAAGGACAAAAATGGGCTGAGCGGAAGTGGAAATGTCCTTCATAAGGATGATGAAGGACAAAACTAGGCCGAGCTGGAAGGGAAATGTCCTTCATAATCAATGAAAAAAGCACTAGGCAACAAATCCCGGCCTAGTGCTCCGTTCATATATCATTTTTTTGCGCGGTCTTTCTTTTCCCAAGATTTTAATGATGGATACGGGTCAAATGACCACTCGGTAATGCCGTTGTCACGATACATGCCGTAGTGCAGATGTGGTGGGAACTTCCCTTGGGTACCAGGTTTACCGTAACCGGAGCTTCCGACATAGCCGATCACGTCCCCTGGTTCAACAATCGTACCAACCTCAATGCCTTTCTCAAATCCACTTAAGTGCGCGAAATAATGGTAGACATTATCGATGTCACGAATACCGACGCGCCAGCCGCCATAACGGTTCCAGCCTTTGATCTCAACAACACCGTACGCAGTCGCGCGTACTGGGACATTATGGTTCGCAAAAATATCGGTACCTTCATGGATGCGACGGCCACCCCAACCGCGGCGATCGCCCCACGTGTTTTTGTAGCTATAATTATAGCGTAATGGGACTGGGAAGCTGGTGTTTCTCAGGTCAACCGTATCAAATTTTTTAAAGACTCGAGCATGTCCCGTAATGATATTCACCGTTTGTTCACGTTGGTAATAATCCCAAAGAGCGATACGAATATTTTCTTCATCATAACCATAGGTTTCTAAGTAATTAGCAAATGAATATAAGACATCTTCGTCGTCCGTGCGACTAACAATGCCATCACCATTTCCGTCCTTTCCCCAACCGCCAAACATACTAATCGATAGCGGATTCTCGTCCTCTAGGTCAGGGTTGAGTGGACCGACCCATTGGCGAGGCGAGAAAAAGATGTTGATCACGCCATCGGATTTCGGGCGGTCGCGCAGGGCTTTGCGAAGTCCGCGTTCATAGTAGTCAACCGCAGCAATGAAGTACCACGGGATGTTCGTAAGTGCTTCGGTCTTTTGGTATAAATCCATTCGCTTCTCAATGATCTCTTCATTACTCATATCTTCGATGGATTCAGCAGACACAGATGGAACGATCGGTAAGAGTAATGTGAGGATCATGAACATTATTGCGATTTTTCTCATGACATGATATGCTCCTTTCTAGCCTACTCATAGCTATAGTTTGTTGCAATCAAGAGAAAACATCATCGTTAAATACTGGCAATTGCCGAGGTCAAAATTTTGTGATGGAATGTGAAACATGTTACATTAAAGATACGCTCAAACGAGTATAATACCAAAGGATAGCAGACGATCCTGTAGCTGTATAAATAGAAGGTAAATTTTAACTGGAGTGTGGATTTGAATGGCAAAAAAAGAAGAATACATCCGTAAGCCGGACTGGTTAAAAATTAAACTCAATACTAATGAGAGCTATACAGGCTTGAAAAAAATGATGCGCGAAAACAACCTACATACGGTATGCGAAGAAGCAAAATGTCCGAACATCCATGAATGCTGGGCAGAACGTAAAACCGCTACATTCATGATCTTAGGTGGAACGTGTACACGTGCATGCCGCTTCTGTGCGGTTAAAACAGGCCTTCCAACTGAACTTGACTTACAAGAGCCAGAACGCGTTGCTGATTCGGTTGAAACGATGGGCTTAAAGCACGCCGTTATTACAGCCGTTGCTCGTGACGATCTCAAAGACGGTGGGGCAGAGGTTTTCGCTGAAACGGTTCGCGCTGTGCGCAGACGTATGCCGTTGTGCTCAATCGAAGTCCTACCATCAGACATGATGGGCGTCTATGATAATTTAAAAACACTAATGGACGCAAAACCAAACATCCTAAACCACAACATTGAAACGGTAAAACGACTAACACCAAGAGTCCGTGCTCGTGCAACTTATGAACGCTCATTAGAGTTCTTACGTCGCGCAAAAGAAATGCAGCCGGACATCCCAACAAAATCAAGCCTAATGATCGGACTTGGCGAAACGAAAGAAGAAATCATCGAAACAATGGATGACCTTCGCGCCAACAATGTCGACATTATGACGATCGGCCAATACTTACAACCAACACGTAAACATCTGAAAGTTCAAAAATACTACCACCCAGATGAATTTGCCGAGCTAAAAGAAATCGCAATGAGCAAAGGCTTCAGCCACTGTGAAGCTGGACCACTCGTGCGCTCGTCTTACCACGCCGACGAGCAAGTAAACGAAGCACAAGTACGCGAAGCAGCAAGAAAAGCTGAATAAGTATGAGTGACGGACGGGAGCCTCTCCTTTTGGAAGGAGGGGCTTCCGTTTTTTTTCGAATCTGAGGGTCCGGAACGACTGCACGAGCAGGGGTAAGCGGACTGAGGGTCCGCTATTCGGCGAAAAATAGCTCATCTCAAGGAAGTAGCGGACCCTGATTCCGCTAATGCTCATCAACCAACCGAACTCCGCGCAACTTAGGGCAAATAACGCACCTGTAGTCCGCGCCACCTTAAAAAAGCATCATTTTGGAATGAATAGCGAACTGAGGGTCCGGAACGACCGCACGAGCAGGGGTAAGCGGACTGAGGATCCGCTATTCGGCGAAAAATAGCTCATCTCAAGAAAGTAGCGGACCCTGATTCCGCTAATGCTCATCAACCAACCGAACTCCGCGCAACTTAGGACAAATAACGCACCTGTAGTCCGCGCCACCTTAAAGAAGCATCATTTTGGAATGAATAGCGAACTGAGGGTCCGGAACGACTGCATGAGCACCCGTAATCGGACTGAGGATCCGCAAGCATTGCACTTTGCCCACAACGACCGCCTAGCATCCCCGCCATCCTCACAATCAACCAAAAACAAGACTAGCTAACAAAGTTGGCTAGTCTTATCTATTGTTATTCGATTTAGCTGTTACACCGCCGTCATCACGATTCAAATGCATCTCACGATAGGCTTCATCATCATAGCCTTGAGGAGATTGTTTCATCTCTTCAATCGTTGGCTCAAGCAGATCGTTCACTTCAGGGGAGTGGCTACCAAGTGAACTGAAGCGCTCAATCGCCTCCATATTTTCGCGGTTATCAGACACATACACGTCATAGAAGCGTGGTAATACAGAGTAAGCTGTACGCTTTACTTGATCGGCTACGCGTTCGCGCTCATCGTCATCCGCCTCAGCATCATAAACGACTAACGCATATTTATCAGTCACAAGCGTTGCAACATCATGGACACCCGGTAAGTAAACCGCCATATTTGTAATCGTTTCTGCCATTAACTCGCGATCAAAATAAGCGGACTCGGTCATAGGATTGTGACCATTCTTATTCGCTTTTTGTTGGCGTACATACCCAAACTGGCTATGCTCATCTTTCGTACCTGGTGTATGATTCATCACTTGTGTGCGCTCGTTTCGCTCAGCAACAGTAACATTTTGGTCGCGCACCGTATTTGGTGATTGATTATCGATCACCTGATTACACCCAGTCGCAAGCAATGCCCCGCATAAGCCGACAGCGACAATCGATTTTTTCATTCAAAGCACCTCCTCGCCATTAGCATGACCGAATCGATTTATTTTTACGTTAGAAATTACTGGACAACTTATGTAACGTTGCGGTTGATGTGTTAAAATAAAAACCACAACTGCGGAAATGAGGTGTTTACATTGGTTCGCATTAACGGAATTAATTTTGAAGTCGTTGAAGATGTCAAAGACGGCTGGAATGAAGAAGAATTTAAGTCGCGCTACAGCGAAGTTCTTAATAAATATGATTATATCGTCGGTGACTGGGGGTACGAACAGCTCAGACTCCGAGGCTTTTTCGATGATAAAAACCGCAAATCAAGCTATGATACAAAAATAAGTACATTACCTGAATACTTATATGAATACTGTAACTTCGGCTGCGCCTACTTTGTCGTAAAGAAGGTCAAAGAGCAGAGTCGTGAAAAAGCGAAGGCATAAGATAGGGTGTCCTAATGGGAGTTACCCTTAGGACACCCTAGAAGCAATGAGCGAAAGTCGCCCGATTCATTGCACCTGAGACAGTTATCTCTGGCGATAAGGTGGTTCTGCATCCACATCAGGGTCATCGTGCGTCGGATGGGCCCCAGGGAATTGACGCGGTAGATTTTCGTGGAACGATTTATCCTCATAGTTAAACGCACTATATGGTCGTTGCCCTTCATCCCACGACGTACTTTTGCCTAATGGACGATTGATGGGAGAGCCATAAGGTCCATCCGCAAACTCTTCAGCCGTAAGGAAGTTGTGCATCGTTTCCACGTTAGAAAAGTCAGTGTACTCTTCATCAGTGACACCTTTTCTCTCTTTATCGCGATTCAAAAAAACCACCTCCTACGGGTAGAGTCCCCAAAGGAAGTGGTTTTTATCTGTCTTGCTCAATTGCAATTCCTACCAGCGTTAGACAACCTCATATAAGAACGAGCGAAGTTCACTAGCATCTTCTTCACTAATGTTATACACCTGCTCAAGATATCCAGGCTCATCAAGGTCATCAGAGCCAATAATCGCAAAGCGGTTTGAAAGCATGTCTAACACAAGGTGCTTGCCGTAATGCCTTGACGTTGACGTAATCGCAAGGTCAAAGCGTTGGTTTTCCCCCATGAAGCTCACAAACCTCGTTTTCGTTTCCTCAGTATCATCATAAAGATAAAAGCGTTCTGACATTGGACAGACTCCTTTCTGCACGTGCGCTGCATCGATTCTAACATTAATCATATCAAAAACGTGTGAATTAAGAAATCGTTTGCTAACACATTACACTAATTTTTTCGTCCCACCACTGTAAAAAACAATACTGAAAACGCTTATTTCCTTATGCTATACTTAATGATAGTAAAACCTTTAAATCTTAGTGGCAGGTGAACCCGATGTATTTTGTAGATCGCGAAAAAATCGAACAAACCTTAACGTATATGCAAGAATGTTTAAACGTATTTGCAGACCAACAGTCATGGCACACGACCATTGAAAAATTAGCAGTTGAGCGCATCGCTCACGTCGTCATTGAATCGATCATCGACACCGGCAACAGCATGATCGACGGCTTCATCATGCGCGACCCAGGCAGCTACGAGGACATTGTCGACATCCTAGAAGATGAAAAAGTCGTCACAACCGAGATGGCAGTGTCGTTAAAAAAGGTGATCGCCTACCGAAAACAACTCGTCCAAGACTACACGGACATCAACCATAACGAACTCGCTGACGCACTCACAACGGAAGGCACACACCTAAACGCATTCCCAACAGCCGTCCGCGACTACCTCACAAACGAACTCGGCCCCGTATCCGCATTTTTGCCGAATGAGAAATAAAAAAACAACGAGGACGCCTATCTAACAAAGGTAAGCGTCTTTTTTTTTTCAAAGAGGACCACGCATTATCCCCAAATCGGGCAGGCATTCAGAAAACAATAGCACTACAATCGTGAGCACCTAAAAAAAGAACTGCATACCACAGAGGTAAGACCCAAACGGTGATAACCGTTTGCGCCAACACGAAGTTGGCGTAGTGGGAACGATGAGGAGGAGCGTCGTAAGCCTGCTTCTGGCTTACGAAAGCCCTCGGAATCGAGACTACGTCAGGGGCGAACCTCAACCAACTCCTGGAATCAGCTATCCTCAACGTTTTAACCATAATACGATTCATGCCCGCCTAACCAACTGAACTTAGTAGTTAGTAATTAGTATTTAGTTGGTAAGGGATTAAGTATTTCTCCGCAGTATCGGGGAGAGCAGTTAAATGTTTTCCTAACCCCCTAACCAACTACCCAACTTCTCTTTCTAAACTTATATGTTGAAAAAGTTTACTTATCTCCATAAATTGAATACAATAGAAGAAGGGATGGTGAATAAATATGACAAGAGAAACCCCCACGACAAAAGATCAAATCCTAAACCTTTTGAAAAAGCATAAACAACTAACCGTCGCTGACCTCGCACGCCAACTCGATATTACCGAAATGGCAGTCAGACGACACTTGAATACACTACAGAAGGACAGCATCGTCAGTACATCACTCGTCCGCCAAGCGATGGGACGACCGACAAATGTATACTACTTAACCGCGGAAGGCCAGGAGTTGTTCCCGCGCAACTACGCCAATGTCACCATCGACTTTCTAAAGGACATTGAACAACTAGGCGGTAATGATATGATTGACGAACTATTTGCGAGACGTAAAGAACGCATGAAAGCTCAATATGAAGACTTAATCAAAGATTCAACATTCGAGCACCGCTTAGATGCCCTAGCTAAAGTACAAAACGATCACGGCTACATGGTCGAATGGGAAAAAGAAGGCGATGGCACATATGTGTTCAAAGAATACAACTGCCCGATCTCACAAATCGCCAAGGAATACCCAGTCGCTTGCGCATGCGAACAAGAGCTATTCCAAGAAATACTCGGCACAGAAGAGATCGAATGTGAAGCATGCATGGCGATCGACGATGTTCCACACTGCTTCTATAAAATTAAAGAACCAATGAACGAACAATAACCGCTTATTGATAAGCGGTTATTGTCGTTACGGGGCGGAGTGCGCCAGCAAGGATGAAAATTCGGTAAAGCTGGCTTACTAGCAACGCCTAAGATTGGAATGCTGATGTGTTTCATTGAGGAAGGAGAGGTTCACTCGAGGAGGGGGGGTGGATGATAGGGTGTAGTGGACCGACATTCCGTTATTCTCCTCAAATTCTCCACGCGGGCAGAGCACCTTGCCATCAACGTACCTCAATCGTAAACCTCACAACCATCCCCAATTCCCCTAAATGTTTGACATCTCCCCAATTAGCTAACTATATTATAAGTGTGTATTTAAAAAGTGTGTTGCAATGGCTCCACTCGCTGCGCGCCTGCTAGGGAAAAACACTTCTAGCAGGTTTTTAAAAAGCTGCAGCGGCTCCGCTCATTGCTTCAAGTCTGTTCAAACGGGGGAAAAAACACCCCTTTTTGAACAGACTAAGTATCAACAAACGAGAGGATGAACGAACATGTCTAAAAACTACAAAGGCTTCTTAATCGACCTTGACGGCACGATGTATCGTGGCACTGAAAAAATCGATGAAGCTGTAGAATTTGTCAAACAACTAAACGAACGCGATCTACCATATCTATTTGTAACGAACAATTCATCAAAAACACCGGAGCAAGTCGCAACAAAACTCGTCGACATGGGTGTGCCGACAACGCCTCAGCACGTCTTCACAACGAGCCAAGCTACAGCAAACTACATCGCCGATCAACAAAAAGGTGATGCTGTCTATGTCATTGGGGAAGAGGGGATCCAGCAAGCGATCACTGACAAAGGACTCAAGCTCGTCGAGGAAAAAGCGGACTTCGTTGTCATCGGTATCGATCGTACGATTACATATGAAAAACTTGCACAAGGTTGTCTTGAAGTCCGTAACGGCGCGACATTCATCTCAACGAATGGAGATGTTGCGATCCCAACCGAGCGTGGACTACTCCCAGGTAACGGTTCCCTAACATCGGTCATCTCCGTATCCACTGGGGTCAAGCCAACGTTCATCGGTAAGCCGGAATCCATCATCGTTAACCAAGCGCTCGACGTCCTTGGCACATCAAAAGAAGATACACTCCTAGTTGGGGATAACTATGATACTGACATTCTTGCAGGCATCCGCGCGGACATTGATACACTCATTGTCCACACTGGTGTAACGACTAAAGAACACTTAAAAACAGTAGAAATCCAACCAACACATGCGGTCAACACACTCGCCGAATGGCCATTTGAATAAAAAATGGTGCCAGGCACCCTCTTTAGGGTGCCTGGCACCAACCATCCTAACCACCTCAATCTTATTCCACATTCGCTAGGCTATGCGCTAACCGACTTGATGCGGCTGCGGCAATCGCACCAACGATATCATCTAAAAACGTATGACATTCTTTCGATTCTTTATCATTTAACTTCTCAAGGATGCCTGGCTTTTGCTTATCGATATAACCGTAGTTTGTAAAACCAATTGAACCGTACACATTTACAATCGAGAAGGCGAGGATCTCATCAACGCCATATAAGCCCTCATCACGCTTCACGATATCTAACAGCGGCTCTTGCAGCATTTCTTTTTCAGCAAGACGATCAAGCTCAATTCCGGTGATGATCGCATTTTGTACTTCACGCTTTCCTAACACACGGTTGACATTGTCCTTGCATTGCTCCATTTCAAGGTCAGGGTAGTACTTCACCTGCAAGAAATAAACGAGATCTGCAATGTCATCAATCGTAACCCCGCGCTCTTGAAGCCATTTACGGGCTGTTTCCTCAACTTTATCATTTGCTCTCTCAATATCCATGCTATCACCTAATTTCCACGTATAGTATCACTTGCATACACTTTCTAATTATTGACGATTACCACATTCTTATTCGCGCATACCAAAAAATAGGACAATTTTTTCTGGACCATTCACACCACATCACCAAAAGGTAAAAAATCCCACCTAGCCCCATCATGCCGGTAAAAGACCGAATTGGTTATCACTGGACAAATAAGTAAAATGTACGTCATTTGAGAACAACATCTTGAAAAAGAATCAAAAAATAGTCACAAAGTGACAAAATCCTGTGATATAATGCAAATAGTTTTGCTTGGAACGAATGAAAAACAATTCAACACGAGACAGCAATTCCGCGTGAGTTGTCTGTGGTGATTGATTAAAAAATAAAAAGAGCAGTCGTGGGAGGAAATGATGGAGGAAACAATTAGTCTAAAAGAGATCTTTGAAACGCTGAAAAAGCGGATTGTGATGATCATCCTGATTACAGTAATGGCCGTAGGTGCCAGTGGAGTTATTAGTTACTTTTTCCTAACACCAATGTATCAAACATCAACGCAAATTCTCGTCAGCCAACAAGCGACAGGCGCCTCATCAGCGCTGCAATCCGTTGGCTTTGATACCGATTCGAAGTACATTGATACGTATAACGTCATTATGAAAAGTCCTTACATCCTAGACCAAGTGATTGAAGAATTACAGCTAGACCGTTCACATAATGCATTGAACAACCAACTTAATGTCTCCCAAGAAGGGCAATCACAAGTCGTCTCGATCCGAGTTGAGGACCAAGACCCGGCGATGGCCGTCGATATCGCCAATACGACCGCGATGGTCTTCCAGCGTGAAGTTGCGAGCCTGCTTCGCGTAGATAATGTGGTCGTACTAGCACAAGCGGAATTATCAGAAACACCGTCACCTGTCAGTCCAAACCCGCCATTAAATATGGCAATCGGTTTTGTCGTTGGTTTAATGGCAGCGGTCGGACTCGCATTTTTACTTGAGTTTCTTGATAATACCGTACGAACAGAAAAAGACATCGAAGACCTCCTTGGCTTGCCTGTCCTCGGGACAATCCCTGTCATGGATGGAGACGTCAATATGAAAGGAAATAACCAATCCGCAAAGAACGCGAAGAAGATGAGAGGTGAACGCGTTGGGTCGTAAGGAATCTAGACAACAAAACCGCAGCCTAGTCACTTACAATGATTCGAAATCCCCGATTGCTGAGCAATATCGTACGATTCGGACAAACATTCAATATGCATCTGTGGATCGTGAAATTCGCACGATTATGGTCACATCAGCTGGACCTGGTGAGGGGAAGTCAACCACAGTCGCCAACCTTGCCGTCGTCATGGCGCAGCAAGGCAAAAAAGTCCTACTCGTTGATAGTGATTTACGTAAACCAACCGTGCATTACACGTTTCGAAAATCGAATGACCAAGGGCTAACGAATGTGCTTACCCATCAAGCTCGCCTTGATGCGGTCATTAGCCCATCTGATGTGCTTGGTCTCGATATACTCACAAGTGGTCCGGTACCACCGAACCCAGCTGAATTATTAAGTGCAAAATCAATGGAGTCCTTCATCAGTGATGCACTTGCTGATTATGATATCGTCTTATTTGATTCACCACCTGTCCTTGCTGTGACAGATGCACAAATTTTATCAAACCTTTGTGACGGTGTCGTCCTCGTTCTTAGTAGCGGAAAAACAGAACAAGATGGGGCAAAAAAGGCAAAAGAACTACTCGACAATGCCAATGCAAAAATCCTCGGTGCTGTCTTAAACGCGAAAGAATTAAAGCAGAGTCAATATTATTACTATTATGGAAGTAGTTAATAGTTCAGTTAGTTAGTTGGTTAGTGGTTAGGTGTTGATAGGACTAACCATCTATTAACTAGTAGTCCTCGTTTGTATGATTATAAGAGTTGGAAAATTTGTTTCAACTCTTATTTTTTTACAATTTTTTCAGAAATTCTGAGGATAAACACCTGCGACAAATGAATGTCAATAGCACTAGAAAAAGTCATAGGAATTGTGAAAAAATTGTAAAAGAATATCCAAAATTTATTAAAAACATGTTATGATATGCCTTGAGAAAATCATCGGCTAATAGTGGAAATGATAGGTAGGGACTAAAGACCTAAAAGGTGACTTTAGTCTTCGATACTAAAGGGGGAGTTCGCAATGATCGATATTCATAGTCATATCTTAGCGGGCGTTGATGATGGGGCGAAAGATATAGACGCTAGTCTCGAGATGGCTCGAGCTGCAGTTGAGGAAGGAATTACGACAATCATTGCCACCCCGCATCATAAAAATGGACAATATGAAAATACGAAAAAAGAAATCATTGAAGCAACGGAACAATTAAATGAACGGTTATTAGAAGAAGGCATTGACCTTAAGGTAATCCCAGGTCAAGAAAACCGCATTTACGGTGAATTAATAGAAGACTTTAGCAAAGGTGAGATCTTAACAATAGGAGACGGTGGTAAATTTGTCTTGATCGAATTGCCATCCAATCATGTGCCACGCTATACCGGTCAAATGCTATTTGACTTGCAACTTCAAGGCTTAACCCCGATCATCGTTCACCCTGAGCGTAACAGTGAACTGATCGAACACCCTGATATGTTGTACAAGTTTGTCAAAAACGGAGCATTTACCCAAGTAACCGCATCAAGTATCGCGGGATTATTTGGGAAAAAGATTAAAAAGTTCTCAGAACAATTGATCGAAGCCAACCTAACACACTTTGTTGCATCAGATGCTCATAACGTCACAAGCCGCGCCTTCCACATGAACGCCGCTTATCTCGAAATTGAGAAAAAATTTGGAACAAACGCCGTCTACATGTTCAAAGAGAACGCCGAATTTATCCTCGATGGCCAACACCCATACATGGAACCACCGGAGAGGGTGAAGAGGAAGAAGTTTTTGGGGATATTCTAAAAGAAAGTTGGACAGTTGGTTAGTTGGTTATTGGTTAGGAAAGGCAAGGTCAAAAGCAGTCGGTGAGTCGGTTAGTAATTAGTAGTTAGGAAAAGCAAGATCAAAGGCAGTTGGGAAAGTTGGTTAGTATTTAGTGGTTAGGAAAAGCAAGGTCAAAAACAGTTGGACAGTCGGTTAGTAATTAGTAGTTAGGAAAACAAAAGACTAACAAAGAAGTGCCTCATTGAGTAACTCAAACCCTAACCAACTACCAACTAACCAACTAAATACTCTACTGGCAATGTCTCCTTGCCGTTATCGACGGAGGCACTCGGTCATGCTGTGGGCCCTTTAATAGAAGGACCTTAGACACTTGTTGTCACTGGCAGGACGTGAGGAAGGGTTAGATGCCCTTTTTTTCAGAGTCAATTGAAAAGGGTGGTTTTTCCTTTTGAATTGACTCGTAGCAATGAGCAAAGCCGCTATCGCTATTGGTCTTAAGCCTCTAGGAATGGTTTTCTCCTAGAGGCGAATAGCGTGCGGAGCCATTGCCATCTATTCAACATTCACAATTCACAATTCATCAATCATAATTTAAAGTTTGCCATTCATTGTGATTCAACCAAGTTATAGTGTATGATCATAGTAAATAATGGATAAGTTCTTATAAGTGGTGATGATGCATGAGTCTAACGAGGTATGGTCTTAGCAAAGCGACGTTTTATAAGATCATTAATCTGTTTAAAGAGTACAAAGAATCGGTTGAGGAAGTGATTCTATTTGGCTCTAGAGCTAGAGGAGACTATAAGGAAACCTCGGATATCGATTTAGCCATTAAGTTTAGAAGGAACAACAATGAGCAGTTGTATCAAATGAAGGATGACCTCTCTAGGGAAAATATTATCTACACGTTTGATATTATTGACTATGACAAGGTAAGCAATATGAAGTTGAAAAGCTATATTGATAAAGAGGGCAAGACGATCTTTTTGTCTAACTCGCAAGGAGAGGAGATGGGTAATGTGAATAAGCTTCAAGATAAGTTATCTGATCTTGAAAAAGCATTTAAAAAGCTTCAAGAAAGCTTGCAACGTGACCCACGTGCTGATGATATTGTCATTGATGCGACGATTCAACGATTTGAGTTTACGTACGAGTTGTCATGGAAGTTGATGAAGTCGTATTTGGAATACAATGGTGTTACCGATGTTCCGAGCCCAAGAAAAACAATGAAACAAGCGTTTAAAGAAGGGATCATTACAGAAGGTGATAAGTGGCTTGCGATGTTAGAAGATCGTAATCGAACGTCTCACACCTATGATGAAGAGATAGCCCTAGCTATATTCGAACACATTAAAGAAGACTATGCCAAGTTGTTTGGTGATTTAATTACAGAAATGAAAAAACAATTTGAAGATGATGAACTGTGATCATCAGTTTATTTAGAAAGTTAAGCTATGTTTCTCGGATTTGGGGAAAGGTGGCTTATTTTTTTATGCTGAATGTCGAATTAAAAAGATCTTCAATTCACAATTCACAATTCATAATTCACAATTCATAATTCACCATTAATAGAATTTTAAGCCGTGCATTTCTACCAAACGTATGAATGTTGGGCTTAGAGGTCTATTTATTTTTGTATGCAGTTGGTTAGTCGGTTAGTATTTAGTAAAACAAAAAGAGCAACAGATAGTTGCTTCACTGAGTTACCCACACCCTAACCAACTAACTACTAACCGACTAACCACTAGTAAGGGGAAGGGGAGTTCATCGTTGGCCTATAAAAATCGACTTATGGGTTTAATCCTTATTGATTCATTAATTGTGCTTTTATGTATTTATTTTGTTTACTTCATGATCATGCCGACATCAGAGGTTGTTTCAACTGTATTAATGATTAGTTCAATAACACTATTAGCAAGTCACCATATTTTTGCCTCAATTTTTAAGCTGTATAAACGAGTCTGGCAGTATGCAAGTATAAATGAGTTAACAGCGATTCTAAAAGCTGTTACGCTCTCGATTGCTGTCACAGCAATTGTCCAGCTCATACTCGTCCAAGATGTGTATGCACGGACGCTAGTCGTAACATGGATGATGCACATCCTCTTTATTGGGGGCTCGCGCTTTGTTTGGCGAATGGTCCGAGATACGTATATTAAGCCGAATAAAAATAAAACGAATACGCTCATTGTTGGTGCAGGTGCAGGGGGAACGATGGTCGCGAGGCAATTGTTGCATAACCCAGATTCTGAGCTCTACCCAGTGGCGTTCATTGATGATGACCCGACAAAGCAAAACCTTGAGGTGTTAGGACTACCGGTTCTCGGTGGCTCAGATCAAATTGCAAAGGTTGTTGAAGACCAGGATATTGAAAACATCGTGATCGCGATTCCGTCATTAAATAGAAATGAGCTCAATGATATTTTCAAAGAGTGTACGAAAACAAACGCAAAAACACAAATCATTCCAAAGCTCGAAGATATCATGACGGGTAAAGTTTCGGTAAATGAATTTAAAGATGTTGAAGTTGAAGATTTACTTGGACGAGATCCGGTTGAGCTTGATATTGATAAAATTGAGCAAAAGCTAACGAACAAAACGGTCCTTGTTACGGGTGCAGGCGGGTCTATCGGTTCAGAGATTTGCCGCCAAGTTGCAAAGTTCAATCCAAAAACTCTCATTCTATTAGGTCATGGTGAGAACAGCATTTATTCAATTGAACTTGAACTGAAAAAATCTTACCCAGATTTCGATGTTGTCACAGAAATTGCTGATGTGCAAGACCATGAGAAGATGATGACGATTATGAGTGCACGTAAGCCTGATGTTGTCTATCATGCTGCTGCTCACAAACATGTGCCACTCATGGAACGTAACCCAGAAGAGGCAGTGAAGAACAATGTAATTGGGACAAAAAATGTTGCTGAAGCTGCAAGCGAAGCCGGCGTCAACACGTTTGTAATGGTCTCAACGGATAAAGCGGTGAATCCAACGAGTGTAATGGGTGCAACGAAACGCCTTGCAGAAATGGTCGTTCAGCATATGGATATTATCTCAGATACTCGCTTTGTCGCTGTCAGATTTGGTAATGTCCTTGGTAGTCGTGGGAGTGTGATTCCACTCTTTAAAAAGCAAATTAAAGCTGGTGGACCGGTGACAGTGACGCACCCTGAGATGATTCGTTACTTCATGACGATCCCGGAAGCATCACGCCTCGTCCTCCAAGCTGGTGCACTTGCCAAAGGTGGAGAGATCTTCGTGCTCGATATGGGCGAACCGGTTAAAATCGTTGATCTTGCGAAGAACTTAATTCGCTTATCAGGTTATACCGAAAACGAGATTCCAATCACATTCACAGGCATGCGCCCAGGTGAAAAAATGTATGAAGAGCTACTGAGCAAAGACGAAGTTCATGAAGAACAAGTCTACCCGAAAATTTACGTAGGAAAGACACCACCAGTGAACATCAACGTCGCCTACGATCTTGTTAACGGATTTGAAACGATGAGTAAAGAGCAACTCCGAGAAGAGCTACTAGATATCGCGAACTTTAGGAAAAAGGAATTGGAAGTGGTGGGGTGAGAAAGTTGGAACTCGTTTCAGTGAACTGAAGCATTGGGTTGGAAAGTGGAAGAATTGGAACTTGTTTCAGTAAACTGAAACATTGGGGTGGAAGGGTTGGAATTAGACTCTGAAGAAACTCTTTAATCGAACAAATAAATCATCGAAGGTCTAGCTAAAATTACTCTACATTCCAACATCCAACACTTCTAACTCTACTACCTCTTCCACCTAAAATTGGAGGTGCTCCAATGGATCGAAACACCAACAAGCTAATCGTCTGGAAAAAGGCACATATTTTAGTGTTAAAGGTGTACGACATTACAAGTAGTTTTCCTCGTGATGAACAATTTGGTCTAACTTCACAGTTGAGGAGAGCAGCTGTATCTGTGCCAAGTAATATCGTAGAAGGTAAGGCCCGAGGTTCGTTAGAAGAAGTGAAATATCAGCTATTGTTAGCGCGAGATTTGAAATATATAGATGGCAGAGTATCAAGAATTAATAAGTCGAGCGAAAGAAGTAGGCAGTATGCTAAATGGATTGTTGGTGTCATTGGAAAGTAGATAGGGTGACCAATCATTCAACAACTGAGATTATGGCTATACAAGAACCTTTTCTAACATTCAGCTTTCCAACTTTCCAACTCGAAGTAAACGGAGGTTTTTTTATGAAAAAAATCAGAAAAGCGATCATCCCGGCAGCAGGGCTTGGGACGAGATTCTTGCCAGCGACTAAAGCGATGCCGAAGGAAATGTTACCGATTGTTGATAAGCCGACGATTCAATATATCGTTGAAGAGGCTGTAAAGTCAGGGATTGAGGATATTATTATCGTTACCGGAAAAGGGAAACGTTCGATTGAAGATCATTTTGATCATGCATTTGAACTAGAGCAAAACTTGTTTGAAAAAGGAAAGACAGATCTACTAGAAAAAGTACAATATTCATCTAAAATGGTCGATATCCATTATATTCGTCAAAAAGAACCACAAGGCCTTGGACATGCTGTCTGGTGCGCGCGTAAATTTATCGGCGATGAACCCTTTGCCGTTTTATTAGGTGATGACATCGTTGAGGCAGACAAACCTTGTTTAAAGCAGTTGATTGAACAATATGAAGAAACGGGTGCTTCTGTGATCGGTGTACAAACGGTAGCTGATCATGATACACATCGTTATGGAATTGTCGATCCGGTAAGTAACGTTGGTCGTAGATATAGTGTCAACAAGTTCGTCGAAAAACCGAAGCCAGGAACAGCGCCGTCTAACTTAGCGATTATGGGGCGTTACCTCTTAACTCCGGAGATCTTTAATTATTTAGATAAACAAGAGATCGGAGCAGGTGGCGAAATTCAGCTCACTGATGCAATCCAAAAGCTAAACGAAGTCCAACGCGTCTTTGCCTATGACTTTGAAGGCGTGAGGTACGACGTTGGTGAAAAATTTGGGTTTGTAAAAACGACGATCGAGTATGCGTTGAAGAATGATGAAATACGAGCGGAATTACTAGAGTATCTTGAAGGAGTTATGGAGAAGGAGAAGGTGAAGTAGTGGACAGTCGTTTTAGTCGGTTAGGGGTTAGGGAAACATAAAAACTAACCAACTACCTACTAATCACTAACCAACTAATTCCCTGAATAAATTAATAGTTTCTTGTCTATACTATGTTCTAAATAATAGAAATTAGGTGATAGAACATGGTAAAGGTAAGCAAGCTTATCTCAGGTTGGTTGAACAAAATTCAGAGGTCATCGCGTGTCAAAGAGGAAAGAGGTTTTACGTTAATTGAGATGTTGGCTGTTGTGACGATTATTGGGGTTATAGCAGGTATCGCTGTTCCATCTGTTGCTGCGGTAGTTGAAAACAGTAAAGAACGAGTTTGTGAGGTTAACCTTTTGCAATTAGAACGAGGATATGAATCACATTTGCTTATGGAGAACATTAAGCATTCCGATGAAATTTTCACCCAGTTCCTAGAAGAGTATAGTGAGCCTGTTTGTGATGAGGATTGTGAAGTTATTTATGTTGATGGTAAGGTCATGTGTAGTGAGCAGTCTGAGGGTATCACTGGTGACCCTGAGGATAATAAGGGTGATGGTGAACCTTATTTATAAAAAGTTGAACATTGGTGATCGAAGCCGTATCAGAGAATGGTACGGTTTTTCCTTATTCAACTTTACAATTTCTGCACATAATGATTGAATGGTGAAGAGGAACTGACTATCGTAATTAGATAACATGCTGAAAGCCTTGGGACATAAGGGTTTGAAGTGTTTTTGATAGTTTTTAAGGTTTGATTGAATGGTAGTTTAATAGGAAGAAACACGGTTGAGATTAGTGTTAAAATGAAAGAACTTCGTGATTGAATGTTGTTGATTGAATAGATATTACGAGGTGGCTATCAGAAGTAGATAACCATTTTAGTAGTCTAGTAGTTGGTTGGAATAACTATGATAAAGGTTCCAAGCAAGTCCTAATCTACTAAAATATTAACTTAACGATGGAAGGAAGTCTATAGGATGGAGATAAAAGTGAACGAAAGAATTTTCCTTTCATCACCGCATATGAGTGATGAAGGTTATGAAATGGAATATGTAAAGGAAGCATTTGATACAAACTGGATTGCTCCTCTTGGAGAAAATGTGAATGGTTTTGAAAGAGAACTCGCCGCTAAGGTGGGTTCTAAAGCTGCAGCAGCACTTTCTTCTGGAACAGCTGCTATTCACTTAGCATTAAGAGCGGCAGGAGTTGGTGAAGGGGATATAGTGTTCTGCCCAACACTTACATTCTCTGCTACAGCTAATCCAATTATCTATCAAAACGCAAAACCAGTATTCATAGACAGTAATTATGAAACTTGGAATATGTGCCCAAAAGCATTGGAAGAAGCTTTTGAGAAGTATCCAGATGTTAAAGCAGTTATTGTTGTTCATTTATATGGCTTGTCTGCAGATTTGGATAAAATCGTAGAACTCTGTAAGAAACATAATGTTGTTTTAATAGAAGATGCTGCTGAAAGTTTAGGAACTTACTATAAAGGTAAGCATACTGGAACTTTTGGCGACTATGGCATCTTCTCTTTTAATGGAAACAAAATCATTACAACTTCTGGTGGTGGGATGCTTGTTTCTAATAATGAAGAGAGAATTGCTAAAGCGAGGTTCTGGGCTACTCAATCAAGAGGTCAAGCAAGGCACTATCAACATAGCGAATTAGGGTTTAATTATCGTATGAGTAATGTGGTTGCTGGTATTGGTAGAGGACAGCTTAAGGTGTTAGACCAGAGAGTGGAAAAGAAACGGTATATCTTTGAGTTTTATAAAAGAGAACTTGGCGGTCTTGATGGTGTGCAGTTCATGCCGAGTAATGAATGGGATGAGCCAAACTACTGGTTAAGTTCAATGACTTTAAGTGGTAAGGTGAGACCAATTGATATATTTGAAGCGTTGGAATCTGAGAATATCGAGTCAAGACCAATTTGGAAACCGATGCATATGCAACCGTTCTTTGAGAAGTATGATTTTATGGGGGCAGGTGTCTCGGAGAAACTGTTTGATAATGGTGTTTGTTTGCCTTCTGATACGAAGGTGACGGGTGCACAGTTGGAGAAAATTGTAGGAATTATTAAGAGATTGTGGTGATATAAATGGAGCGTTCAAAAGGTGGCTTGTATAGAAGATTTTTAAAGAGACCGATGGATTTTACTTTGGCACTTATAGCAATTATAGTATTGAGTCCTGTTCTCTGGATAGTAGCATTCCTTGTAAAAACTAAGTTGGGAAGCCCAGTACTGTTTAAGCAAGAGAGACCGGGTTTAAATGAAAAGATTTTTACGATGTATAAATTTAGGACAATGACAGATGAGAAGGATGAGAATGGGGAGTTGTTACCAAATAATGTGAGGTTAACAAGGTTTGGTAAAATCCTAAGATCTACTTCATTAGATGAATTACCTGAGCTTTTCAATATTTTAAAAGGTGATATGTCTATAGTTGGTCCTAGACCATTACTAATAGAATATTTACCACTGTATAATGAGCACCAAAAACGTCGACATGAAGTGAGACCTGGATTATCAGGTCTAGCACAAGTAAATGGAAGGAACACAATTACTTGGGAAGAAAAATTTGACTATGATGTTCAATATGTCGAAAGTATATCATTGAAATTAGATTGTAAAATCATTATACAGACATTTTTAAAGGTATTTAAGCGAGAAGGAGTCAATAGTAGTGAGACTGTAACTATGGAGAAATTTAAAGGAAGTTTTGATAGTAAGTAATAAAGTAAGAGTAATAGGAGAGGAAATAAGCCTGTGGATAATAGAGAAATATATATAGTTGGTGCAGGAACCTACGGTGAAACAATGCTTGAATTGGCTGAAATATTAGGCTATAAAGTTAAAGCATTTTATGATGAAGATGACAATAAACAAAATGAGTTTATTATGGGTATTGAAGTTATTGGAAAGTTTTCCGATCTTCTAAACGAAGATATAAAAGATAAACAGTTTATTGTAGCTATTGGTAACAATAAAGTAAGAAACAATATCATGAGAAAAATTAATAAGTTAGGTGGAAGGACCCCGACACTTATTCATCCGACAGCTGTTATAAGTCCAAGTGCTGAAATTGGTCAAGGGGTTTATATACAAGCTAATGCATATATATGGACGAAGGTTAAGGTTAATGACTTTTGTATCATAAGTCCAGGTGTTGTTATAGCCCATCACTCTATAATTGGTAAAGCTTGTTTGATTTCAACTCTTACAGGTGTAGGAGCTTCTATAAAGATTGAAGATAATGTATTTACTGGGATGGGATCTACAATTGTTACCGGTCTTTCTATTATTGGTCAAAATTCTGTAATTGGTGCAGGTGCAGTCGTCTTAAAGGATGTTGAAAAAAATTGTGTTTATGTAGGTGTACCAGCAAAAAAGATTAAAGAAACAATTTGACCATAATAATAAGGGATGAATGTGACACAGCACGAAATGGTATTACTTAATAAATCGGGTAATAAGGAGAAGTTTCATTTATGACTAAAAAAATCTGGATAATGAATCATTATGCCACAAATATGTTTTTTAATAGAGGTGGACGGCATCATTGGTTTGCTCAAAACCTATTAAAGAAAGGTTATAATCCTACAATTTTTTGTGCTAGTACTAGACATAATAGTAATAAAAATATTGAGATAGGAATTGATAACTATAAAAAAGATGAAGCAGATGAAATTCCTTATATTTTTGTCAAGGCGCCAAAGTATAAAGGAAATGGCAAACAACGAATCAAAAATATGTTTAGTTTCTATAGGAATGTTTTTCCCGTTGCGCAAGAGTATGCAAAAATTAATGGAAATCCCGACATTATTCTTGCTTCAAGCGTTCATCCACTCACCTTAGTAGCAGGTTTAAAAATTGCCAAGAAATTTGGAGTACCATGTATTTGTGAAGTGCGAGATTTATGGCCTGAAAGTCTAGTAGCTTATGGCGTATTGAAAAGAGAAAATATCATTACGAAAGTATTATATAGAGGAGAAAGATGGATTTATAATAGAGCCGACTCTGTAATTATGACTTGGGAAGGCGGAAAAGATTATATTATTGATCAAGGTTGGGATAAAAAAATTGATGTAACGAAAATAAAACACATTAGTAATGGTGTGATTATAGATACATTTGATAGAAATAATAAAGAAAATCAAATAATTGATACAGATTTAGATAATAAAAATTATAAAAACGTAATCTATGCTGGGTCTATAAGGAAAGTAAATAATTTAGGAATGCTATTAGATGCAGCTAAAATTATTCAATCTCAAGGAATAGATGATATAAGATTTTTAATTTACGGTGCTGGTGATGAAAGTGAAATTCTTAAAAAAAGGTGCGAAGAAGAACATATTAATAATGTAATTTTTAAAGGCCGTGTTGAAAAAAAATATGTCCCTTCAATTCTAAAGAAGGCTTATATAAATATACTTCATAATTCAAGTACTTCCCTTGATAAATATGGCCAAAGTCAAAATAAATTTTTTGAATATTTGGCAGCAGGGAAGTGTATTGTTCAAACTTATACTACTGGTTATAGTATTTGTGAAAGGTATGAATGTGGAATTAGTGCACCTAGACAAAATGCAGAAGAAATCGCAAAGGCGGTAATAACAGCCTGTAGTGATGAAGAAAAAACCAAAATTATGGGTAAGAACGCCCGACAAGCAGCGTATGAATTTGATTTTGAAAGGTTAACAGAAAGGCTTATTGAGGTTATTGAAAGTAATTGTGAAAGGGAGAGATTTTCTAATGAGTCTATATATGAAACTAGTAAATAGAGCAGAAAAAATATCAGTTATTGGATTAGGGTATGTTGGTCTTCCTTTAGCTATTGAGTTTGCAAATAAATTTGAGGTTGTTGGTTTCGATACGAACGAAAAAAAATTAGAGAAATATTTAAATGGTATAGATGTCACTGATGAAGTTGGAGATGAAGCAATAAAAAATACAACTTTGCAATTTACAAGTGAAGAGAGTAGGTTAAGAGATTGTAAGTTTCATATTGTTGCTGTGCCAACTCCAATAAATAGTGATAAGACCCCGGATTTAACACCAGTTATCGGGGCTAGTAAAATAGTTGGAAGAAACCTAACAAAAGGATCTATAGTAGTCTTTGAATCAACAGTTTATCCTGGTACAACAGAAGAGATTTGTATTCCTATACTTGAAAAGGAATCAGGTTTAAAGTTCGGAATTGATTTTAAAGTAGGTTATTCACCAGAACGGATAAACCCAGGCGATAAGATTAATACATTAACGAAAATAATAAAAGTGGTCTCTGGTTCAGATGAAGAAGCCCTTGAGGAAGTTTCAAGTGTATATGGAGCAATAATTGAAGCTGGGGTTCATAGAGCTGAATCAATTAAGGTGGCAGAAGCTTCAAAGGTAATTGAAAATTCTCAAAGAGATATTAATATTGCCTTTATGAATGAATTATCAATGGTATTTAATAAAATGGAAATTGATACAAAAGCAGTATTAGAAGCAGCTGGAACTAAATGGAATTTTCTTAAATTCACTCCCGGATTAGTGGGTGGTCATTGTATTGGAGTAGATCCATATTACTTTACCTATAAAGCTGAACAGTTAGGATATCACTCACAAATAATTTTAGCAGGCAGAAAAATTAATGATGATATGGGCAAATATGTCGCTAATAATATAATTAAGAAGCTGATTAAAGCTGAGCAACCAATTAAAGGTGCAAAAGTAGCTATCTTAGGAATAACTTTTAAAGAAGATTGTCCTGATGTCAGAAATACAAAAGTAATAGATATTATTAATGAATTAGAAGAGTTTGGTGTAGATGTGTTAGTTCACGATCCTGTTGCAAACAAAGAAGATGTGTGGGAAGAATATAGAATTAACCTTGTAGATAAAGATGCATTGGTTAATCTTAATGGAGTAGTATTAGCGGTAGCACATAAGGAATTTAAAGAGAGCTATAGTGTTGATTTCTTTCAAGGGTTATATGCTGACAAAAATAAAGTTTTAATTGATGTTAAAAGTGTATTAAATAAAAAAGAATATGAAACAAGTGGTTTTGTTTATTGGAGTTTGTGAGGCTACTCAATCATTGATAAGGGTGTAAATTATGGATATACTACACATTTGTTCATATTATATAGGTAACCAACTATATAAAAATCTAATTAAAGAGATTTCAGAAAATGGAGTGAAACAACATATTTTCATTCCATTAAAAGATAAAAAATTTATTGGAAAAAATCAGCTAACTACCGATAATAATATAAATTATTATTATAAAAACATATTACAAAAACATGATAAGTTTTTGTACTTTAATAAAATTAATAAGCAACTCAAAGAAATTGAAAGGTCGATACTAGCGAATCAAAATGTTACATTCATCCATGCCCATACTGTATTTAGTGATGGTGGTACTGCATATAAGTTAAATAAGAAATATGGAATGAAGTACATTGTTACTGTACGAAATACTGATTTAAATTCCTTTTATAAATATGGAATCCATTTAAGGCCTTTTATGTATAAGATACTGCTAAATGCGGAGGCAGTTATTTTTATTTCACATGCATACAAAAATCAAATGTTTTCTTTACTTCCTTACAGTGTTTTATCTAAGATTAAGGAACGGTCTATTGTAGTCCCCAATGGTATTGATAACTATTGGCACGAGAATAATTTAGTTAAAGAGGTTAATCACATACCTCAAAAAGAGATTTTGCTACTTTTTATCGGGTTAATTGATAGAAATAAAAATTTAGAGTCTGTAATATTATCATGCGCTAAACTCTGTGAAGAAGGTTATAATGCTAAACTACATGTTATAGGTGAGGGACCATTAGAAGATGAATGTAGGGATATGACTAAAAGGTTAAATATTGAAAAAAGGGTGGTATTTCATGGATATATTAGGGAAAAACAAACGATTTTATCAATTATGTGTCATTGTGATATTTTTGTTATGCCCTCATTTAAGGAAACTTTCGGTTTAGTTTATATTGAAGCTATGTCTGTGGGATTACCTGTTCTTTATTCGAAAGGTCAAGGTATCGATGGTTTTTATATTGAGGGGGAAATAGGTTATTCTGTTGAACCGTCGAATATTAATTCAATTACAAAAGCTATATTAAATATCTTAAAAAACTATAATGATATTTCTAATAATTGTGTGAAAAGGTCAAAAGATTTTAAATGGGACATTATTGTTGAAAAATATTTACAATTATATAGTGCAAGCGATAAATAAATATTAGAATTTTTCTAATAAAGGTAAGCTAGTTTTTAATAATTTAATTAAGAGAGGCTTAAAATGCTAGATATTTTGAAAAAAGGCAATGAACATATAGAACAATCTGGTGACCAAAAAATTAGTATAGCGTTGATTACTTCTTTTGTGATACTAACCATTCAATTTTTTATATTAGTTTATTTTGAACTAATGGGAACATCAGATGCTTCAAGGATACAACTAGTATCAAAAATTTTAGTAGGAATAGCCTTTGTTTATGCTCTTCCTAGTGTATTAAAACGAAGTAAAGTTAAATTTATAGTTATATATCTTATTGCTATTTTTATTTTTTTAATTAATTATTCTATTTTTCCTGAGAATAGGTTATACCTTAAAGAATTGATATTTCCGGTCTTTTTTATGTCACTTCCTGCTTTTGTATACAGCATGAGTCTTAGTGAATGGAATATACTAAAAAGGGTTATGAAAAAAGCTAGTCTGATTGTTTTTATTTTTGGAGCAACTTTGGGTTCCCTTATTATTTCAGGAAGCTTATCAATAGGGGAATATAGTATGGCTTTATCATATTATATGTTGCTGCCTATAGTAATTTATTTAGACGATTTCTTAGAAGAGTTTTCATTTAGCGCGCTTTTCTTTGTAGTATCTTCACTACTTGTAATACTCGCTTTAGGTTCCAGAGGCGCGATATTATGTGTGGTTGTATTTTTCGTTCTTAAATTAATAAGGTCTAAATCCAAATTAAATTTTAGCAGATTACTATATAAGTGGATTACTTTTGGGGGAATTTTATTACTATATTTATTCCTTAGTTATATTCTCGAATTTGCATATAACTTTCTTTTAAATTTAGGTATTAAAAGTAGGAGTATTCAGTTGTTTTTAAGAGAAGATATACATTTAAGTGGAAGGGATAATATTTATCAAAACGTTATTAGAGAAATTATGGACAATCCATTGTTAGGAATTGGTATTGGTGGAGATAGGTTAGTTAGTGGAAGAGGATATGTTCATAATATTTTTTTAGAAATATTAGCAAATTACGGAATAGTATTAGGGGGTATTTTATTAGTAGTACTGTTACTACTGATCTTAAAGTCTTTATTTGTCAAAGACAGTCATAAATACAGTATGATTATCATCTGGTTAAGCCTAGGCTTAATCCCTTTAATGGTTAGTAGTTCTTATCTAATAAATATAAATTTTTGGATATTTTTGGGATTGGTACTGAACTACTGTTTTATTAAAAGAAATTCTAAAGTAGAACTTACTGGATAGTATTAGTAAGAGTTATGCGATTATATAGAGAAAGATATGTCATATAGAGCGCTTATTGTCAACAAAAATAGAGGGGGCGGTGATATATATGAATAAGCCTAAAATATTATATTTAAGTGATACTAACATAACGAAGGCTGGTGGAGCCCAACAATCTATGAAGGTATTAATGGAAGGGTTAGTTTCAGAGTATGATATATATATAGTGACACCCAGTGGAAGAAAATTCAGTGAATATCATATTAGTTTGGATAAGTATCATAAGTTTGTTTTAAGAAGGAAAAACTTTTATAAAGTTCTTCTCATGATAAAAGATATACTGAATGTAGTACGTAAAATTAATCCACAAATAATTCATGTTCAAATGCCGGCTACAATGGTTATTATTAACTTTCTGTTAAGTGTAGGAGCTATAGATAAAAAAACAAAAATAGTTTATACAGATCGAGGAGTATATGGAAAGTATGGAAAAATTACGAATTTATCCATAAATAGTATCGTCCAAAAGGCTGAAAAAATAGTTACGACAACTTCAGTGAATAAACTTAACTACGCAAATCAATTTCCTAAATACAGGAGATACGAAGAGAAATTTAAAGTTATATATAATACTGCTGGTAAGGAATATGATTATTACGATATTACTAAAAGAGATGAAATCAAAGAAAAGTACAAAATTGATTCAAATGATTTTGTCATTGGACTTTGTGGTAGATATAGTGAACAAAAAAATTGGCCCCTAGCTTATGAGATATTAGAAAAGTGTAAAAGTAAAATTGATAAATTAAGATTTTTGATAATTTTAGGAACAGATAATTCTAAAGCTAATAATGCTGAAGCAAAAGAATATATAAGGAAAGTAAAGGAACTAGTCGGAGAAAAGAAAATAAATGCCTTTATAAACCTTAATAATAATGAAGTAGCTGATCTATACTATGCAATGGATTGTTTCTTGCTAACTTCAAAGTGGGAATCATTTGGTAGAACTGCAGTGGAAGCTATGGCTAGAAAAAATGTAGTAATCGGCACAAATGTAGATGGTTTAGCTGAAGTGATAGGCAATAAAAATTATATTTTTGATACTGCTGAAGAAGCATTTGAAATTATAGAAAAACTTTTTATCAATGAGGAAGAATTACAAAGTCATAAGGAAAAATTTTATGATAGGTATCACGAAAAGTTTGGATATAACAGAAATATAGAGATGCATCGGAGTCTATATAAAAGTCTCTTAGAATAATTTTAAAACTTTAATAGTTAGTTACTCCCGTTCTTACTTAATGTTGAATAGAGGTTTGAACTAATATCGATTTTATTTTAATGTTATTACAAGATAATCCAAACTAGCTAACTAATTTTATTTAAAAGCATATAGAAATTTCAACTGAGGATGACATGAAGAAGATAAGCGACATTGAAGCTCCTTATTAAGCTATAATAAGGACTTTTTTAGTTTTAGTTATAGTACTAGTTTTAAATAGGTACTTCGCAATATAATAGTGCTACCATTTGAGTTTGAAATTATATTTTGAAAAACGCAAACTTGGATTATTAATTAATTAATGGTTAAAGAAGGAGATATAATATATGGTGTATCTTTCCATAATAATCCCGCATTACAATTCTCCGAGGTCACTAAAAAAGTTACTTGATTCTATCCCCCAAAAAGAAGAAATTCAGATTATTGTTATAGACGATAGAAGCAACCTCGAAGTTGATAAATTGTATTCATTAATATCAAATAATAAATATAATCATGTTCTCTTTACAAATAACAATACAGATCAAAAGGGAGCGGGTGTCTGTCGGAATATTGGTTTAGATATAGCTGAAGGAAAGTGGATTTTATTTGCAGATTCTGATGATTTTTTTACTGATGGATTTTACGACACTGTATCTTCATATTTCTCTACAGATAATGATATAGTTTTCTTTAGTCCGACAAGCGTCGAAGTTGATACTGGCAATAAGTCAGATAGACATGTGCAAAAAGAAAAAATAATTACTAGTTTCCTTGAACAAGGTGACTATAAATCAGAGGTATCATTAAGGTATCGTTTTTTTGTTCCATGGTCGAAATTGATTAGAAGTGACTTTATAAAAGATAATAAAATATATTTTGACGAGGTAATTGCTTCAAATGATGTTATGTTTTCTGTAAAAGCAGGCTATTACATGAAAAAGTTTGAAGTGTCGAGAGATATAATTTATTGTGTTACAAAAAGTAGAGGCACCTTAACAACAAATACAAGCTTAGAAGTATACGATTCGAGGCTAAGGGTTTATATAAATTATTGTCAATTTTTAAAGGCAAATTTAAATAAGGAAGAGCTAGAAATGTTTAATCTTAGAGGGAGTACTATGATAATTAATGCAGTTAAATATAGACTGGGATTCAGAAAAATATTTTCCATATATGTTACTTTAAAAAATAATAATATAGAAGTCTTTGATTTGCGCTTTTTTAATCCAGTGTTTCTTATAAAAAAAAGTATATACCATTATAGGAACCATAAAAAGCAAAAAAAATATCTTGTGAAGTAGCTAAGATTTGTAAATGATAATAGGGTTATATGTATTAGATATAATTTTACATCAATACAATTTATAAGAAAGAAGGAAGAAATATGAAATATGTGATTGTAGTTGGAGGCCAACTTCGGAATAAGGGTGCACAAGCTATGACCTATACAGTAGTAGATGAAATCAAAAAAAAATACCCAGATAAAGAAGTGGTACTCTTTGCTTCTGTATACAGAAGAAGAGATGAGTTAGAAAAAAGAGACTTAAATTTCAGAGTTTTATCCTGGCCTATACGGGCTAAAATGAGGATAATAGGGCCGCCATCTTCATTCAATGTTGGTTTTGTAGAATACAGTAAATACCTAATTAAAGGTACTGGAATTTCAAATAATCAGTTAAAAGAAATCAAAGAAATATTAAACAATGCATTTATGATGATTGATGTTAGTGGTTATGCATTATCATCTCAAAGAGGGTATATGGCCTCAATCAATTATTTGTTTAATATAATGATTGCTAAAAAGTATCAAATACCAATGATATTATTTCCTCAATCTTTTGGCCCTTTTAATTATGGTAAAAAAGCTGAAAAACTAATTATGCCTTTAATAAAAAAATATTTAGCATATCCTAAAAAAATTTATGCGAGAGAATATGATGGTTTGGAATATTTAGCCCCCTTTAATTTAAGCACTGTGGAAAAAAGTTTTGATAGTGTACTACAAAGTGATAAAGATTTTACAATAAGTAATATTTACAATTCTAAAAAAAATATAGACTTGAACATTGATATAAAATCGAATTCTGTTGCTATAATCCCAAATGTGAAAATTATGAATCATGGTGATGAATTAGCACAATATAATATTTACAAAACATTAATTCACCGACTTCTAGTACAAAATAAACATGTATACCTTATTCGACACTCCTATGAGGATTTAGAAATATGTAGAAAGATTAAAAATGAATTTCAAAATGATTCGAATGTCATTTTATTAGAAGATGATTTGAATTGTATACAAATAGATCAATTATTGGCTCAGTTTAATTTCTTAATTGCATCCAGATATCATTCAATAATTCACGCCTATAAAAATGGAGTACCAACTTTAGTATTTGGGTGGGCAGTTAAATATCAAGAGCTACTTAACTTCTTTTGTCAGGAAAAATACTTATTTGATGTTAGAGATCAACAAAATGAAGTTGAAGTATTAGAGCGGTTAGATGAAATGTTGAGCAATTATAAAAATGAATCGCAAGTCATAAAAAATAAATTAAAAGAACTTCCCAATAAGGATTTAGTTGAACTGTGATAACTGTTATAGGTACTAATTGTGATATTGGGGGGCAAAATAAATTTGAGTCGATTACAAGCTAAAGCTATTAATAGTATTAAATGGACAACAATTCAAACAATATTTTTAGGAGTAAGTGCTCCACTTTTATTAATGGTTAAAGCCAGATTCTTAACACCTTCTGAATTTGGAGTATTAGCCATCGCAACAATTTTTATAGGTCTATTTCAAACCTTGAATAATTTCGGGATAAGCCAAGCAGTGATTCAAAGGGATAATTTAACTAAACAGGAGTTGTCTTCTTTATTTTTTTTCAACATATTTTTAGCAAGTTTTCTAAGTATATGTTTATTTTCATTTTCAGATTCCATAGGGAATATTTTTTCTTTAAATGAATTGAGTTTTTTATTGAAAATACTAAGCCTAATGTTTGTAATCAGTGGACCCTCTTTATTATTTAGGGCTCTATTAGAAAAGCAACTTTACTTTAAAGAGCTGTCTATCATTCAAATCGTCTCAGAATTAATATTAATCGTTGGTACGATTTTATTTCTTATTAATGGACTAGGACTCTTGGGTGTCATTATAGGACAGGTTGTCTCTACGGCATTTAAGGTACTAATTATCTTCATTGTCAGTAAGAGAAAAGATATTCTCAATATATCACTTTATTTTAGTTTTAATAAATTGAAGCCGTTTATTAAATTTGGTTTATATGTGTCAGGTAAACAAGTTATTAGTTTCCTTACATTCCGTGTAGATCAACTGTTGATAGGCTATTTTTTAGCACCGGAGATTCTAGGGATTTATTACTTTGCCAAAAATATGCTAGAAAGACTAAGAAGTTTAATAACGTCATCCTTTGCTAAAGTACTGTTTCCGTTGTTATCTAAATTAAAAAATAACAAAGAAAAGTTAACTGTGGCATATCAAAAGATTTCACGTTACGTTGCACTATTCTCTTTCCCTGTGTTTATTGGTATTGCTTTAACTGCACACCTTTTTGTACCAGTATTGTTTGGAGAGGAATGGGTAGAAAGTGTGTTCTTCTTTCAAGTTTTCTCTATAGCGTTGATACCGTTAGTATTAACAGCTAATCTATCAACTTCTCTTCTATATTCTGTTGGGAAGCCAAATGAGGTCTTTTATATAGATCTTATTATTAATGTTATATATATACTCTGTCTAAGTGTTTTTACTCATTTAGGGATTTATGTAGTACTATCACTATATTGTGGATACGTTTTAGTGAAAACGACGGTTTTACAATATCAAACAAGTAAATATCTATTAAATACCTTTATAGAGTATTTGAGTTCATTTAAAACTATATTATTTATTTCTTTTTTACTTGTTTTATCAGTTTTAATAATTCAATCACTCCTACCTGAAGGATTAGAATATATAATCCAATTTATTATTACAGTATTTTTTGGAATTAGTACTTATATCTTAGCTACATTTTTATTTGAGAAGGGTACATTATTGGAATTGAAGTCAGCTTTTGTTCATAAAAATATTTCTATAGTTTATAAAACTAATAGGGAATAAATATTTTTGTTTGGTAGAAGCGTATTAGGGAGGATGCACCAACCATGAGGAAAATAAGGAAAAGGTTATACTACTTTAAAAAGAAAATCAAATCACAAATAATGACATTTTGTAGTAAGTCTATGTTAGCTACAAAGATTTATTATTTATTCTCAAAAGAGTTTAATAATGAAATGTACTCTGTGATGGTAGGGAAAAATAAGCACATTAAAGATATTTCAAGTAATAATAATTCCTACTTTTTAAGAAGAAGTATTCACAGAATCGAAAAAGGCTTAATTATGAAAAATAGAAAAGAAGTTTTTGGTTTAGACTATATTTATGATACTGTTCAAAATTACAGCGCATTATTATCGAAAAATCAACTTTCAGAAGTAGAACACCAATGGTGTTATGATGTGTTAAATAATTATTTTAAAACTTCAGGGCAAAACAGGGTAGTAGAAGAATCTCTTAAAGTATTTAAGGAAGCGAATCAATCTTATACTAAATTTAATTCAAGAAATAATTCATCAGTACCTTACATTCGTATTAAAATGGAAGAAAAGAATATAGGGACAATTGATGAATTATTAAATTTGTCTTATTATCGCAGATCAGTAAGGTGGTATCAGCAGCGACCGGTTGAAAAAAATAAAATAGAAAATGCAATTAAAGTAGCAGCTCAGTCTCCTAGTGCATGTAACAGGCAACCCTTTCATTACAAAATCTTCTTGAATAACCCAATGAGAAATAAAATTCTAAACTGTGCAATGGGAACGAAAGGATATGCTGATAATGTTCCTGGTGTAGCTGTAGTTGTAGGAGAGTTAGAAGCTTACTTTGATGAAAGGGATAGACATCTAATATATATTGACTCTTCGTTGGCAACAATGAGTTTGGTTTATGGACTTGAAGTCCAAGGGGTAAGTTCATGTATCATTAATTGGCCAGATATCCCAGAAAGAGAAAGAAAACTTAAATCGCTATTGAATTTGCCAGATAATCAAAGGGTAATTATGTTAGTAGCTTTTGGTTATGCTGATGAAAATGAAAAAGTAGCATATTCTGCAAAGAAAACTACAAAAGAATTAGCGATTTTTGATGATCATAATTTTGAGACGTCAATTCAATAGAAAAATGATTATGGTAGGGAAATGAATTTAGTAAACATATATTTTTTTATTTTTGATAATGGCTACATTCTCCCAAACAGTTAACAAGGATGTGCATGTATAAATGAAAATAACAATTGCTGGTACAGGATATGTTGGTCTTTCCAATGCTGTATTATTAGCTCAGCATAATGAAGTAATAGCTTTAGATATTATTCAAGAGAAAGTAGATATGATTAACAATAAAACATCACCTATTGTTGATAATGAAATTGAAGAATTTTTAGCAACAAAAGAATTGAATTTAACTGCTACAACTGACAATTATAAAGCATTTAAAAATGCGGAGTATGTAATTATTTCTACACCCACAAACTATGATCCAGACAAGAATTACTTTAATACTAGAACAGTGGAAGCAGTTATTGCCAGTGTACTATCTATTAATCCTGATGCAGTAATGGTTATTAAATCTACTGTCCCAGTAGGTTATACAGAAAAAGTCCGTGAAAAATTTGAAACTGATAATATTATTTTCTCTCCGGAGTTTTTAAGAGAAGGTAAGGCATTATATGATAACTTATATCCTTCTCGAATAATTGTAGGAGAGCAGTCCGAAAGAGCAAAGGTATTTGCTGATTTACTAGTGGAAGGTGCACTAAAAGAAAATATTGATGTTTTGTTTACAAATTCTACGGAAGCTGAAGCTATTAAATTATTTGCCAACACATACTTGGCAATGAGAGTAGCTTTCTTTAACGAACTTGATTCATATGCAGAGGTAAGAGGGTTAAATGCTCAGCAGATTATTGAAGGTGTAGGACTTGATCCTCGAATTGGGAATCACTATAATAATCCATCGTTTGGATATGGAGGTTACTGTCTACCAAAGGACACAAAGCAATTACTTGCTAACTATGCGGACGTTCCAAACAATATTATGGCGGCAATTGTCGATGCCAATAGAACAAGAAAAGACCATGTTGCGGATATGATCATTAAACGAAACCCTAAAATTGTAGGAATTTATCGCCTTACAATGAAAATGGATTCGGACAACTTTAGGCAATCTGCTATTCAAGGGGTTATGAAACGTATTAAAGCAAAGGGTATTGAAGTCGTAGTTTATGAGCCAGCTTTAAGCGAGGATCAGTTTTATAATTCAAGAGTAGTAAATGATTTTGAAGAATTTAAGAAGATTAGTGATGTTATTGTGGCTAATCGCTTATCAGACGACTTACGTGAAGTACAGGATAAAGTATACACAAGAGATTTATTTAGTAGAGATTAATTAAAGTCAGTGTTCAGGTAGCTTATAAATTCCATGAAATACAGATTCCCGTTAAGTTATGAATTGATGACTTGGCGGGGGTATTTTTTATACCAATGAAACGAACGTATGTTCTTGGATGTCGAGATGTGCAGAAAATTGGAAAACTTTTATCCAAATAATGGACATGGATATTTGTTGGATGTATAATAAATGTATGGTTCGGAATATCGAAACATAAACTGTGGTGTATTTCTATTTACGTAAAGGGGGCGTACTGTACCCAAATACATGGACAAAAAATGACAGATTATGCTATAGTTTGAGCCATGAAAAATCACAAAAAATATACTCCTGAATTTAAAGAAATGGTCGTTTTAGACCTTTTTTGTAATAATAAAACGATGAAAAACATTTGTGTACAGTACGGGATCACTTATCCAACGTTGCGGAAATGGAAAGAGGAAGCTTTGGATAGGTTGCCGCTAGTTTTATATAAAGAAACGGCAGGAGATCGTAGGGTTCGTGAGTTACAGAAGGAAAATAGTCGATTACTAGATCAGTTGAATAAGAAGGAAGTTGAGCTAGGTTATTTACAGAGTACGGTTGTAAGAGGGATGCGGGTTAAAGATCGCAAATGTTTAATAGAGCCGAAATATCCGATGCTTTCAATCAGCCGGCAATGCGACCTTCTTAAAATTTCACAGTCTACTTATTACACATCATCCAAGGAGCCTTCTTTGGATGATGTTTTGATTATGAATAAGATTGATGAAATACATACTAACTTTCCGGGGTTTGGGGTGCGGTTAATCAATGATCGTCTTCGTAAACGATACCAGATTAAGATTGGTTTAAAGCGAACAAGTAGTTTGATGGAGAAGATGAAGATCAAAATCCCAGCAAAGCAAAATGTAGAGATGGCGGACGGTTATCTTTTACAGGATCTAACGATTGATCATCCGAATCATGTGTGGAGCATTGATATCTCCTATATTGGGATGATTGATCGTTTCTGTTATTTAGTTGCGATCATAGATTGGCATAGTCGTTATGTTGTCGGTTGGCAATTAGCCCCTACGATGCATTTACATAATGTTATTGAAACGATGGAGGAAGCGTTAGGGGAATACGGAGTTCCTGAGTTCATGAATAGTGATAACGGACATCAATTTACGTCAAATGCTTATCAAAGCTTGTTGATAGAAAACGAGATTACGATTAGCTATAACCGTAAAGGTAAGCCGAATGATAATCGAGCGATTGAACGTTTATTTCGCAGCTTGAAGCAAGAGAAGTTATATCATGAAGAAATAGGATTGATTGATCATGCGAATCAATTAATCAATGAATATATTTATGAGTACAATTATTACCGAGGACACACTGGCTTGAACGGGTTGACGCCAAGCGATGTCTATTTGAAGGGAGCTAGCTTATGATTCATTATACCGATTCAAGCGGGGTTTTTACATATAGAGGAACAGAGTTCATCACGTTAAACATTTCTCTTGAGGGGCTTTCGCCAAAAGTTTATAGAGTTCTAACGATTAGTGCAAATCATACCTTAGATGATTTGCACTTTTTTATTCAGGGGGCATTTGAGTGGCTTGCGAGTGGACCGTCTCATTTTGATGTAGATTCGAATTTAATGGATAAATCATTAAAAGATATTTTTGCTGAAAAGGAACGAATTGATTATACCTACTTAGGCTGGAAGCATGGGGTTGAAGTTGTAGCCAATCAAGAGGTTGGGTGTCATGTCTCGGTTATGTCTCCTTGTATCGATGGAAAGCGTTCTCGACCGCCAGAGTTTATTCGTTCGGTTGAGAGTTACCAAGCTTTTTTAGATGTAGTCAATAATCCTGAACATCCACAGCATGAAGAAATGCTCGTAGCTGCAGAGAGGGATACTCATGGCAGAAAGTTTGATCCGGAGTATTTTTACAAGCGAGCAGCGAACCGGAAAATTGATTATTATTTTAGTTTAAGTGAATTACGTTTAGAAGATGGGATCGAGGGTGCGATAGAGTCAATTGATGAAGGGCGAATGTACATTCGTACAGATCATGGCCCTATTAGTGTATCTGACCTGGAGGATTTATTAGGGAAATATGCAAATCAAGCTTCGATTGAGATTAGGGTAAGGAAGTAGGAATGGTTTATTGCGTATCTGCTTAGTTACGGTCACTACCCGAATGTTTGTTGAAGAGGATTTGGTAAGGCTCTTTTTTAATAGGATCCTGCTAGAATGGATATACTGCTGATGAACATAAAAATTGGTGTATTGAGCCAAAACAAGCGTCTGTGGTGAAACGAATGTATGATTCCTATGCAGCAGGGAAAAGTATCGTACAGATTGCACGCGAGTTAAGTGAGGATAATATTGAAACTGCCAATGGAAATAAATATTGTCACCCAAACACGGTAGGGAAAATGTTAGCATCACCCGTTTACAAAGGCTGCGTACTGTATCAGCAAACGTATGTGAAGGATCCATTTACGAGAAAACAAGTGGTTAACAAAGGGGAACTGCCCCAATATTATATTGAGGATCACCATCCAGCGATTATTACACCGGAAGATTGGGATAAGGTCCAAACCATCCGAAAGTTGAACCAACCTAAAACAACTCGTCCCTCAGTCAATGCTCCACAGCCATTTCGCCAGACTTTTCGGTGCGGTGAGTGTGGAGGGATTATCAGTCAGTACGAAAATTACGATAGACAAAAGGATGCAAACAAGAACAAAAGGATGCAAACAAGAAAAAAGCTCGCCGTTATTGGAGATGTAGGGTCGCCAATGGTAAAAACTTTTCCGGTACATGCACCTCCCAAAGTTTTCGTGAGGAGTATGTGGAGCATAACTTTATGAGTGCTTTGCTAGAAATGAAATCAAATGATCTCCCTCAACTTGAAGCGGAAGCTGTAGCGGAAAGAACAGACCTAACTAATAAAGAACACGAGGTCGAAGAAATAGAGATAATGATGGAGCAACTCAACCAAGAATTATACGAAGCGGTAGATGAAGAGCTGAATCAAGCTGGACAAGATACAAAGCAGGTTGAAACCTTAACGAATGAAATCGTGAAGTTGAAACATCAACTTGATGCGTTTGAGGAACGACAAGAACAAGCGGCAAAGTACCGAACTGAATTAGAGTGGCTTATGAATGAGCTAGAGGACATACCAGAGTTTGATCCACTGAAGCACCGCATTGCTTTCAGAGCGGATATCTTTGAACGGCTTGTAGAAAGTGGGACCATTCATCCCGATGGTCGTATTGTCTATAAACTCTCCACAGGAATTGAGTGGGAGTGTTATCTTGAAGACAAACTAGCTTATAAATTGAAGGTGAAACGACCGAGAAGGAAGAAAAGAAAATAGCGAACAACAAACAACCCACCGAGTTAGCGTCTAGGTTTAAGATGGCTACTTGGTGGGTTGGTTAATTCTCATCCAAAACAGTGGAATAGAGGGAGTCCATTCCTGAGATAAATTGTCCCCATTCTGGATTGTACTGTTTCTCTTTAGGTGTTAAATGATATTGATACTTGTACAGTATTCTTAAGGCTTTTTTATCACCAATATCTAACTTGTATAAATAATAAATAAGCTCATACATTTTGATGGCTTGAACATTATCAAGACCAGTCGTCCATTCTTCTGCCTTTTCAACCAATTGAATCGCATTTGAATCATGGGCAGCAAAGTACAGTAATTCCTTAACAGCAATATAAGCCAATGATTTAACCTCACCACGATCTTCTTTATTATCCAGTAGCGGTTCGTACTTGGTTAAAGGATAAATTCTTTCTTCGATTGAATCTCTTAATACTTTCTCTTCTTCGGATAGAGCTTCGTCTTGGTGCACGATAACACGCGGTGGTGTTCCATTAAACATCTCATCAATGTAAAATTGCACAGAGGGTAGAACTAACTCGTCATAAACGGCTTCGTGTATGGCTAAGTTAGGGAATGCTTTAAAGATAGGATCTAGCCAGACGTCTTTAAACTTAGGGAAGTTAAAGCTATACTTAGCATGCTTGCTTCTATCTGGAGGAATAAGAAAATTAGCATCCAGTGTAATAATTTGATCAGGATGCTTAAAAATACTTTCTAAGCCTGGGTTAGAGGAAGTTAAGTCAACTTTCATTGTCACTCTCCTCTTTAAAGAAGTCATCAAATTCATCCATATCTTCATCAGTAATTGTAAACTCGTATCCGAATTCATCAGGTGTTTTATGAAATAAATGTAAAGTGTCGGAGAACTTATCCTCATCAATGATGTTATCTTCAAAGTTACGAATAATTACTTCAATATCTTTAGGTGATAAACCAATATTAGAAGTTATTGCATTAAGTTTGAGAAATATTTCTCTGTTAATGGCTTGTCCTAAACGACCATACTCACCTTCAAGATTGCGTTCATTAACAGCGTATAGTTGGGTATATTGACTATCTGAAATCGCTTCGATTTCTTTTAGTCTTTTAACTAATGAACGGTAAGGTAGCCACCATGTACATTGGAGTCTAGCGATAAAACGTAATAAGGTTTTAGTTTGTACTTCTTGAAGGGATGATTTCTTAAATTCTGTAAGTACGATACTTTCTAACACACTTTCAGGTAATAAGAATTCCGCAGCAAATCGATTCGCTTTGGCTTCAACTAGATTATTCTCTTCATCTTCTAAGCGGCTTAAATGTGAGCCTGTTTTTGTGTAAAAGTGATACAGTTCATGTGCTAAAGCAAAAACTTGCTTATCAAAATGATCCGCTGTATTTAGTCCAATAAAAACAAGCTCTTCTCCGCCTTCTTCTGAGTACATAAGAGCAGCAGAAAAAGCCGGTTTCTCCCCTTCTGATTCGATTGGATACTCCAGCAATTTGATGTTCAAGTTTTCAATAATCGTAAATATATCGTTGGCAATTGGTGTTTCTCCAACGAATCCTAATGCTTGTCGCTCATCCCTAGCTAGTTTACGGATCTCTTCAAGCTCGAACTCATCCAGTGTTATCTTACTCATTTTCAAATTTTCTCCTTAACAGAATTTGTTGTCTGAGAGTAAGCATCATTTCAAATAATCGGTCCACACCCTCTTTTTCACCTTCACTTAGTGCTTCGCTACGTAATGCAATAAACGAATTTGTTTCCTTTTTTTCGATGAACATGTCCGTTATTTCAAAGTCTAGAACATTGGTTAGTGCTTCAAGTTGAGTGATGGATGGGATGAAATTTTCCCGTTCTATGCGGCCAATCATGATCCGGTTAATGCCGGTAAGGTTACTGAGTTCTTCTTGTGTTAAGCCTTTTTCCTCACGTGTTTCCTTAACGGTTTCAGCCAGTTTTGCAGTTGATAATCTTTTCATGTATATGGCCTCCTTTCAGTACATAGTATGACCTTTCTTAATTATATGATACTAAAAATAACAACATTACACAATTGAAGGATGAAAATATTAAAATAAATTTAAAAATGTAATTTAAAATAACATATTGTTGAAATGAATTATTGTTTCTCGTGCCTGTCACCACCCGAAACCGCCCGAATTTTGTCGAATGACTCACACTGTACGATGTATGGTGTGGGTTGTTTTATTTAAGAAATATTGTGAAATGATGAGCAAGTACCGGCTATTGTAACCTGAAGAAAGTAATCTACAGCATTTATAGAAATATGAGAACAGGCGTGCTAGAATCGAAGGAGCAACTATATATTGCAAGGTGGCGGCTGAACTCCCTGAACGAAAGGGGGTGAGGCAGATGACGACATATCAAGCACTTAGTCTAGTAGCACAATTCAGTCTAGTACTGATGGGATGCGTGGGATGCGTGACTGTCACCACCCGAATATTGTCGAATAGCTCACACTGTACGATGTATGGTGTGATTTGTTTTATTTTAGGGGTATTGTGAAGTGGTGAGCAAAGGTTGGCTATTGTAAACTGAAATAGCGGTAATTCATCTATAGCATTTATAGTAATATGAGAACAGGTGTGCTAGAATGAAAGTGCAACTATATGAAGCGGATGGGCGGTTGACCATCTCCCAAGAGAAGGGAGGTGGTAAAGATGACGACATACGAAGCAATAACTGTTGCACTACAATCAAACTTAGTTTTGATAAGTGTAATTACATTGATTCTTATTTTCGTCAAAGAAAGAAAAAAGTAACCGTCCCCGCCACGACCAATGGATAATGGGTGGTTACTTTTTTTAAGTGAAGTACTTAATATCTCAGGTCAGCCGCTCTTCATGCGGCATGTAGTTGCCTTGACCGAGTGTTACCAGCACTCGGTCACTTTTTAATATACGTTGATTATAGTTACATTATACATAAATACCGAGTAGTGGTGCAAGGAGGGCCAGTAAGTTTCGGTGCTGTTACCACCCGAAATTTTTGTAGGCGTTCATTTTCGGGTGTGGTCGTGATAGGATTGAGGTAGCTTTTTCACAGTATTTTCTCCAGATTATCTTTCATTTATCTTCATTTCTTCACTTCTCATATCAGTAATTACAACATCCTATACGAGAGAAAAGGAACTACTATTTAAGGGAGAGATTTTGATTTGTCTGCCAAAGTGAATAATGTTGGTTTAAAAGGGTTAGAAGGGTACCTTGGTCAAGCCGAGGTCCACGTTATTAACGTGATTTTCAAGAAGTAATGGGTCATAAGAATGCGAGCACTTGAAATCGCAGCGGTTGGTAATCATCATGTGATGATGGATGGGCCACCTGGTTGCGGGAAGAGTTTTCTTGCTGAAACGTTTGCTTCAATTTTTCCTCGATTATCAAAAGAGGAACAGAATATAGGTCATAAAAGAATCGAGTAGAAATTAGGGAGAGAAGTACTATGGAGTATGATAATATTTTTCATTATTTTAAGGGAGCATCAACCGAAGACTCTCATAATATACAGATAGAAAATAACGTAACCAAGGCTTTAGTAAATGTCTTGCAGCATAGCCCAAAAGAATTAACCGACGGACTTCTTCGATTAGTAGATGAAACACTTGAAGTTAAGCAAGATAAAAAATATTCATATGTAATTCAAGTAACAGATAAAATGGATGAGGTCGGTTTAAAGGGTTATCTATTAGGGATAGCGGAAGAAACGAGGGAAACATACACAAGTGATTATACGAAAAAGAAGAGCATTCCTGATGCTGCCATTGTGTCAGAAGATGTTGCTGTTTTGATTGAAACGAAAGTTGGCAATAACGTTTTGTTAGATACAGCTCAAATTAAAAAGCATCAAGAAAAGTTTCATGAATCCCAAGTTTATGAAGAGAGAATACAGTTTCTCACATGGAAAAAAATAAGAGAATACTTTAATACGTTTCATTCAAAATATCCCAATCATACTTCTACTGGTTTTCTATTGCGTCAATTTGAGCAATTCTGTGAGATTAATGGAATTGGTGGGAAAACACGCGAACATTATTTTAACTATTTTTCATTAAAGGCTAGAAAGCTAGCAAAAGAATTAGACGAATATTTATGGAATAGTGCTCTAGACATCTTTGAACCTAGCAACACAAAAAGAGGAATCGCTTATAAAAGAAATAATAGGCGTGCGGGTTTCGGTAAACTTTGCACGGACAGACGTTGTTTAATTCTTAGGTTTGGGAGTAAAGGAAGTAAAAAAGGAGAAGAAGTCCAACAAGAAATAGATTGTTTACTTGGGAAGAAATACATAAGAAGTAAAGCTGAGAGTACCAGATACACCCATGAAACATATATAGATCTTCGATGGGTAAAAGACTTGGAACAAATAAAGCCTTTTATTTTAAAATCCTATGAGATGACACCTTAGGTCAAAGGTTTATGAACGGGCATTTAACAAAAAATTTAATGAATCCATACAACAACCATCAACAAAAAAATACCGGAATCTCGCACAGACCGCCCAAGATTTGCCGAATAGTAGTCGTTCAATTATGGGGGATCGCGCGCTACTATAGAGGCAGCTGTTACTTCATTCTTTTCTTCACATCATCCCACATGTACATTTACTCCGAAGCGATTGATGGCACGTCAAAATTTCTGAGGTCAGTTGTTATGTTCATTTTAACTCCATCGAAGTGAAGAAGATCTCCTCCCAGGTCATTACCGTTGGAGCAGATGTCCGTTTTATTTTTTGTCAACGGTCACGACTTCAAATTATCTTGAAACTTACCATGTCTATGTCTTGAACTACTTCCCCGGAACGAACTTAGAAAAAAGAAAGCATTACCGTGATTATATTGGATCGGTGACTAGTCCCACTCGGGATGGAACTCTTTAACATACATTTGGATCTAAATCACCTAGATATGAGAAGGTACTCAGGAAGTGGGTGTAGGGCTAAGCGTCATGAAAAAAGATAATAATTATACGGAATTGATTCACTCCAATAACCATCCACAAAACCCCTCAGTTACCTCTGCCATCTCCCTCCGTTTCTCCACCACAAATACCCCTGCCATTGCCCCGTAAAAATACTGCATAAATGATTTATGGATTTTCCCACTCTTGTACTTAAATACGGTTTCTTTAAAGGCTTTGATGATTTGGACTGTGTGTTCCTGGACTGGTGATGTTAGCTTTGCTGAGCGGTAGGCGATGTTAGCGCGGTCCCAGAGGGCGCAGATTTTTGTTGCTTGGTTGAAGAATGGTTTAACAGCGTTAATGAACGGTGTTGGGATGCTAGAGGGCACGTATGTATGATCAAGCGTGTCTAGGGTAGGTTCGTTATCTAGACGATGGTTTTGATTATTGGTTTGTTGTTTAAAAGATTTAGTTTCAGGGGCAAGTTTTGTCGAATCATCCCCTTTCTGGCTAGTGTTTGGCTTGTTCCCGCGCTCTGTCAATTTTTCGCTCTTCGCTCCGTCAAATGGTTGAAAGACGTAGACGCTATGGGAATAGCCACCTTTGTCTCGGTTGGTGTGATGAATCGTGATGATGCCGAGCGCTTTTGCCTTTCTGAGCATCCGCTCAAATGTCGAGCGTGAGATTTCTTTTACTTCGTCTTCAGATGCAGCAACAAGTTTGGCAATGCGCGCATTGCAGACGCCTAAGATTTTAATGCTAAAGCGGGTGAGTCGCTCGAAGGCAATTTTTTCAGACTTTGTGAACTGATCACCGTGTGCTTTTAGAAATTGGCGGATCGTTTCGTTGAACTCGTCTTTTGATTGGAATTGACTTAAATGAGTGAAGTTGTTGATGTGGCCTGGGCGCATGTGAGGACCTCCTGGGATTTTAGTGGGATGGTTGTGGATCATTTTTATAACTGGGTGAGAGCGTGATTTCTAGCTGTGTAAGCGGGGTGTTGAAACGGTTGGGAGAAGCGGATGATGCAATATGACGTGCGGTGGACCTGTTTTTCTAAGCTCGCGTAGGAAGCATTTAAGGCTAGCGTTCGGTTGTTTTTCAACGTAATGGAAGAATTGTTGATGTTTGTATGGTCTGGCTGAATCGATTTAACGTGTGGGTAGAAGATCCAGATGCAATCGAATTGGCTCGGGGAATTCGTTGGAAAGGCATAGATTTGTTCGATCGGGTCAATCGGGATCGGTACTTTGTTCTGCGCACCAGTGAGATGAGTAACGGCATCGCGCCTGCCATCATAGGTCGAGCCACCTTCAAGGCAGGCGGTTTTAATGAGGCTGAGGGGGGGTTGTTTTATGTATAGCTCTCGATCAAATTCAAGAGCGATCGTGTCATAGTCAGTATGTTTGGCAGGGAGGAGGGCGATCGTGTCGCGGGTGATTTCGTAGGTTTCTAGTATGGCTATTGTCATTGGAATTCACTCCTTGGAGGGGGAATAGGTTAATTACAAATGCAGTAAGGGTATGGAGAAGCTAGCGTAAGAAGTTATACAGATGAGCGATGTGGTTCGGGGAAAGGGGCAGGTAGAGAGTCATACTAGTATTTTTCCTTCCATAGCTCCTCTTTCAGTTCAGTATAAATGACCTTTTCTGCTTCAAAGGTTAGCTCAAGTGGACTAGGTAAATTCAAACCAATACTAATTTTATAAAGGTAAAATAGTGAGATGTTTGCTTCGCCTCTTTCAAGATCACCAATATATGATCTGTTGATTTCAGAATAGTAGGCGAGGTCGTCAACAGACATACCTTTTAACTTTCTTATTCCACGAATGTGCTTTCCTATGTTTTTACGGAGTTGTTCTTCTAAAGTCATTTCTTCATTCGTCAAAACATCTAGCTCCTTTTTAAGACCATTATCTAGTGCTTAAACAGAAAGCTCGACGGACTACAGACCATATTTTTACATAAAATGGTATTTGTAGAAAATAAATTTTTTTGAATGTGATTTAGAGATTAAGAGTTAGTGTAGGAACCGGTTAGATGGGGGCTTATATGCATGTGTATATGATGAGGTTTTAGTTGCGTGTGACTTAACGTTTGGTAGTATTTTTGCTTTTCGCTATAGGGTGTGCTAGCTAGGCACGGGTCAATCACTGCTTTTCAAAGTGATGATTGTGGTGGCATTTTTGTTGTTTAGCTATTTATGTTTTTAGACAAAATTAAAAGAGGACCAGACGCATCCAGTCCCCTTAAGTGTAAGCCGAAGCTATACACCGCTATTAGTTATATATTATGATACTACAGTTTGTCTTATTCGTAAAGTACAAGCCTAAATATAAGTGGTTAAACTGTTTACTTTATTTCTGAAATCGGACCCCATTATAGAGGTGTGAACTGGTACTGGTACTGTACTTCTTAATTTTTCAGATTCAGAATAGAACTTTCGAACAATTTGTTTTAATTCCGTTTTTGTAACACCGAGCTTTTTTAGCAGAAAGATTACAATGATAAAATAGTCAACAATGTTATCAAACATAATATTCTCTATGCCTGTCTCACTTTGAAGATATCCCTTTAATCTGGAAGGAGGATTAGTTTTTTTGAATCTACAGTCAAAGACCACGGAATTATGAGCAACTGCATTACGAAGTTCCTTAATTAGAAAAATGATATCTTCTACGATTCTTCCGTTTTGGTTATGGTTGGTAGTGTGTACATCTAAATCTTTTGCTATAGCTTTTCTTGTTTCCTGATTTAAACATTGTAGAAAAAATCCAAACTCACCTAAATTAATTACCTCGAATATAGCCCAGAGTGGTATAGGCTTATTGTTATGAAAGAAATGTGAAATAACAGCCTTTTTTTCTGAATAATTATAACTGATTTGTTGGTTAATCTTGTTTCTTAAATCAAGTCTTTTCTTCATCTTATCTCTATATTTACTATTACCCGTATTTTCTTGCTTGTAATCATTTAACAAATGCGAAAAAACATAATCAAAATCAACTGGGCCTATACCAATTAAGGTATTTAGAGTATAGTTTTTAATGGCTGTTTCAATAAACATTATTCTTGGATATAGGATAGTTTTTAAATTAGTATCAAATTCATAAACACCAACTACTTCATCGAAACTGGTATATGGAATTTGATTTTGTGAATGACCAATAAAGCGATACCCTTTGTAGCCGTGATAGTATCCTATATTTAATAAATCTTTTTTGTTTTTACTTCCCTGTATAGCAATGCCATGCTTATCTCTAAGGTGGCGCATTAACCCATTTGTAGTTTTACCTCTTACCATCCAATCGCTCCCATATAATAGCTACTATAATTAATTATAAAGGTTTTCGGAAAACTACACTACAAATTTTTTAAGTTATCGAACAGTCTTCTGATGATCAAAGCAGTAGATTTTACCGTTGAATTTCTTATTCGATAGACAATAAGTTTTAACTTTCTCTGAAACAGCCTTATTACAAATGGAACAAGTAGCTTGTGGGCTAGTGATTTTATCAGAAGTGGTTTTTGCTTGTAATGCCTGTTTATGTTCTTCTCTAATCTCAGGGTCGGAAATGTTTGCCTTTGAAAAAGCGTTATAAATGTCTGAGACGTCTTGTTTATTCAGAAGTGGTTTTTTGTATTGTAGTTTCAATACAGAAACTTTCCTATGTATAAAATCCGATAGCTCTATGTCATATACGATTAATTCATTGGAAGCTATTTTACGATAATCTAAGTCTACTTTAAAAGTACAGCGTTTTGTAAAAGAAACCATTGAAATAAATAAATCATGGTACTTTTCATCAATTATAGATGTTAAAGCCTTAATATGCCCGTAGTTTTGTACAAAAGGGTTCATCATTTTAAACTTCCCATTAATCAACCATGTTTTTCGATCTTTCCCACCATAAATGGTGCCTTGGTAGTTCTTGGTTTCAATGGCAAAGATGCCGTATGGAGTTAAAACCACATGGTCAATTTGTGAATATCCTGACTTTGCTTTGGGGTTTTTTACAAGGAGGTCGCTTAAGTAACGACAATCCTTTGGCAGCTGGTCTAGTTGAATGTCAATCTTATATTCTCCTATTTCACCTTTTCTAGTAGCAACCTGTTCACTTGTCTTTTTTGGTTTTGATGAGGTTACATTAGCTTGTTTTGGTTTGGTTTCGTTCTTTTTCTTCTTTTTTAAAAAGTTTAGGAATAATAACATGAGCTTCTCCTTGCTAGTTGGTATTACGATTATTGTAACTTTTGATGGGGATTTTATCCACATCGAGAAGGATGGTTATGGTACCCGATCAATAGTCGGGGAAATGTTCGCAAGAAAACGGTCGTTTAAGAATCCACAACACCAATCCTTTTACCATGCCAAGCATCTAAGAAACTACTTAGTAAGTCAGGGATATCAACAACAAGTTAAACCTGTTGTTATCCTAACGACCCCTTCTGGAAAGTGGATGGGACGACAGGACGACGACTGCCCAATCCTTCGCGTGAATGAGTTTATTAACTATGTGAATAAGCGACCTGCTGTGGATAATTGGGTGCCAGGCACCCTCAGCGGGGTGCCTGGCACCGGATTTCATGCACCTTATTGACCATGGAGAAAGTTATATTATCGTTACAAATTTCGACAATACATGCTACTATAGATATAAAAATTAATCGTAGCATTTATTGGAGGTAAACTTGGAAACAATCATTTTCTATTTCAATCATTTTAACACCCAAGAATTCATAGCCATAATGGCTATAGTTATTGGAATAACCGCACTGACTATCCTTATGCTTGGCTTAAAAAGTAGTAAAATACAAGAAAAAAGAGAACATATATCACAATCTATTAAAAGTTACCGACTTATTGATTCGGTATTGAATTTAGTTGTCGCACATACATATTTTATTTATGAAATAAAAAAGAGTGATGTTTCAGACGAACAAAAAAGTGAACAAATCAACTATCATTTACAATATATTGAGAAGTACATCTCGCTTTTAAAAGAAATAAGTCACTACTCAATAGTAGATGAACATCATGAAACATATGTAAATTTGAAATTAGATCTCTTATATCTACAAGAAAAAACGTATGCTTACGTTCACGAACAGCATGCTGTACAACACGACATACATGAAGGGACTTTTTATAAAGACCAGTATAAAAAAATGAAAAAATATAAAGATCAATTTGAAGAATGGCTCCAACAATTAATGTAGGTGCCAGGCACCACATCAGTGGTGCCTGGCACCTAACTTTTATTTTGCCAATAAATTTCGTCACATTATGACACACGTAGTGGTAAAATAGAAGGAGATATATAACTTGTTAGGGGGAGAATACGATTCGAGTTCTATTAATCTTTTTATTTTTACTACTAGCTTTTAAACCTTTACAAGCAAATGCTGAAATTGCGAATGAAAGAATATACACTTATTCGGTCATGGTAGACGATTTACAAACATTGAAGGAACGTTATCCATCGATCGTTGACTATCATTCACTCGGAAAAACAGATTACGACAGAGATGTATGGGCGGTTAAATTAGGGAATGGAGATCGAACGATTTTCTTAAACGGTTCTCACCATGCGAGAGAGTGGATGACGACTCAAGTCCTTATGAAGATGATTGACACATACGCGAACGCTTATCAAAATGATTCGCTTGTTGGTAAATATAGCGCCTATGATTTATTAAACGAATATACGATATGGTTTATTCCGATGGTTAATCCTGACGGTGTGACTCTTCAACAGCAAGGTCTATCAGCATTCCCAAAAGAAGTGCATCAACAATTAATCAACATGAATGATGGAAGTAGAGACTTTACACGTTGGAAATCGAATGCGAATGGTGTTGATTTAAATAGACAATACCCTGCAAATTGGCATTCTAGAACTGCAGTAAGTAGACCGTATTGGCACGGGTATAAAGGTCAACAGCCATTTCAAGAAAAGGAAACCCAGTACGTAAGGGACTTTACTTATGAAATAAAACCGGACATGGCTTCTTCCTACCATTCTTCTGGAGAAATTATCTTTTGGCATTTTCATAACAAGTACAGATCAAGAGATTATCAACTAGTACGGGAACTTGGTGCTATTACAGGGTATTCTCCGGTTCCACCAGTCTCGAATCCTAGTGGAAAAGGCTATACAGATTGGTTTATTCAAGAGTTTAATAAACCTGCATTTACGCCAGAGATCAGTCCTTATGTTGGAAATCGTCATGTGCCGCCTGAATACTTTTCGAGGATTTGGGACGAAAATAGGACAGTAGGACTGTGGATGGCTTCTAAATCTGAAAATCTTCACAGTGACAGCACGATACCGATTCAAGCGAACATTCAATTAGACAAGGATTACTACCTTTATAAATCACCTTCTTTTGAGTCAAGAACTGCTAGTAAACTATCGGCGCAAGTTGTAAGTGCTCATAAGAAACAAGGGAATTGGTATTTAGTATCCACATCCATGGGGGATCGCTGGGTGTCTATTTCAGATATTGAAGAAAAGTTGCATGAACAAAACTTTATCGATGTCTCCAATACACATTGGGCAAGAAGTGTCATTGATTTTGCGTTTGAAAACAAAATTATGGTTGGTACAGATGATTTGTATTTCTCACCAAGTGCACCGATCACAAGAGCTCAGGCAGCCGTTGTGATCTCAAGGCTTTTCTCTTATTCAACAAACGCGCCTGCAAACTCAAGTTTCTCTGATGTTTCTGAAAGTCATTGGGCATATGGATCAATCGAAGCGATGAAGCATCACAGCATTATGAAAGGGACGCATGCCAATCGTTTTAACCCGAATACCCCAGTGACGAGAGAGGAAATAGCAGTGATTTTAACGCGAATTTTCAATGGACAGGCATCAATGACAGAAGAAAAACCTTTCCCTGATGTTGACCCATCGCGTTGGTCAGCAAATGCGATTTCATATACAAACGAAAAAGGTATTTTCAGAGGAGGTCCAAATGGCTTTTTCAACCCAAAGGACCCTCTAACAAGGGCTGAGTTTGCCGCATTAATTCAACGCATACAATCTATTGATTTTGAAGAAGCAACAGAAGAACAAGGTGAGGATACGAACGGTCAAGAGCTAAATGAAGACCAAGACGGGCAGACAACTGAGGAGTCGCCTGATGGCCAAGAAGAGGCAAATGAAGTAGAAGGCGATCAGTCGAATGAGGAGTCGCCGGATGGTCAAGAAAAAGGAAATGAAGTAGAAGATGAGCAGACGGATGAGGAGTCGCCGGATGGTCAAGAAAAAGGAAATGAAGTAGAAGACGATCAGTCGAATGAGGAGTCGTCGTATGGCCAAGAAGAGATAAGAGAAGAAGAAGGCGATCAGTCGAATGAAGAGTCGTCGGATGGTCAAGAAGAGATAAGTGAAGAAGACGATCAGACAGCTGAGGAGCAGCAAGTTGATCAAGAAAAGGTGAAGGAAGAAATTTAATCAGAACATTAAATTGAATCAAATAGAGAGTAAAAGTGAGTGGTTTTTATGCCACTCATTTTTTAATGTTCACGTCTAGGGGGAGGCAATACAATAAGGGAAATTAGAACATGGATTAGCCTATAATCGCCTTTTTTTGTGTGGTTAACTAGTAAATTATGGTACGATAAATAGTACTATTACATTGTAATTAGAAAAGAGCTTAGAGGTGTAATGATGGGGAATGAAGTAGAGGAGAAACGGGAGCAGCTTGATGAGCAATGTCTCAAAAAATGTTTAGAAATTGCCATTGATAATCGCAAGTTTGAAATTGAATTACTTTGGAAGCGAGCGTTGTTTTTTTGGGGATTTATTGCGGCTCTGTTTGTTGCTGTAGCTAGTTTGTACGATAAAAATGTTTTGTTAACCTTTATGTCTGCATTAATGGGGGTGGCTCTTTCATTTATTTGGACATTGGCTAACCGTGGTAGTAAAGCCTGGCAAGAGAGTTGGGAAGTAAAAGCAAAAGATTATTTTGAGCAATTGTATGGGTATGACAAGCTCTATCAAAAAGTAACTGAGTCTCAGGATGAAATTATTAGGCTGCTAAGACCGAGAGATTATTCGTTATCAAGGTTACTTATTGTTGTTAGTGATTTAATGTTTGTGTTTTGGATGATTACCTTATTATATATTGCCTTTGGTCATTATGTGAAAACACTAGTCCTAGAAGTCTTTCATTGGAATTACGACGTCACATGGTTGATTGTTGCTGGTATTTTCATTGTGGCCATCATATGGTTTATGCGTTTTGTAATCATTCATACTAAAAGTCAGTCTATTAATAATAACTAGTATGCATGGACGCTAACAGCTGATAGGAATGTGATGATTTTAATTGTGGATAACAAGCGGTGAATAAGACAAGTTATTTGTGAAAAGTGAGGGAGAAACTAATGAAAAGGAAATGGAAGTCAGTTATTTTTTCGGTTTTTGTTGTGTTTTTCATTATGGATTTGACTGTTGGGGCACCCGTATTGGCGGATGACCTAGAATTTATTGATAGAGATGAAATGAAAGAAATATGGAATGAAATGCAAAGCATCGATGTTTCCATCACCCATGACGAGGACCCAAATAGTATCTATCCGTATGAACTTGGTGTAGTGAGTGAAAACATGTTAGAAAAGGCATTGCTCTCCACCAACTTTGTGAGGCTGTTAGCCGGGTTGCCTGGTGATGTTGTTTTAGATGAGGACTTAAATGATTCAGCCCAACATGGGGCGCTTGTACTAGCAGCAATCGGTGAGTTGACTCATTATCCGTCACAACCTGAAGATATGAGTGATGAAATGTACGATCGTGGCTATGGCTCGACATCAAGTAGTAACTTGTCTGTGGGAAGGAGAGACTTAGCGCATAATGTCTTAAATGGGTACATGCCCGATATCGGGAGGAATATGGACCGTGTTGGTCATCGTCGTTGGATTTTACATCCGCCTCTTAAGAAAGTTGGCTTTGGATTAGTAGATTCATATGGTGCTATGCAAGTATTTGATCGAAGCCGTGGGCAATCTTTTAATTATGACCACATCACTTGGCCCGCTGGGGAGTTTCCGTCAGAGTTATTTGGTGGTAATCATCCATGGTCGGTCTCTCTGAATCTTGAACACTATCAGAGACCTAATGCTAAAGATATTGAAGTGACGATTACACGGGAGTCTGACGGTGAAAAGTGGGTGATGAATCATGAGGACTCAGAAATAACGAGCTCTGAAGCGTACTTTACGGTCGATCATGGAAACTATGGACTAAACAATGCAATTATTTTTCGCCCTGAAGGAATTTCGAGCTATGAAGGAGTCTATACGGTCGATGTGAAAGGAGTTAAATCCCGAAACGGTGCAGAGGAAACATTAACTTTTGATGTAGACTTTTTTGAACTGAACGAACATTATTATGACGGGGAAGTAGAGGAAATCTCGCTTTTACTAACGCTTACGACACCTGGGAGAATTGTTGTTGACGGAGAGATTGACTACTTGCAGCATGGTGAACGACCGTTTGTTGAGTCAAACCGAACAATGGTCCCTCTAAGAATAGTCAGTGAGCATCTTCGTAAAGATGTTCGTTGGGATGGGAATACACGTGAAATTACGATCACTGATGATGAAATTAAAATCACGATGAAAGCGGGCGAAAATGAAGCCATAGTTAACGGTACGTCTGTCGGTATGGATACAGCTCCGGAAATAAGAAAAGGTGTCACATTCGTTCCGCTTCGTTTTGTGTCAGAAATGCTCGGTGCTTCTGTGACATGGAGCCAAGCAGACAAGAGTGCAGAAATTAAGCAGGAGATTGTTCATTAAAGCGGTAAAGCGTTGAAGGGGTCAGACCCCTTTAATGGACAAAATCACTAGTTTTGTCCATTTGCAGTGTGCATTGTGAAGGGGAAGGATAAAGTAGATGATACGAACGGATAAGAGGTAAATGCAGTAGAAGGCGATCAGACCGCTGAGGAGCAGCAGGATTAATCAGGGTGCCTAATCAGGGTGCCAGGCACTGCTCGGATTTTGTCGAATGGTTCACACTATACATTGTATGGTGTGAATTTTTTTGTTTAGAGGGTGCCAGGCACCAAATAAATGGTGCCTGGCACCGACCTCCCATTTTATGTAAGAGTCTAATTGTCTATGACTTTTGATCTAAAAGCAGTTATAATAGAGGCAAATGGGGAACAGGGGGAGAGACGGATGTACTGCCATTCTTGTGGTCAAAAAAGGGTTGAAAATGCTCAGTTTTGCTCCAATTGTGGGACGGAGTTTGTAGATACGGATGCAAAAAAACGGGTGGAAGAGAAGCAAACGGATCAAGATCAAACCTCATCGAGTCGCGCATACCAATGGTTCATTCCAGTTGTTAGCATGATTCTTATTGGATTTGGTCTCGGCTATTTTTATATCACTGAAACAAATAAAAATGAACAAGTGCATGCGATTGTGACAGAGGTTGATCAATTGCTAAGTGAGTCGAACTATAGTGAGGCCGCTTCTCGATTATCAAGTGCCTTGCACACACGTCCAGAACATGTGGAGCTCGAACAGTTCATGCTGCTCGTTGAAAAGGCTAGTCAGTACGAACAGGATTTGCTAGAAGTTGATTCTTTATTACAAGAGAAATCATTCGATGAGGCCTCAGAGAATTTACTAGATTTGAATGCGAAGTTGAACGAGGAGACAAATGAACTCTATCAGCCGTTGCACACGATGGTACAAGAAAGCGAAGATCGGTTGACGGTTGCTTTGATCAGGGATGAGTTGGACGAATTAACAACCTATGAACAGCTAGCAACTAAATTATCGGAAGTATCATCAGTGGGAACAGAGGGTGCTGGGCTTATCAAGGAACAGATCATTACTAAAATTGTTGATGTGACGTATGAACAAGCGAGTGCTCTTTTACAGCAGCATGATTTCTCAGGGGCTTCAAATCATGTGGAAAAAGGGCTTCAACATGCAGCCGATAGTGAGAAGCTACTTAATTTTAGAGAAAAAATAGAACATGACCAAATCGCCTTTCAACAAGCAGAGCAGCAGCGGATCGAACAGGCGATGATAGCCGCAGCCGAAGAGGATTTAAAAAATCGAACCGATGCAGTAGAAGTGGTGTCTATGGATTCCAATCTTGATGAGTGGGGCGATCTTTACTTTCATGGCGAAATAAAAAATACCGCCACGAAACCGATCTATTCTGTCGAGCTTTATGCTTCTGTCTATGATCATGAGGGAATCTATCTTGGTGGTTCTTTGGTTTCCGTCTATCCATATTATATAGAGCCAGGTGAGGTCGGCTATTTTTCGGGAACATTTTATGGAGTCTATGAAAATATGGAAATTAGTATAGAGGACGCCACTTGGTATCTTGATTAAAGGGTGGGGAACATGAATACAAAATGGGTAATAAGTATTTTGGTTACAGTTTTGATCTGGGCGCTTGGTGTTGGTGGTTATTTTTATTTAGCTGATTCCATTCCCAATCAAGTTGCTGTGACATCGGTGTATATGGCGGACGAGGAAATAGTGGGTGAAAGTGAAGGAGAAAACTCATTCGATCCAAAAGCGGTGATTCAAAACACGCAACAATTAGTTGTTATGATTGAGGTTGGATCGACTGGTTCAGCGGGATCAGGTTTTTTATATAATGATAAAGGCGATATCGTGACCAATGCCCATGTCGTCGCCGGTACCGAAAAAGTAACCGTTCGAATGGCGGATGATCGGGAGTATGAGGGAACGGTGATTGGCATCAGTACGGACACCGATGTTGCGGTTGTGCGTGTACCGGATTTACAGGGGGTAGAACCGCTACCACTTGCGGCTGAACGAAACGCTGAAATTGCAGATGAAGTGATCGCCTTAGGAAGTCCACTAGGCTTGCAAAATACAGTAACAACAGGAATCATTAGCGGTGTCGATCGTTCGTTTGAACTTGGACCGTATCATTATGACAATGTCTATCAAATATCTGCGCCGATCGCTCCTGGTAATAGCGGTGGACCGCTTGTTGACTTGCAAACGGGTGAGGTGTTAGGGATCAACTCTGCAGGTATGGACCAGGGTACCATTGGATTTAGCATCCCGATGTCTAGTGTGATCACGATGCTTGAAGGCTGGTCCGCATCGCCGCTTAGTTCTTTACCTAATGTTGCAGGGTATATGGATTATGGGTACGATCATGTGTCGGAAATCGATCTTGCTACGTACTTGATTTATTACTTCTATGAAAGTATCAACTTAAATGATTACGTCACCGCCTACTCGCTACTCGGGCATAACTGGCAAACGGGTACAAGTTATGACTCATTCCGTGAGGGCTATTTAAATACGAGGTTTGTTACGATTGATGAGATGGACGCTTGGGAAGATGGTAATTATGTTTCCGTTGTCGCCGTCATTAGTGCTGAAGAAAGCCGGGATGGTGTAACCGTGATCAGTAAGTATAAAGTGACGTATCAGGTCGGCTATGAAAATGACCAATTAAAAATCATCAGCGGAACGGCGGAGAAGATCTGATGGGGTGATTGTGATGGGGTGCCAGGCACCCAACGGGTGGTGCCTGGCACTATTATATGGATGAAGGACAAAAGTATGCAGAAGAGGGTAAGAAATGTCCTTCATAAGTGTGATGAAGGATAAATCTAGTAAGGATAACAAGGGAAATGTCCTTCATGAAGCAGATGAAGGACAAAGCAAGCTAGAAAAGGGGGAGAAATGTCTTTCATGAAGCAGATGAAGGACAAAGCAAGCTAGAAAAGGGTGAGAAATGTCTTTCATGAAGCAGATGAAGGACAAATCTAGCTAGAAGAGGGTGAGAAATGTCCTTCATGAAGCAGATGAAGGGCATTTTCGCTGTTTATATGACAATTGTTAAGCGATCCTGTTTTAGTTTAATAAGAAATACAATCAAAATGCGCTTTGCATATACAACTGAGAAACACTTAGTAGAAGCTTTATCTAGTGGGATTACCAATTCTGTTATAATAGGGTGATATAATCCTATAGTAAGATACTTCACTAAAGAAAGGTTCGCTCGTTTTATGGGGATAGAATGGTTAATCGTATTTTTGATCCTGTTTGTGGGAAGTTTCGTTCAAGGAGTGAGTGGCTTTGGTTTCGGACTGTTAGCGATGGGCTTTTTACCATTATTGTTTACAGTCAAAGAAAGTACGCTGCTCGTTGTGTCATTAGCACTTGTTCTCTCAGTCAGCATCGCATTGCAATTATTTAAGCATATTGTATGGCGGTCATTAGTTGTGATTTTGTCCGCTGCGCTCGTTGGTCGTATCGGCGCATTCTTCATTTTAGATCAGTATGGGGACCAAGACATTTTAAAAGTGTTTCTTGGTATCTTTTTAATTTGTGTGGTCATTTATTTATTTCGCAGTAAACCACCGAACCCTGATAGGAAGGTAAATAATACGTGGCTTCCGATTATTCTAGGACTAGGTGGGGGTCTTATCGGTGGCATTTATGCGGTAGGCGGGCCGTTTTTTGTGTTTTATTACTTATTGCTTTTTCATGATAATAAGTATGCATACAGTGCGAATCTACAAATCTCATTTTTGTTTACGAACTTCATTACAGCAACGCTACATGGCGTCAATGGTGACTTTTCGCTTGAGTTTTTAGGTTATTTTGCCATTGGGCTTGTGAGTGTTATTGTAGGTTCGCGTCTAGGTGTTCATTTCTTCGCAAAGATTCCTCAACAAAATATCAAAAAAATATCAGCCATTGTCGTTGCAATAGCAGCGATTAACCTGGTGGTATCATCATTGTTGTGAAAATGGTGCCAGGCACCCCCTACAGGGTGCCAGGCACCATTCACTTTGTTTTGGTGCGTCTTAGTCTGTAGTCAGATGGGGTTAGGCCTGTTTTATTCTTAAAGACTCGTGTGAAGTAGGAGGGGTCTTCATAGCCGATAAACCAGGCCACTTCTTCAACCGATAACTTTTCATTATCAAGGATTTCAATCGCTCGTTCAATGCGAATTTTCTGTTGATATTCTTTCACGGTCATTCCTGTTTCTTGCTTGAATTTCCTCGACAAATGGCTAGGATGAACATAACACTTTTCTGCTAACTCATCTTTATTTAATGGCCGGTCAAAATGAACTTGTAAATGTTCGATCACTTTTCGGACGGTTCCTGAATAGCCACTCAACGCTTCTGATTTTGATAAATCAGCGTATGTTTTGATCATTCTTCTTCTTAGTTCTTCAAATTCAGAAACTCTTTTTAATTCTTCAATTTCTCGTGCAAATTTTTCTGACGTACGATGAACCAGGATGGCTGGAACTTTTGCATTTCTAGCTTCTCTCCGTACAAGCGTATGAAAGATAATCGATAGGTTTTTCAAGAGACGGATCGGCTGTTTAGGCATTCTTTCCTCAAAATTAAAATAGTTGTATGATTCTATCACTAGTCGTTCGGCCTCAGCACTGTTTCCTTTTTTGACCTGCTCCAACAACTGATCCTCAATCTTATAGCGAAGCTCAATCAGCTCGATATCTGTCTCTTTCATCTTCACGATCTGATTAGGTGTGTCTTGATTCTTCTTTTTCTCGCCTGTATCGATGGCATGGATCTTGAAGTTTTCATCAAAAACGGTAGGTTCTAAAGACATCAATTTTCCATAAGCGTTCATTTTCATCGGTGATATAATTGGTAGTTGCTCAGCAATAAATTGGAGTTGGAGGTGCTGGTCATGACTAAGTCCTCGTTCTAATGAGTGTTGAAAGACATCAATCGTTTCAATCAAAAATGGACCAACAATCAGTACATACCGTAAGCCGTCAACCTCGATCGTTTTCCCGAGCAACTTATACTGCCAAGTACTATCAAATTCATAAACACCTGAGTCCTTTTCAAGCAGCAACTTGAACAAAGCGTTCAAATCAGCATTATATAGTTTCATGACTTCTTCAGGAAAATGAACAGATTCTTCTCTGAACACTTCAACACCTGAGTCTTGAAACAGAACAACATTTAAATCTGTTATTTCGTGAAGCATGACTAATAAGTTTTCAGCATGGTTAGAGTGAGACATTTTTCCACATCCTTTACGGGCAATAATAGTTCGGTTTATGCAATAAAAGTCCTACTGTTATGTATACGTTTTCATTATACTAAATGTAAGAAAACGATTACAACGGGTATAATGAAAGGAGAATACAAAATGGGGGAACCAAAAATCACGAATGATATGACGGAAAATAACAACACAGCAAATGAAAAACTCCCTTTTAAAGAAAAATTGTCGTACGGTCTTGGGGACGCTGCCAATAATTTAACTTTTGCTATGGTTTCGACGTATTTGATGGTCTTTTATACAGATGTATTTGGAATTGGTGCAGCGGCGGTTGGTTTGTTATTTTTACTAGCACGAGTTTTTGACGCCATTAATGATCCAATCATGGGTGGACTGATTGACAAATACAGTAAAAATGGCCCGAAAGGACGTTTTCGACCATTTATGAAATGGGCAGGTTTTCCTGTCGCAATCCTAGGGGTATTTATCTTTATGTCTCCCGATCTTTCTGATGGTGGAAAACTTGCTTACGCTTACATCACATACATTCTCTTTGGAATGGCCTATACTGCTGTTAATATCCCATATGGATCACTAGCTGCTTCGATGACTCGCGATCCGGTTCAACGTTCTTCGCTTGCATCATTTAGAGGCTTCGGAAGCATGGTCGGTTCATTTATCATCGGTGTTGTTGTGTTACCGCTGGTTGCTCTGTTCCCGACAAGGGAGATCGGCTTCCCGGCAGTCGCAGCAATGCTTGGGGTTATTGCTATTTTCTTTTATTATCTAACGTACCGAAATACGAAAGAACGAATCGTTGTTAAAGAGTCTTCCCGACTGCAAAAAGTTGATAAAGAAATGGTGCTTCGAATTTTAAAAAGCGGACCGTTCCTTGCACTCTCGGCGATGTCATTCTTTATTCTATTAACGCTCTTGATTAACCAAGCTGTCGGTGTCTATTATTTCACTCACTACTTGGAAAATGAAATGCTATTTCCGGTTTATAATTTGATAAATATCGCAACAATACTCATCCTTATACCGCTTATTCCGGTACTATCGCGTAAGATCGGTAAAAAATCGTTGGCACTATACAGCTTTGCCTTAGGTGCTATTGCCATGTTCATCGTCTTCTTTCTTCCTGACAATCCGTGGTTAATCATGATCGGACTAGTTATCGGAATGAAAGGAATCCTGATCCCGAACATTCTCGTCTGGGCATTTATCTCCGACGTGATCGATTATGGTGAATGGAAGGAAGGGGTGCGTCAAGAAGGAACAACGTATTCCCTGTACAGCTTTATGCGTAAATTATCGCAGGCGATCGCAGGGTGGGCAGGTGCAACAGGACTTGTTATTATCGGTTATGTTCCTAATGTTGCGCAGTCCGCAGAGACATTATTCGGATTGCAATCGATGATGGTTCTCTTCCCTGCCATTGCATGTATTATCTGCCTACTTATCTTCAAGTTCGGTTATAAACTCGATGATGATCGAATGGTCGAAATTGCAACAGACCTTGATAAACGCTAGGGTTAATGGTGCCTGTCACCCCCGTTTGGGTGCCAGGCACCATTTCTTGTGTATAACAGGGTGCCAGGCACCCTAAAATGAGACCCCTCTCAAAATGATATAAAAATCCTGTTTTTGATAGTTTTATCCGAGTACTAGATGAAGTTCTTTCGTTACAATAGGATTATAGAAATAAACAAACATTAATTGATATAAAAATGTATGCGCTTAAATTCAAGTCTGGAGGGATACGAATGAGAGAAATTATTAATATAAATCAAGGTTGGGTATTTAAGAAGGAAGATGTCGCAGGTGCTGAGCAAGTGGTGCATGATACGAAGGATTGGCAAAATGTAAGTGTGCCCCATTCTTGGAATGCAGTTGATGGAGCCAATGGTTTTGAGTTCTATAAAGGAGCATGCTGGTATCGAAGACCACTAGATATTCCAGAACTACCTGAAGGGAAACGTATTTTTATCGAATTCCAAGGGGCTAATAGTTTAACGGATGTTTATGTAAACGGAAAACATCAAGGGCATCATCGTGGCGGTTATTCAACGTTCCGCTTCGATATTACCGATGCGATCGAATTCGGAAGGCAAAACATGCTTGCGGTGAAAGTGGATAATACGGTTGTTGATGATGTTTATCCACAGGTTGCCGATTTCACATTCTTCGGTGGCATTTACAGAGATGTTCAACTGGTTATCACTGAGTCTATCCATGTCGACTTAATGGATGAAGGATCTCAAGGGGTTTATGTTGTCCAAGAGGAAGTGACTGAACAACAGGCAGATGTAAAAGTGATCACTCGCCTGACAAATGAGAATGACGAAGACAAGAAGGTTAGAGTTTGGCTCGATATTCTTGATGCCGATGGAAAAGTCGTTACTTACAATGCCAAAGAGGTTGAAGTGGCGGCATACCAAACTGAGGTTGTTGAAATCCCATTCAGTATTGATTCACCGGTCTTATGGAATGGAAAAGAGAATCCTTACCTATACACATCAGCAGTTAGAATTCAATCGTTTAACGACACGGTCGATGAAGTGGAAATTCCTTTTGGCGTGCGATATTTTGAAGTTGATGCAGAGCAAGGATTCATCCTTAATGGTCAGCCACTTCGCTTAAATGGTGTATCACGTCACCAAGATCGAAAAGAGAAAGGCTGGGCGATTTCAAAGGAAGACCATATCGAGGATATGGAATTAATCAAGGAAGTTGGAGCAACATCGATTCGCCTTGCCCATTACCAGCACGATCAATTTTTCTATGACCTATGTGACCAAGAGGGAATGGTGATTTGGGCAGAGATTCCGTTCATCTCCGTCATGTCTAAAGGTGAACTTGAGGGGATTAACGCAAAACAACAGATGCGTGAATTAGTGAAGCAAAACTTTAATCACCCTTCAATCATGTTCTGGGGCGTCCAAAACGAGATTCAAATTGGTGGAGAGCGTGCCGAGGTTCGCAGACTTGTCCAAGAGCTTCATGACCTTACGAAGTCACTTGATCCGACAAGACTGACAACGCAAGCGAATGTGATGTTTGTTGAAAATGATGACCCTTATAACCGCATGACTGACATTATCGGTTATAACAAATATTACGGTTGGTATACAGGTAAAGCAGAGGACTTCGCACCGTTTATCGATGGCTTCCACAAGGAGAATCCAGACATTCCTCTTGGGATTTCTGAATATGGTGCCGAGGGTATTATCGAGTACCATACAGATGATCCGCAAGTGAAGGATTACACTGAGGAATATCATGCCTTGTATCACGAAAAAGTTTGGGATATTTTTGCGGAGCGACCATTCCTATGGAGCACATATGTCTGGAATATGTTTGACTTCGGTGCAAACATTCGCGATGAAGGCGGTGTTCAAGGTCGAAATAATAAAGGCCTCATCACGTATGACAGAAAGATCAAAAAAGATGCGTTCTATATGTATAAAGCGAATTGGTCAGACGAGAAGTTTGTTCATTTAACAGGTAAACGTTACATCGAACGTGCAACTGAAACGACGGATGTAAAAGTTTATACGAACCTTCCATCTGTTACATTGCTTGTAAATGGAAATCCTTATCAAACATTAAGTCCATTTAACGGCCGTGTCATCTTTAAAGATGTGCCACTTCTTACGGAAGGGAACACGAAACTCACGGTTGTCAGCCGCTATGGTACGGAGACGTTTGAAGATCATGCTTTAGTTACGTATGTTTCCGAGCCAAACGAAAGCTATGAAGCACCTGAGGAAAAAGGTGGCGTTGTCGCTAACTGGTTTACAATGCCAGATGATCTCGATGACAACGAGGAAATCGAAGAAGTTACGATCACAGATGATGTCTACTCAACAAGAGATACATTTGAAGTGCTAATGGATAATGAAGAAACGAGAAAAGTACTCGTGCATTACCTTGGCGACTTCAGTGAAAAACCAATGTATGACATGATGAAATCGATGAAAGTCAATATGATGGCAGAAATGGCAGATGACTTATTCACAGATCAAATGCTAAGACGCCTAAACCGCGAATTAACAAAAGTGAAAAAGCCGCAAGCCGTTAAGTAAAAGAGGAGTAAGGGGGTGCCAGGTGGTGGTGGTGCCAGGCACCCCTTGAGCGGTGCCTGGCACCACAAATAGGAGAGTCAATCGTTTATAAAAATGGTTGGCTCTCTCTTTTTTATGGGTGCCTTTTATGGGTGCCTGGCACCATGGAACTACACAATTAGGGTGCCTGGCACCAGAGGTTCCACAAATTTTAGTTGATTTCTGTTGTTTCGACTAACTTGTTCAAAGCTAGATTTCCGTTAGGGAGAATCGTAACGATAAATCGACTTTTGAAGGTTTTGAATGAAGTCGTCCCTTCATCTCCGTAATCGATTCGGTATTCATCGATGGCAGTGACTTCATAGGTTCGGTCATCGATCCGCGCGACATCAATCACCTCAAAGGACAGCACCTCTTGGGTAATTTTCCGGTCTATTAAATAAGCCGTGTAGTCCTTCTGTTCTTGATATTTATCACCATTAGGGTCGATCAGTGGTTCAGCAATTGAGAAATCTTCATTATTCACAGATTCAACCGTGACATAAACATAGGTCTCCACAAAACGACCAATCTCATTAAACGTGTAGGATGGACTTTGGTATGTCATTTGCTCGGTAGGGTCTGTACTCGTCTCTATGCTCGTCTCCAGCACTTGTTCTTGAGAATGATCAGTTATCTCAGGTGTTTGCTGATGAAGGTTTTCTTCAGTTTGTTCTTCGATCTCGGTAGGATCAAAGAAAAGTTCCACATTGGCATACTCTCCATGATCGAAAGAGTTAATCATTTTTTCGATCGTAAAGTCGTGATCACCGCTTTGGTAATGAGCGACGACGTTATGAACGCCAGGGGCAAGTGGACCAAACTCCTGCTGAAACGAATCAGAGTGAGAGGTAGCGATATCTTCATCATTAATCGAAAGGGTCACATTTTCATAGTTTGTATGGAGAGTAGGGTAAAAGGGTTTTATATAGAGCTGGTAGTGGTCAAAAAGGAATGCTGTCTTCCCAGATTTTTTTAACGTAAATAAGTAATCCTCATTTGAATTAGTGCCATCTGCGATTTCATCGTTCGTTTGTTCATCGATTATAGCTGCTTGTGTATGTAAATCGCTCATTAGTTCATTAAAATAACTTGGGGTTTGATTGATGAACGTGATTAGTCCCTCAATCGTTTGGCCATCAATGACCAAGCGCGGATCTTCTGAAGTAATCAGCGTGGATAAGGTGGCTGTGTCTTGGGCAATCATCGCCTCTTCGAATGTCTCGATTACCTTTTCCTTACTCGTCAGGTATGCCCCTACCTGATAAGTGATAATAGATAAGATGGCTATGATGGAAATAATAGAAACAACGACTTTCTGCTTTTTCGAACGCTTTTTGACCTTGGCTTCACGAGGACCCTGCTGATTTGGTGGGGGAATCGTAGCGCTACTCAAGGTGGTCGGGGTTCCACATTCCGAACAAAAAGAGTTCTCTTCGTTTAGCTTGGTGCCACACTCTTTGCAAAAGTTCATTGCACTTCCTCCTTTATGCCTGCGATTTATCTGGAGAAGACGGACTCAGCGTATGAGCTGTTTTTCATATGAAAGACCTCACAAAAAAGTGATCGATCATAAAAGCACCCGTCTAATGGTTTTGTTCTCCTTGTCTACGAACATGCAAAACTACCTATTTCTGTAAATAATAATAAAAAATATCATGATTATTACAATTATTTTTTTGTTCATTTGGTACTATTATCAGAGGTATCTCACTAATATTAACCAGATAACGTTATCACTAATGTTTTTCTTTCTGCAGGAGGACCTACCGCTTTGAAGTGGTAGGGTGTTTTTATGAAATGATTGTGTTCGAGGTCTATAAAAGGAAAAGTTTGAAAGGAGCCGACACCATGAATTGTCCGAATTGTGATCATCTGAATGATGGGGGAAAGTTTTGTGTGAAATGTGGGACGAAACTCGTAAGTGAACCAGCAGCTAGCTATCAACCTGCCCCTAATCAACCTCAGGTAACTTATCAGTCACAACCCTCAGTCACTCAGCAAAATCAGCATCTGGAACAGGCGAAACAAATTTCAAAGTCGTATTGGGGCTTTTTTATAAAAGTGTTGAAGAAACCTTATTCTGAATCACAAACCGTCGGTGGCGAACAATTTGTAAATGCGATGATTACGGTAGCGATTTACGCTCTTTTTATTCCGCTCATGATATATTTCGGTTTTAAAGATTATTTGAGTTATATGGATAGCCCTTTTGTATCGTTTGTGGTTAAACCAACGCTTGCTTATGCCGTCTTCATTTTATTAGTAGCATCCTTTACGTTTGTTGCGCTAAAACTAGGCAAAGTGAATGTCGGATATAAGGATGTATTATCGCGTTTTGGAACCATCCTCATTCCATTTGTAGGATTATTTGCTGTGGCACTCGTGTTATCTCTCTTACAAGTGGAGTTCTTTTTGCTTTTACTAGTCATAGGTTTTATCGGTTCGATCTTTACCGTTCCGCCGCTAGTGATCTCGAGTTTTAAAAAAGGCAGTCATGAAGGGCTCGATGTGGTATATGGAACGATTCTCACGTACATCGCCACCATAATAACGGTCGGCATGATGAGTGACATGTTATTTGAAGTACTACGAGATTATATTCAATCGATGTTTATGTTTTAAGATTAGGGAGATTAGGGTGCCAGGCACCTCTTGAGCGGTGCCTGGCACCACAATATCAACACAATCGCCGAATCTGTCGACGTAGTCCACAGAAAATCATGTTTTGCTGATTGAGACGCTTTCCTGCATACGCTTACAATTATTATATAAGCTAATAATGTTTTATCACATTTTAAAAGGAGTCGATATACATGAAACGATACGAGGATAAAGCAGTCATTATCACAGGCGGTGGTTCAGGTCTTGGTAAAGCAGCGGCAGTACGAGTTGCACAAGAGGGTGGTAACCTTGTGCTTGTCGATTTAAATAAAGAAGCTCTTGAGGAAAGCAAAAAGGAAATCTTGGAAGCAATTCCGGGAGCGCAGGTTGAATTAGTAGAAGCGAATGTAGCAAACGAAGAGGAAGTAAAAAATTACGTCCAGTTTGCGAAGGACAAATTCGGCCGAATCGATGGCTTTTTCAACAATGCTGGAATTGAAGGAAAGCAGAATTTGACTGAAGACTACGGTAGTGACGAATTCAGTAAGGTCGTCAACATCAATTTAAATGGTGTGTTTTATGGCATGAAGTACGTGTTAGAGGTCATGAAAGAGCAAGGGTCTGGAGCGATAGTTAATACGGCTTCCGTTGGCGGCATTCGCGGAGTTGGTAACCAGTCAGGATACGCGGCAAGTAAGCACGGTGTCGTCGGATTAACGAAAAACTCTGGAGTGGAATATGGGCAGTACGGTATCAGCATCAACGCGATCGCGCCAGGTGCGATCATGACAGCGATGGTGGAAGGCTCTTTAAAGCAGATGGCGGGAGAAAATTGGGAAGAGGCAGGCAAAGAGTTCGTCAGTGTCAACCCGATGAAACGCTTTGGTAAGCCTGAAGAAGTGGCGAGCCTTGTCGCATTCCTTCTTTCAGGAGAAGCAAGCTTCATTAACGGTTCTGTCATCCCAATCGACGGCGGCCAGTCTAATAAGTATTAAGATATGGGTGCCAGGCACCGACATGAGGGTGCCTGGCACCACAAAATGACTCACACTGTATGGTGTGGGTTGTTTTTTGTGGAAGGGGAACAACGCAGATTTTGTCGAATCGCATTTTTTCAATTGTAAGGAATGAGTCGTGGTGTAAAGGTCTATTTTCTGGGAGGAGACAGCCGTGACAGAATCGGTGTACCTACGTTTACTAGCACCTATTCGATGTCAGATGAGTACATTATACTAAAATTACCAATTCTACAGATTGTTACAACATTTTTATCATAAGACCTCTAGAATGGGGAGCATGTTTCAATGATATGAAACGATATGGCTTTAATACAATATTCTATTCTAGGGGGAACTAAGATGAAAACAGGTTTATTTCGAAGTTTACTAGCTTTGCCTTTAGTGTTTGTTTTAATCTTCACTTCAGCGACAATGGCTAGTCCTGCACCGTCGACAAATGGAAAGACGAGTATGGACAGTATTATTACGTATGATGACATGATCAATAGTTTAGACCGGATAGTACATACGAGTCGAAATGAGATCGACGTATTTACGCTAGCGGAATTGGACAAGTATGAATACGATAAAAGTGAGCAAGGTAGAGATTTATATGTGGCAAAAGTCGGGAACGGACCGACGAAAGTATGGGTTCAGAGCCGAATTCATGGGGACGAGCCCTATGGTACAGAAGCGACGCTTGAGATTTTAAAAAATTTAGGAAGCAATGGATCTGCTAAGTATCAAGAGATCTTGGATGAATTAACGATGTATTTCATTCCTATGTATAACCCTGACGGAAGTGAAATGAATATCCGCCGAACAATCCTTCAAGATGAGGAAGGTTCGATTGATTTAAACCGAGATTGGGCAGAAGATGGTTTTGCAGCAAAAGAAAGTCGAGCGTTTTATGAATTTTGGGCTGATATTAAACCAGATTACGCGATTGATATTCATCACCAAGGCTTAAAAACGATGTATGATTCTGATGAGCCAGTGACGATGTCATTAGGGATTTCTCTAGCGCCGGGTGGACCAACACTTCCGGATATCGAAGACTATGATGAAGTCACACGCAAAATGCAAGTTCATGTGTACGATGCATTGAGTAAGTACGGTCACATCAACATTGATCGTTATAATGTAGGTTCTCCTGGAAACTATTACGAAATTGATATTAAAGGTGGAGTCGTGTCAGCGATGATGCTTGGCTTGAATTATAATGATTTGAACCCTGAAAATCACAGTCACCCTGCGATTTTCTTTGAAACATCAGGAAACACAAGAGATGGTAACCTTGGTCAAAAATCGAGAGGCGCTTTGATTCGTCAGAACACAGAAGGCATTGAAGCGTTGCTTACAGGCATTGCCAATGGCGAAATGCTAGAGGCAGATGCTGATCGTTGGTATGACATCCCGAGCGTACCACTTTCAGGCTATTTCACTGATTATTAAGAGGGGAGGGTGCCATAGGGGGTGCCTGGCACCAAGCGATGGTGCCAGGCACCCTCTTCTTTTTTTTTGAAAATTCAGGGTTGAAGGTTAGTAGAGAATTTGATATGATAAAAGAAATTAACAGGCTATGTGTGACTGGCGAAAACGCGGAGAACCGCGAGGGAGCACATAGTGTCGTAGCCGTTCGCCTGGGCAAAGGTAAGGGAAAGTGTCCCTTGCCTTTTTCTGCTATTAAGGGGGGATTGGTCGATTCTAATAGTATTGGTAAATACAAGATTTCAACCAATTAATTGATGCAGAAGGTCACTAGGTTTGAAGACATTTTAAAAAAGGAAAGAGGAGAAATTCACTATGAGCACACTAACTTTAGAGAAAGTAAAAACAATTAAAACATTGAATAATATTGCAGAACGTGGTCTAAATGTATTCAATGATCACTATACGATCGACAATGACAGTGAGAATCCAGATGCTTACCTTCTTCGTAGCTATAACATGCATGAGATGGAATTCGGCGATAACTTAAAAGCAATCGCACGTGCGGGCGCGGGTGTGAATAACATTCCGGTAGACAAGTGTACAGAAGAAGGGATTGTTGTATTTAACACTCCTGGCGCTAATGCCAATGCTGTTAAAGAGCTTGTCCTAACGACATTAATGGCATCATCTCGTAACCTATTTGACGGTGTCGCCTGGACAAAAACATTAGAAGGTGAAGGGGACCAAGTGCCAAAGCTAGTTGAATCAGGTAAGAAACAGTTCGTTGGTAAAGAAATTAAAGGAAAAACACTTGGTGTCATTGGTTTAGGTGCAATCGGTGCACTTGTTGCCAATGATGCACTTGACTTAGATATGGACGTTATCGGCTTTGATCCGTTCATTTCTGTTGATACGGCTTGGAACTTGTCTCGAAATGTCCAACGTGCGATGTCAATCGAAGAGGTGTTTGCGAACGCTGATTACATCACAGTACACGTTCCGTTCACTGAAAAAACTGGCGGCATGTTTAACGAAGAAACATTCGGCCTTATGAAACCAGGCGTTCATATTTTAAACTTCTCACGCGGTGAGCTTGTGAATGAAGAGGATATGGCCGTTGCTCTTGAGGGTGGCATTGTAGGTAAGTATATTACCGATTTCCCAAATGAAAATATCCTAAAAATGGAAAATGCAGTTCCGATCCCACACCTTGGTGCATCTACGAAAGAGTCTGAGGAAAATTGTGCGGTTATGGCAGCGCGCCAAGTGAAGGAATTTCTTGAAACAGGAAACGTTAAAAACTCAGTGAACTTTCCAAACGCGTCTCTTCCTTACACAGGGAAAAAACGTGTGGCGGCATTCCACAAAAACGTTCCAAACATGGTTGGGCAGATCACTGCATCAATCTCTAGCTTTAACTTGAACATCGCTGACATGGTCAACCGTAGCCGTGGCGATTACGCGTATACGATCATTGATATTGAAAATGATGTAAACGGCGATGTAATTCCTAAGCTAGAAGAAAACATCAATCAAATTGAAGGCATGGTAACAGCACATATCATTTCTTAATAAAACAAAAAGTGGTGCAGGCACGAAGGTGTCTGCACCACTTTTTTTAGTTTAAATCAATGTGAACGTCATGCTGTTCTGTAAAATCATAATCATCCCAAGAGAAGATATGGAGGATCATCTCAATATTGTCTTCAATATCAGGAAGGTCACCATCATAGTTTTGAATCGTTAATACAGCATCTGCAAGTTTGCCGCCTGAAACTTCTTGGCTCATCGATAACATGGATTGATCAATCATCCGGTTGTCGGCAGAGACCTCTCGCGCCTGTACTTCGATCGTGTCTTCCATTTTATTTTCTACTTCGAATGTGACTAAGATCCGTTCATCATCCCAAGTTTCATCAACCACCTTTTCAACACTCATTAATGTGGCACGAATGTTTTCGGTGTCAGCAATTTCCTCGTTAAATTCCTGATAAAATTCCCCTTCTGCCGCTGTATCTTCCTCCATCTCAGGTTCGACTTCAGTCGCTTCATCCACCTCTGGTGTTTCTGTTTCTATCGGGTCATTGTCTTCTTCCACAGGAGTTTCACCTCCGCAAGCGGTTAGCATCATGGCAGTGAGACCAACGATAAATGCCTTTTTCATAATGTCTCCTCCTTATGAATTAGGTTGTTTAATACTTATTATGCCAACGGACTTTTAGGAATATGTATGAAGGGATGGATGTGTGGTGCCGATGTGTGGTGCCAGGCACCTGTGTTGGGGTGCCTGGCACCAAAAATGATTGGTATATTATTCCTAATTAATATAGGTTGTCATTATATTTATAGAAAAACACGAACGTATGTGCTAAAATCAAATTAGCAACTGCATAATGGCGGATGGGTGGTTGGCACTCCCTGATTGAAAGGGGGTGTTATCAGATGGTGACGTATGAAGCGATGAGTATGCTCTTTCAATTTGGCGCTTTTTTAGCTACAGCGTTAACAGCGATTGTGGCAGTTATTGCGCTTGTCATCAGTAGAAAGAAAAAGTAACCCCTTTCCGCTCTCGACCAAAGAGTAAGGTGGTTACTTTTCAAAAAATGCTGCTATACTTTTTAGGCCGCCGCTCTTCATGCGGCATGTAGTTGCATTGACCGAGTGTTACCCGCACTCGGTCTTTTTTATTTTTACGCTGATTATAGCCATATTATACATGAACTTCATTTAACGGTGCAACAGCGAGAAGCGGTGCCAGGCACCATTGAGGAGGTGCCTGGCACCCTACAAAAAGATAGCATGAATCAGCACTACTCGTACTATGTTTTATAATACAAGGTTTTTAGTTTGATAACTTCCTAATGAATTTCGTTTTGGAAGGGCGGTGTTGACTTTATGAGTGAGAGAGAATGAATCAGCAATTTGTTAGCTGAGAAGTGCAGGCTGCAACGCAGGGGAGGACTTTTCTTCTTTTTCGAGGATAGTGGTGTATATGTATAACCGGTTTCAGTTTTCATATCACGCCAACTGTTCTGTTGGTAGAGAAGAAGATTACTTAGAAAATTCAACTCGACAACCTCAACAAGACATAAATTACCTTAATTATTTGATGTTAACAAGTTACTTATCCAGTATTCGCAAAATGTGTAAGCGTTGTCAATTTGGTTCGCATTTAGGGTGCCAGGCACCAAATGAGAGGTGCCTGGCACCACACCAAGGGGGGATACGATGTTAGGGATTTTTCTTGGTTTGGCTTTAATCATGATTCTAGCGTACAGAGGGTGGTCGATTATCTGGATGGCACCCATCTGTGCCGGTATTGTTGCAATTTTTGGTGGGTTAGATTTACTAGAAACCTACACTGGTCCTTACATGGAGGGGTTCGTTAACTTTGCAAAAACATGGTTCCCAGTCTTTATGCTTGGGGCGATTTTTGGAAAGTTAATGGAGTTTACAGGTATGGCACGTTCAGTGGCCATCGGAATTACAAAATTAATTGGTCCAAAGCAAGCGATTTTAGGCGTAGTTATTGCTTCAGCGGTCTTAACTTATGGTGGCGTAAGTGTTTTTGTCGCGATTTTTGCGATCTATCCTTTAGCTCTATCTTTGTTCCGTGAGGCGAACTTACCGAGACGGTTAATTCCCGCAACGTTTGGGTTAGGGGCCTTTACGTTTACGATGACTGCACTTCCAGGGGCGCCACAAATTCAAAATTTAATCCCGATGGAATATTTCAATACAACAGCCGCAGCAGCGCCGATCATGGGACTTTCAGCGGCAGTCTTTATGTTTGGGCTCGGGTTTTCCTACTTAAAATGGCGTGAAAAAAAGCTCGTTCAAGCGGGGGAGACATATACGCCGCCAAAAGATGAAGTAAAGGTTGAAAATGATGGTAAAGATCCACATGTTTTGGTCTCACTATTACCGTTGGCGGTCGTTGTTTTTACGTTAAATATATTGCAGTGGGATATCATCATCTCGTTGATTACAGGGATTGTCCTTATTTTGCTTTTCAATCTGAAAAAGGCGAAAGGATTTATACCGGCAATGAACAGTGGAGCTGTTGGCTCAGTGACAGCGATAATTAATACGTGTGCTGCAGTTGGATTTGGAACCGTGGTTCAAGCTGTTCCGGCCTTTGAACGGTTGGCTAACTCGCTTTTAAGTATGCAAGGAAACCCGTTGATTTCATTGTCGGTTTCAACGAATGTCATCGCGGGGGCAACCGGATCAGCGTCAGGTGGTCTCGGGATCACCCTCGATGCCTTAGGAGCGAGGTATTATGAGTTGGCTCACGCGATTGGGATGTCCCCAGAAGCTTTTCACCGGATCGCTTCGATTGCGTCAGGTGGCCTGGATGCACTCCCACATAACGGCGCACTCTTAACCTTGTTAGCTGTTACAAGTATGACCCACAAGGAGTGTTATAAGGACATTGCCGTTATTGCGATTGCGATCCCGATATTGTCGCTTATACCAGCCATTGTTTTAGCAAGTATCGGAATCTACTAGAGGAAGGAGGAGGAAGGAGGGTGCCAGGCACCATTAAGGAGGTGCCTGGCACCCAATAATAGTACCCAATAAAAAAATAAAGGAAAAGCTAAAACATTGTCGAATGAATTATCTGTAACGAGTAAGTGACTATATCATGAAAGGGGTGAGAGAATGGCTGTCCATAAAGAACCAATTGATTTTATTGAGGTTTATGCGCCTCAGCATAGCGCTGATAGCTATTATCGTGTGTGTTATGGTGAAGTTGATTGGCGTGAAGATGGTCAGACAGAACATGCTATTTACGTTTTAATGAGATACGGGACGACGATCAATTATCGCAGGGTTGCCCATATTTTAACGACGCCAAATCCGAGTGAACCAAATGGCTTGTCTGATTTGGATAAGGTTTTAGCTGCGATTCAGAAGTTGAAAGCAAGACATCATTTAGACTAACCCCCGAGCATGCCTTCTCGTAAGGGGGCCTCTCCGCATAAAATCCTCACAAAAGGACATTTTCCAACCTATTTATTTTGAAAATTAAAAATTGAATAGAGGTGTCGTTATGGTAAGAAAGCAAAGAGTCTGGTTTCCGCATGCGATGTATCATATAACAAAGCGTGGAAATCGACGATCTGAATTGTTTTTAGATGATGATGATCGCTATGCCTATTTAGATTTTCTCGAGCAAACAAGGTTAAAATTCCCCTTCGAACTCCATGCCTATTGCCTCATGACGAATCATATCCACCTCCAATTACAAACGATTGAAGACCCCATTAGTCAAATCATGCTGCAACTAAATACTATTTACGCAAAATATTTTAATCAGAAGTATCAGTTAAGTGGTCACGTTTTTCAAGGACGTTATGGTGCTGAACTGATCGATTCAAGGTTGTATGAAATCGATGTGAGTAAATACATTCATCTGAATCCTCTTTCTGCAAATATGGTTGAAAAAGCAGAGCATTACCATTGGAGCAGTTACCGCACGTACATTTATAAAGAACACAACCCCCATATTACAACCAATAAAATTCTCTCATATTTTCCTTATCCACAACCAATCAACTACCAAAAGTATGTTGAACGAACTAATGTGGTGCCTGGCACCCAATAGTAGGTGCCAGGCACCACCAAGGTACTCCTACCTGTTAATAACTCACCTATTTTTAGGGAATCCTAAGTGTAACTATGTAAAATTTCAGTTACGCAGGGAGTGATCGATATGGGTAGTGCTAATCGGTATCAGTCTAGAAGTATTGTGAGCGAGCCGTTCCATGATAAGACATTATTAGAGGAAGTCTGGGGTGAAAACTGGGGCGTCCCCAATGATATCGGGAATGTGAAGAAAGTGTTAATGCATCGTCCTGGCCAGGAAATTTTCAATTTGCCACGTAATGCGAAGCAAATCGAAGCGGGATCAGTGTTAAGTGGTGATATCAAAGGAAGAACTCCTGGTAGCAATACGAGCTCACCACCTAATTTGAATCTCATGCAGTCGCAACATGACAGTCTCGTTCAAGTACTACAAAATGAAGGGATTGAGGTTGTCTATTTAGAGGGAATCACAACCGATTGGCCGGAGCGGATGTTTACTAGAGATTTAGGGATGGTGATTCCTGGTGGGGTGATACTGCCGCGCCTCGCATTGTACCTCAGATACGGTGAAACGTTACATGCAACGAAAACCTATAGTCAATTAGGAATGCCAATCTTAGGGTGCATTCAGGGGGATGGTTTCGTTGAAGGGGGTAGTTTTACAATGTTAGATAATCAAACAGCCCTGATTGGTCGCTCCGAACGCGTGAATAAAAGTGGGATTGAACAATTGCGAAACGTCCTTTCTGTACAAAATATCGAATTAATCTCGATTGATTTGCCATCCACAATCATCCATTTAGATGAAGCTTTTTTGTTGTTGGACCGTCAAAAAGCGCTCGTAAATAAATCATTATTGCCGTTCTGGTTTTTAGATGAGCTTCATCAAATGGGCTTTGAGCTTTTGCATGTCGACCCCAATGAGCCTTTGTTAGCAATTAACGTCCTACCAATTGCGCCCGGTAAAGTTGTCTGTCCAGCTTCAGGGGTGAACACAATGAGATTGCTTGAACAGCATGGATTAGAGGTCATTGCTGTTGATGTATCAGAGTTTGAAAAAGCAGGTGGAGCCATTCACTGCCTAACACTTCCATTGATGCGCGATCCGTTGTCTTAGTGAGGGTGCCAGGCACCGCATTGGTGGTGCCTGGCACCCTAGGCATAACACCGCCATGCTCACTCATATCTATAAGTAGTGAACTCATAAAGGAGCGGTGTCAAATGCCTATTATGTTTGGTACACATATTTTGCATACAGTTCAGCCTGGCGAGACGGTGTACAGTCTTGCCGTCCGTTACGAAAGTACAGTGGAGTCGATTACCCGTGCTAATGCTTTGTATCCGCCTTTTGTTGATCCGTATACGATTTATCAGGGGCAATTGCTTGTGATCCCCAAAGAGGTTGCAACGGAAACATTGACATTGTACGTCATTCAACAAGGTGATACGATAGGTGCTTTAGCACAGCGATTTACGGCTGACCCAGAGCTTTTGGTTGGGATCAACGAGACGATCCACAATCCTAATTTTATTTTGCCACATCAACAAATTCATGTTCCTGCTGTTGTCTATGAAGTTGAGGAGGGCGATTCACTTGCATCAATATCAGAACGAATAGGGGTGGGGATCCCAATTATCCTCCAAGCTAATGAGCGACGACTGACGTTTTCACCTGATGTTCTTTACCAAGGGATGAGGCTTATCATTCCACTTCCAATGTCTACAAACATCGTTGTCACGCAGCCTTTCCCAGGATTTATGATTCGTGATAATCAAGTTATCACTGGGTATGCCCGAGCATTTGAGGCGAATGTCTTGTACCGAGTTGTGGATAACAATGGAGTCGTAGTCACAGAAGAAACGTTCACAACCGCCGAATACGGTGCCCCCACCTATAGCCGTTTTCGAGATCGAATCCCCTTTGACAATCAACCAACCGCCGACGCTGGCGTGCTACAAGTGTATACGCGTAGTGCGATGGATGGATCCGTGCAGGATTTGGTTGAAGTGCGGATTAGGTTTGATACGTAGATGTATGGTATAGAATTGGTGCCAGGCACCCCAACAACGGTGCCAGGCACCAATTCTATGGATTGTTGTATAATTTTATGTAAGGAACTTATGTTCTTGTTTTGCGGGTAATAATGTTTCGATCCCGAGTCTTGTACTGTCACTTAGTCTTATGCCAATTTAAAAAGGTGGGGGATGGTGTATGAACATGGACGAGTTAAAGGAAATGCTCACGTCGGTTATTCAAAAGGAATTGAAGGACTTTCGAAACGAAATGATCGAGAAGTTTGAAGCCGTGGACAAGCGTTTTGGAGAAATGGACGAGCGCTTTGAAGGAATGGATAAGCGTTTTGGAGAAATGGACAAGCGTTTTACAGGAATTGAAGGTCGACTGATTAATCTAGAAGAAGGTCAAAAGGCAATGCAAGCTGATATTGAAGTCCTCAAAGCTGGCCAACAAAGTATCCGAAAAGAGATGACAGACCGTTTTGCCGAAGTAAATACCCGTCTTGATACATTGACAAGTGACATTGAGTACACGTATTTAGAAACATCAAAAAACAAGTTAGAAATTCACCGTTTGAAAATCCAATAAAACAAAACCTAAAAATAGATAGAGATAATTATTGGGGCACTTTCCTTGAATGGGATGCTCTTTTTGTTTGTGGATAAAAGGGTGCCAGGCACCTGTGTTAAGGTGCCTGGCACCGCTTATTTGGCACCGCTTATTAGCTGGTTTTTTTATAGGCGTTATGGTGCCTGGCACCCAATTCGATGATTGAATGGTTGACAGCATCAAGCTTTTTTTCGACTCGATGTAATAAGTAGAGTGTGACCACAATCGGGAAGCCATATTCGCTGAGGAGTGGCAACCAAACTTCCATAATCGTATCCCCCTTTCAGTACATAGTGAAAAAAGAGCGGTGAGAGCCGTCCAAGATAGGACCCTCACACCGCTTCAACTCTACTCGCTAATATCGACCATTTCTACGGTGCGACCGACGATGCGTGCGCTTTTCTTAGCGACGAGATCGCCTCGAGTTGATGCAATAGCGCCTTCTGAGATGATCGTATCCATTGCTGCGCGAACAGTTTCCTGGTCAACGGGTTCGATTGGGTCATCGAGTGAAATGGTTACTGTACGCCCCTCGACATTTTCAAATTGTAATTGAATTTGCTTGTCCATGAGTAGCTCCTCCTTTCGTTAAGTAAATAATTTTGCCTTACACTAGGCTGTAAACATTGTTTCGTTCGATGCTCATCGCTGGATGCTGTTGCAAGCCAATTAGTGCTTGTGCTGTGTTTGTTAGTTGTTCGTCTGTGGCGTTTAACTTGACGTTGTTAAAGCTTTTCGTCCTATAGATCGGTAACCCATCATCATCAATCCCAACTTCGAATTGAAGAGATAGTCGTGAGTTTTTAATGACTGCCATCACCCTCACCTCCTTTCACTCTATATATAGTGAGAACGATGAGTTTCAGGTGATATGTGAGAAAAAATTTTTAAAATGGTATAACTAGCAGTTTTACAGTCACTTCGTCCTTCTTGAATTATGTTATAATTTAGAAAATAAAATTAATTATAAAACAGAGGTGAATAATAGTATGACTTTCGATGAGAGAGCGGCAATTCAGTTGCGGATGCAGCAAATTTTTCAAGAGCGTGAGAAGCTTCAGGCCGAGTATGATGGGTTGTTTACTCGTTTGCGTCAGATTGACCAACGAGACCCAAGTATCGCTTCCGCTGTACCGGTGGAGGAATTAGGGGATAAGCAGAGTGCGGCGGGTAGGGAGGTGGCTAATAGTCAATTCCCAGACATGGGGAACTTTGATACTTTCAATGAAAAAGAGATTGATACGAAAGAATTCGACCAACGCCTGGACCAATTACAGCAGTTTTTGGAAAAGGAAGAGGACTGATGGGGTCTGACCCTAGAGAATAAAAAGTTAAAAGTGAGGAGAAGAAATGAGGGGAGGTCTTTCCCTCATTTTTTCTTTGAAATATTATCTCTCAATCTAAAAGATTCATATGGTTAAAAATGTTACCTTTTTTAAAAGGAGGTGGGGGACGCTAATTCTAAAAATTTTTACTAGATCTATTAAATAGGGAAGGGGTTAAAAACGTGAAACAAAAAAAGTTAATAAAACGAGTAATGTATCTAGTGTTAACGTCCATTATTGGATTGACAGGGGTACTATCTTTCGGGTCTGCGAGCTTTGCATCAGAAGGTTTGAAGATTGAGGAAATAACAGCTAATGAACTGTTATCTGGTTATGAGGATGGTCAATATTCAACTGAGGAGATTATTCAGGCCTATCTTGACAGGATTGAGACATACGAAGGAACATATAATGCGTTTACGTTTATGAATCATGAAGCTTTAGAGGATGCAAAGGAAATTGATCGCTTACGTGAGGAAGGAGCAGAGCTTGGACCTTTAGCAGGTATACCAGTCGTTATAAAAGAAGCAGTTGATGTTAGTGGATTTCCAACAACGTTTGGCTGGGCTCCACTCAGTGAGGAAGCTGGTGGCATTGAGTTAATGCCAACCAATGATGCACCAGTGGTGACTAGATTGAAAGAAGCAGGTGCGATTATTATTGGGAAAACAAATATTCCAGCGTTTAGTGCGACAGGTACACATGCAAGTACGAGTTGGGATGGACCGACGTATAATGCCTTTAACCCGACCGCTGCTCCAGGTGGAAGTAGTAGTGGGACGGCTATGGCCGTTTCAGGAAACTTTGCAGTCATGGGAGTCGCTGAAGAAACCGGGGGATCGATCCAAAACCCGGCTGCAGCACAAGGGGTTGTTGGTATCAAACCTTCGTTTGGACTTGTACCGATCACAGGAGTTACACCCCTAGCAGGAAGTACACGTGATGTACTAGGGCCGCATGCCCGCACGGTTGAGGATGCTGCGTTGATGCTAGACGTTATGGCCGGTTACACCGAAGTGGATCCGTTAACTGAAGCAGCAATTGGTAACGTTCCAAGTAATGGATACTTATCAGCTCTTGATGATTCTGCTCTTGACGGTAAACGAATTGGGCTTTTTGGTGCAGGGTGGCGTGATGTCGAACTGACAGAAGAAACAGCAGAGCTTTATAATCTCGCTATTCAACAACTAGAAAGCCAAGGGGCAGAGGTTGTCGACGATCCATTTGCAGGTTCTGAATTTGCAAATTATGTTGAGGAAGCAGGGAATGTCGGCTATGAGTCATTCTTTTACGATCTAGCAAACTATTTGAAAAACTTAGATCCAGATAATGATGCACTGACAATTGACGATGTCTTTGCAGAAGCGGGAGAAATCCCTTGGACAGAGGATGGACCACTAAGCTGGTTAGTTGGACGTGTCGATATTGATGAAGCATTAAGTAACCCAGAAGTAGAAGTAGATTTAACCCATTTTAATGAGGTTAGGAATGAGTACTTACGAATCATCAATGAAGTGATGGACGAACATAAACTTGATGCGTTTGTATTCCCACAAATGTATAAAGAAACACCTGAGCTAGGGGGAGAAAACATTGGTGCGACGACGGTGTCTGAAATTAACATTAGTGGCTTGCCACTAATAACTGTTCCGGCGGGTTATTACGAAAGTGGATCACCGTTTGCGTTGGCATTTTTCGGTGAGATGTGGAGTGAAGCTGACCTTATTGCGATGGCTTATGATTATGAGCAAGCAACCGGGCATCGAAAATCCCCAACATTAATTGAATCACCAGTTACGTTTACTGATTTACAGCCGAATCATCCCGATTATGAAGTGGTGATGGACTTAGTAGCAACTGGGATTATCAATGGATATGAATTAGCGGATGGTACAAAGGAATTTCGTTCAGATGAAAAAATTACTCGTTCTCAAGCAGCACAGATGTTTACAAGTGGACTTCAATTAGATGTACCGGAAAACTTAGAGGGTGCTTTAGAAAATTACAATGACATTCATGCCAATCACTCTTTTGCTAAAGCAATTGCAGCTACTACTGAAGCTGGATTGTTCAAAGGGAATGGAGCTGTATTTATGACTGATCAATTCTTAACAAGAGAACAACTCGCTTCGGTTTTAGTGAGGGCATTTGGCATCGCGCCGGTTGCTGAGAGTTCTCTAGAAATGGGATATCTAGCGGATGTTAGTCCCGCGCACTCTGAAGATGTTGTGACTTTAGTTGAACAAGGAATATTCGAAAAATCAGAGGAATTTAAGGCCAAAGAAACTGTTTCACGGGTTGAGTTTGCAAAGTCTTTATACAACGCTATGAATTAATTCGGTAAAAATGTTCGGGTCATCTCCCCTCCTCCTTAGGGGTCTGACCCTCAGTGCGTTAATGTGATAAAGTTTATAAAGTTAGTAAAAAGGGGCCTCGCTGGTACGCGGCTCCTTTTTGTGCGGGGAAATGGTGATTTTTAGTGAGGGGTCTGACCCCTTTTTTCTTTTTTTACATTCGCGCCTTTCTAACGATAACAATGCTAATTACATAGGTTTGTTTTACTATTTAAGTTCTATTATTTATAAAATTATAGTAGATAATTGACGAATTATAGTTATTTATTACCATTATTGTGGTATGATATAGGTGTTGTTATCAGAAAATGGAAGAGGGTGTGGAAATGTGAGTAGGACTACGGAAGTGGTATTAGGTATTATAGGTGGTCTTATTGGTTTTGGTGGTGCATTTTTGGCACTGTTTATCGGCGGGATTGATGAGGCAGTAAGTGGTAGCAGTGAAATATCAGGTTTGGGAGCTAGTGCTTTTCTATTTAGTGCTCTCGCGATCATCGGGGCGATTGTTGTTAAGTTTAAGGCGAAAGCTGGAGGCTGGTTGATGGTGATTAGTGGTATAGCTATATTAATTTCTATTAGTTTATTTGGTGTCGTACCAGCTTTATTCCTAGTGGCAGCGGGGCTAATGGGCATTATGCGTAAACCCAAAAAGCAACCCGTTGCACAATAAATGAAAGGGGGAAGAGTATATGTTTAAAAAGATATTATTAGGTGGCTTGGGGTTTTTCGTATTTCTCGTCTTTATAGGTATTATTATTGGTGATGGGGACGAAGAGGTTTCGTCCACTCCAGAGGAGCAAGTGACAGAATCTAATCAAGGAGACGAAGCAGCTGAAACAACCGATGAACCTGCAACAGAGGAAGAGGCCGATACCAATGAAGGTGAAGCTAATGCTGATGAGACAGAGCAAGCTGGTGAAGGTGAATCTGATGAGTTCGTTTATGACGGACAACAGGTGTTTCGAATGAATGAAGCTGTGCAGGCAGGTGAGCTTACATATGTAGCGAACCAAATTTACGCACAAGATCGTATTGAAGGTGATTTTGAAGTCGCTGAAACGAGTGGGATGTTTTTAATTGTTGATCTGGATATTATGAATAATGATAACGAAGCGAGAATGATAGATTCTGCGATGTTAAAAGTGATTGATGCCAATAGCGGCAGTACATTTGACCCAGATTCAACGGCAACGAGACTAGCATCTGGCGGACTTTCGTTTTTCTTGGAAAATGTCAATCCAGAATTCACGGTTAATGGCATGGTTGCATTTGAAGTTCCCGATCTAGATCGTCCATTTATCCTTGAAGTTGATTCAGGAATGATGTTTGCAGGTGGTGATAGTCAATATATCTTCCTTGAGTCAGTGGAGTAACCGTGGTGTTATTCATGCAAAGATGACACATTTATATATAAGAGATGAGGACCCTTCTTTATGTTAATAGGGTCCTCATCTCTTTTTTTCTTTGGGAGGTTATCTATCAAGTTGAAGGATTTGCTAGATGAGGAGTGATATGATTTTCATGATGATAGGGTTCAGTGCAATTACATAATTTTCTTTATTCAGTTCATATTTAGTTCATATTGGTTTTATATAATGAAGTTGGGTGGAAGACTAATTAATAGGATAATAAAAAAGTTAAGCTTTTAGGCTGGATTGTGACATTTCGCATTTAGATTTGACGTTAAAGAAGGTAGATTAATAGTATAAAAAATTCTTAAAAGGTGGGGATAAATTTTAATGATGACGTATAAAAAGGATTTTCAAAAAATACTTCTTCAATCCGTTTTTCAATTTTTAAGTGTGTTACTAACATTTTTATTGGTTATACAAGCGCAGTTTGTGGTTGCGACCCTCACATTTGGTATCGCATTGATCCTGTTTCACTTCGGTAGATCCATTGTCGAAGGCCAATCATGGGGACAAAGCCCTCCACAATTAGGGGTCTGACCCCCTCACTGCATTAATGCGATAAAGTAAATAAAGCTGATAACAAGGGGCCTGCAAGGATCGCAGGTTCTTTTTTTGTGTGATGAAATGAGGATTTTGGTGAGGGGTCTGACCCCCGGTTGCCATGTATGAATTTTCGATATTTGTCACATCCTAAGTGAAAACTAATATTTAGGGTGGATGAATATGGGATTACTTAATGCGTTCAATCAATGGAGAGAAGATCGGTACCAAAAGAGAATTGCTAAGGCACAAGCATCGGGGAAGTGCCCTGATTGCAGTGGATTGGGGTATGATCCGATGCTAATCAGCGAGTATTATGGTTATTTTAGTGCCGATGAATTGAATTGTCCGGGATGCAATGGTACCGGCTCTTTTACTGATTGGTCAAGTGAATAAGGCGCTCAAAACATGAAGAAGCATTTGATCTCATTCCTGATCAAATGCTTCTTTTATTTTTTATCATCTTTGTCACTGCTTTTTTCTTTGAAATCATAACAACGGTTGAAATGATGACGACGGTGAGGAGGCTTGCCGTTGAGTTAAGGATCACATCAAGTAAGCGTCCGTCGCGTGAGTAAATAAATGTTTGGTTTATTTCATCAAGGAAACCGAATAACGTGACCGCTCCCCAGACAACCAATAGCTTCACCCAGAGGTTTTTGATCGACAGGTTCAAATAGAGTAAGTATGTAAGAGTTGCGTAAGAAAGCACATGTCCTAATTTCCGTAATAAAAATTCCTCCTCAACTCGAAGGGAGTAGAATCGGTAAAACGGACTGTCAGCGTTAAAGAGAAAAGATAATTGAAAGGGACCTTCATAATGCGGGAGGTGAAACCATGTTGCTGGCTCCGTAACCAGTAACTGTGGTGTCATCGAGGACTTTATTATGAAGGCGACCATTAGAAATAGTAGAATATGCTTCACGATCGTTACGTCCTTTTTTAAAAGTTAATTTCCACTTTAACACAATCTTCTTATTTATGGAAATTAGCCAGCAGGACAACGTGGAAATATAGTCGTTCGACAATGGATTGTCGGATTATTTCCTTGGAAATTGTCAGATGATGAATATTCATTTCCGACGATTGAGGACTTCGACAGCATTGGCCCTCGAAGACCCGCTATCCGTGATTTCGACTCCTATTAATCGTCTCAAATAGACATTGAGGTAGATCCAAACGGCACCCGCTTGTTCGTAATTGTCCATTTCTTCGTTATTCCTCATAATTATACGACCAGAGCAGGCGCCATTCATTATCTTCCTTGGCGACAAAAACGTCCTGATGAATTGAAAAGACGCCATAGGAGCTGTTATATGTTTTGGTGACAGGCACTTGATAGACAGGGGCAAGAGGTTCATGATTTTCAGACATTTGCCATTCGCTCAGCTTATTCGAACTGCCAATCTCTAAATCATAGGTGCTGACACCAAAATGCTCAACAAAGATGTGATCGCGATCCTGTACATAACCATCCCTTGAAAAGCGCTCTTTCATTTGTGAGTGGAAGAGGTCATAAGAATGCCAAAATTCACGGTTCTGTTCATACGTATAAAACTTTTTTACAACCTTTGTTTCAGGTTGGTGCATCATCGTACAAGCGGAAATAATCACAACGAGCAGTAACACGAGTGCGCCGACTGCAATTATTTTAGGGTTCGGTTGCTTTCTAGCAAGTGATTTCATTGGTGTCCCTCCCATTCCGAAAGCTTGGTTACAACATGTCTATGCTTGGGAATGGTTGTCTCATGTTTCGTTTTCTTTTACGAAAAAAAGCCAAAGCTGTTAGCCATGGCTTCGTTCGTTATTCGTCTAAAGGTGAGCAATTAGGCACATCGTAGACTTCAAATATGGTATCTGAAAAGGGAGTCAGCCTTTTCGGATTTCTTCCTTATTCATAAATACTTGTCATCCATTCAACAATGCCCATATTTTTCTCACTTCGAAGTTGTTCTACATTGTGATGTCCGATAATGTCTCCATCTTTGATCGCGATTACTTCATCTAAAATCATTTCAATTTCTTTGATTTCATGAGTTGTGACTAGAACTAGTTGGTTTTCAAGATCAATAAACGAGATTAAGCCTTTAACGATTGAGTCACGGACCATTGGATCGAGCCCCGAAAGCGGCTCATCCATTAAAATTACTGGCACTTCACGAGCGAGAGTAAGCACGATTTTTAAACGGCCACGGTTCCCTTTTGAAAGGTGCTTTAGTTTAGCATTCTTATCTAGCTTCATAAATCTGAGAATTTCTTCTGCCTTTTCGCTGTTAAAGTCAGGGAACTGGGAGGCATGAAAGTCGATTGTTTGCCCAACATTGTAGAAGCCATAATACTCATCAAGCTCTGATAGGTAGGAGACGTGCTTGGCGATTCGATGGTTTACAGGAACCTCATTTACGGTTACGCTTCCTTTCGTCGGCTGGATCAAACCGGCAATTAGTTTTAACGTTGTTGATTTTCCACTGCCGTTCTCACCAACTAGGCCGATAATTTTCCCCTTTGTCAGTTCTAGGTCAACCTCACGCAAGGCGATATTTCGCAAATATTTCTTCGTCACTTGATCGAGCTTAATCATTGCCCATACCTCCTGTTTGTTCGTGTAAAAAAGCTTTTAAACCAGCTTCAATTTCATCATCCTCGTAGCCGAGTTCGCGCATACTTTTAACAAATTCCAAAATCTCTTCTTGTTTCATCAGTTCTCTCATATTTTTTAAAATCACCCGATCTTCAGTTACAAATGTTCCTTGTCCCCGTTTTGTTTCAACGATGTTTGTCGCTTCTAATTCCCGGTATGTTCGCTGCACGGTATTTGGATTGACGTTTGATTGGATTCCCATTTCTCGTACGGACGGCAGTTTATCCCCAGGGTGTAGCTCGCCTCGTAAAATTTTTCGCTTAATTCGGTCAGCGAGCTGTTGATAAATCGGTTTTGATGAATGAAATGTATCAACCATCGGCTACACCTCAACCTTTCGATCGAGAATCCAACAAGCCGCAACAAAGATTAGTAAGGTAAATAAAGCTTCGGTGAAGTAAAAGCCGAAGTAGACCGTTAGTGGACCGGTTTCGGTAGCGACGTCTGTCCCGCCGTCAAGACTGCTCGTCATACTAAGGCTAAAGAGAATCTCGTCTAGATTGATAGGCCCCCACATCGTGATCGCTCTATAAAATGCTGTCTCGGTAAACCAGCCATAGATGATCACATTAATGATAATAAATGAGAAAAATGTTGCAATAAGACTTAGGAACGTGCTGAGGGTGCGTGAGAGTAATAAGAAAATCATCCAAAAAAATAAAAACCAAACCGCAAAATTAATCGCAATTAAAAAAATATGAATGCTACCCAAAAGGCCGATATCTGCAACTTCCATCCAACGGATTTGTATTGGGATGTTCTCAACGCTACTAACGGCGACCATCAGCGTAAGACCAGTAATAGCAAAGGTAATGACCATCGAAATTAGTGCGGCTACTAGTTTTGCTAGAAGAAGTGAATAGCCTGACATTGGCGTATGGAGCCAAAGATGCATCTTCTTTCTTTCTGAAGCTAAACTGTAAAGCAAGTAATAGACGAGGTACATTCCTTGGACACCGATCGCTGATAAGGCAACAATGGCAACAGCTTCCCAAGGATACCCCGCGCGTTGTCCGAAATAAGCAGCCACTGCTACTAATAAAACAAAAGCAACAAGTGGGATGATAAAGGCAGGTACCCCTAAACGCAGTTCTTTCTTCGTTAAATTCAACCAAGCGGTCATCATGAACGCCTCCATTTTTGAATATTGTATATGAGTATTAGTGTACTATTTGGTTAATACACTGTCAAGAGTACCTGCAGAAACGGTGCCAGGCACCACATGGGGGGTGCCTGGCACCGTTTCTCTTCCGTTTTCTGATAATTCTAATAAAATGGTAGTATTTCTACTATGGTTGTAGTATAATTGGTATAAAAGGAAATAAATGGGGGTATGGCTAGTGCCTTTGATTCAGATGAACGCGGTATGGACGCCATTAGAGATCTTCAAGATTAAGCTATATAAAGGTGATGATGGTTGCTACTACATGCGCTTTAGAAACAGGGATTTAAAACGGATTACAGGGAGAAGGTAGAGGAGTGTTTTTCCTGTGATCCTCTAAAAGCAGTAACTCACATAAATTATAAGAATAAAAATTTGGAGCAAGCACGATGCTTGCTTTTTTGTTGGCGTAGTTAATTGAGCTATTGTCAATCAAGTCAAAAGAAAAGGAAGTCGGTCACTTCTAGTTGGGGACCGGCTTCCTTTTTTTACTATATATATAGAAAAGTAATTAACAGATATTCTCAATCTGGTTATTTTCCACTATAATTGAGGCAATGGAATTGGAAAAAGTAGGTGATGGAAGTGGATGTGAAAACGAAGAGTGAACAGGAAATATTGTTAGATATATTAAAAGTGGCCTATCAAAAGGGGAATAGTGAATCTGAGTCGATTGAACTATCTGCGTTTGTTGGAGAGATTTCAGAGCAGCTCCGGCCGTTTGTACAAGAAGTGGAAGCGAACAAGGTTTCAAAACATGGGGTGACAACGTGCAGTCAAGTAAGGTAGGGCGTATCATTTATTATTTTTTGCCGCTGTTTATTTGGGGTGGAGTGATCGTTTTTGCATCGACACAGCCATACGAACAGCAAGACGCTCGACCGGTCGTTGGTTCTTTTGATTTGAGTTGGGTTGAACGCTGGTTTTCTTGGGTTTCTTTTACTTACTCGGAATCGATCGTCAGTATTGAAACACGTGGTACAGCGGGGTTTATTGAGTTTTTTATCCGCAAAGGCGCTCATCTTGTTGTGTTTTTTGTTTTAGCGTTTTTAATGTATCGTTTTTTACGACTCTTTTCACTTAAAACGATCACTCGTGCAACATTGACTCTTGGCTTTATCGTCATCTTTGCCGCGGTTGATGAGTTTCGCCATCTATTGCACCCGAATCGCACGGGGCTCGTTGAAGATGTGGTCTTAGATACGATCGGCGGAATGCTAGGCATTGCGTTAGCTCTTTTCGTTTATCGAAAAAAATTGTGTTCTTGCCGATAATTGTTTGAAGGGAAATGTTCAGAAGCACTTAAACAAACGTTTAATTAAGACGATACATAAGAGAACATTACCGAAATTTAATATGTTTCCTAAAACTGTTTGTGGTAAAATACTTAAAGTAGTTTCATATGACTGAGGATTTTGTTCTAGTTTGTTACCATTTTTATCATTAATATATGGTTTGATAGATTTATATAGGAGGATGTTTAGATGAAGTATTCCCCAAACGATTTTAGTAAATTTTTAGCCGCATCAATGGCAACAACGGCAGTGGTTGCTGCACCAGTGGCTGGAAGTACGTTTGCAGCTGATGTGAGTTTTACGGATGTAGACGATTCGGCTTACTACGCTGAGGCGATTGAAGCGTTAGTTGAAAGAGGTGTTTTGAAAGGTTACCCGGATGGAACGTTTAAACCAGGCGATTCGGTGACACGTGCTGAGGCTGCAGTAATGCTGGCGGATCTTTTAGAGTTCGATACTAGTCAGAACTCTGCAGCCACTAGTTTTTCAGATGTAAAAGACGGGGTTTGGTATACGGGCGCCATTTCAGCGTTAGTAGATGCTGAGATTGTGAATGGCTTCCCAGACGGGACTTTCCGACCAGGCGATACAGTGACACGTGCTGAAATCGCTAAAATGATTGTGCTTGCTTACCCGGAACTTGAAGAGGGTGGCGATGCGAGTCGCACATTTACAGATGTGAGGGCAGATGTATGGTACAGCGAATTTATCGCTCCATTAGTTGACCACGAGATCACAACAGGGACGACGACAACGACGTTTTCACCTGGGGATGATGTGACACGTGGACAAGCGGCAACATTTTTGCACCGCGCCGAGCAGGTGGAGAGTCCAGTGCAAACAATTGAGAGCATTTCTAATGAGGAAATAGTTCTTGATGGTGTGTCTTATCAAGTTGCTAGTGATGTTCAAGCGTTACTGAATGGAGATAATCAGGACGCGTTAGCGGGTGCGAATGTCCGTGTCGAAACTTCTGGTCAAGAGGTAACAAGCGTAACGTACCTTGAGACCAATGCGGGTGGTACGGAATCAGACATCCTTGTCCTTGATGGCGGTGACTATACAGTTAACGGTGATGTTGTCATAAATGGTGACCACGTATCAGTGACAAACCTAGCGGTGGCTGGTGATTTAGAAATCTATTCTGAAACGAGTTTTGCTGCTGATGGACTAACCGTTGAGGGGAATACAATCGTCTCAGAAAAAATCCTTACGACTCAGCAAGTTTCCATTTTAAATAGTACAAACGCGAATGTGACATTTGCGAATAGTTCATTAGGAAAAGTCGAAGTCAAGAAAAATGGTGTACGTGTAAACGCAACCGGTTCAACATCAATTCGAGAAGTAAGCATGCAGACGAGCGCATCAATTTCAGCAGAGGAAGGCCAAACGATTGAGTCTGTTTCAGTCGAAGGTGATGCTGAAGATGTTGAAATTAACGCAGCGGTAACATCACTTGTTCTCAACAGTACAAAAGAAGTGAAGCTTACGGGTAAAGGAAATATCGAGAGCGTCGCAATTAATGGCAGTGAAAAAATCACAATCGACCGTGACGGTGAGATTAAAAAAGTAACTGTGCCAAAAGATTCGAAGGTAGAAGATATCATTCAGAACTTCGATGACATCAAGGACCGCATCGCTGAAGTAGAAGAGAGTGAAGATTCTACTGAAGATAGCGAAGGAACGGAAGACGAGAGTGAGGATAACAGTGATTCTGGTTCGGATGGCGCTGGTGGAGCCGGTGGCGGAGAAGGGAATACTAATAATGACTCAACACCTGAAGTAACTAACCTTGATATAAATAATATTAATTTTACTAAAAGCGGTAATACCTTTAGAGCAGAGGTTGATGCAAATACTTCTGTTCAACGTATAACAGGGGATTTTAATGTCCCAGTTAAAGTGGAAATTAAAGAGATTCAGAATCAAAATGGTGCCAATCGTTTAGGGTTGTTAACTGATGATTCTAATAGTGTTGAAACTAGTGTTGAACTTGATAGTGGTGAGCAGACATTAGATTTGTTTGAACTATTCTTACCTGGGGTAGATGATCTGTCTAGTTTAGATGCAGGTGCATTAGCAACCCTGATTAATTTTGGTGCTGATATTGAAGGTGACACAAAATCATTTGCAATCGTTATTGAATTAACGAATAGCAACAATACTAGCAAGAAAACAACTTATAATGTAGAGATAACAGTTGTAAACTAGACTTATTGTCCTAGAAGTCACTTAAATATAGTATACTTATCCTAGGTGATTGTGGTAATATTTTCAAGAGACTATACTTGTTCATATGTACCATGATAGAAATTGAGATTAGAGGACTAGATAATAAAATTTTTAAATCTTTGGGGATTCTTAAGTCAAATATAGAACAAAATTTTATTGAGGTGAAAAGTAAATGAAACGTTTTCCGTTAAGTAAAAAAGCAATTAATGTGATGTTAGCAACGGCTTTAGTAGCAACACCACTCGCAACCGTTGTTCCTGTAGGAGAACAAGTTGTAAGTGCGGAAGAGGTAACTGCTGATGATTTTGTCGATCGTCTAGTAAACATCTATGACGAGATGAATGATACGGATAAGCAGATTATTAATGATGCAAAAGGAGAACTTGATGGCGTAAATTGGGGAAATGTACTAGGTTCAGATTTGATAAATAAAATCGACACTAAAACTAGTAGCGGTAATGCTGTAGAAATTGCCGAGGCTGTTGCAGAAATTGTTTATTCAACAAGTGCTTCAGATTTAACTAGTGCAGTTAATGATTTTAGAAATAACCACAGAGAAGATTTTCATGCAATCTTTGAAGGTGAAGTAACGGTTGATGCTTTTCTTGGCTTCTTCATTGCTTTTGAAGACCATGTTCGTTCTAAATCATTATTAGAGCATATTTCAGAGCAACTAAATGATGGAGAATTTGATTATGAATCGTTTATCCGTACTAATGTAAGAGAAACTGTTGAGGAAAATTCTGAATATGAAGATTTAGAGAATAATTTTAAAGACGCAACAGGTCTTACATTTAATGATATTTTTGCTATGAAAGCTCCACTAGATCAAGAGCTAGGTCTTGAAGAGGGAACTAGAAAAGCTTTGAGAACTGCATTTGCAAATGCCATTTTATCAACATTGGAAGATGATGGGGAAAATGATGACTCATCTAATGACAGCAGTGGCGGCTCAGGTAGTTCTGGAGGTTCAGGCGGCTCAGGCGGAAGCGGTGGATCAGATAGTGGAAGTGAAGACAGTGGCTCTGACGACTCTGGATCAGGTGATGGTCAAGACGATCAATCACAAGGCGAGTCTAGTATAGATGCTAGTGATTCAGCAGATGTTGAGCATGGAACAACACCTGATGGCAAACCATCAGTAACACTTACAGTTAATACCGAAAGATTAACTGAAAAAGTCAATAGCCAAGGGGCTGTAGACCGCGTAACACTTAACATCGAAAAAGGCGATGGTGAAGTAGGAGAGATCCGTATCCCTTCTGATGCATTTGATGTTGTTAAAGAGAAGAACCCTAATGCGGTCGTTGAGGTGGCATCACAAGAAGGATCAATCAGCCTACCTGCAAGTGAGATCGACCGTGAACAGCTAGCCACGCAGTTAGGTCTATCTGATAGTGATGAAGTTAATATTTCAGTTTCAGTTAACCAGTCAGAAGATACAGATGATGTTATTGGCCAAAATGCTTTAAATGCAAAATCACCTGTTGTTGAGTTCAGCGTATCTGCAAGCTCTGGAGATCGCTCAACACCAGTTAATCGTTTCAACCAATATGTAAGCCGTGATATTGTGGGTGGCGAAGACTTTAATGCTGAACGTTCAAGTGTCGTACGTTTAAACGAAGATGGCTCATATACTCCAGTACCTTCTGTGTTTAATGGAAACCGTGCAACATTCAAGAGTTTTACAAACAGTAAATACACAGTAGTTGAAAATGAAGTGAGCTTCTCTGATGTAACTGCAGGTTACTGGGCGAAGGATCACATTGAAAAATTATCTTCGAAGTACATTATTGAAGGCTATCCAAATGGCAACTTTGAGCCAAGAGAGACAACAACACGTGCTGAAGTAGCAGCTTTACTAACTAGAAGTATCGGTTTAGCAACGGACGTAGAATATGATAACCGTTTCGCTGATGTCAGTGGTAGTGAGTGGTTCGTAGATGAATTAATGGCAGCTGTTGATGCTGGTTTAATTGAAGGTCACGAAAATGGATCGTTCTCTCCAAATGACCCAATTACACGTGAACAAGTAGCAACAATGATCGCCCGTGCCATGGACTTTGTTTCATATGACGAATCAGAATTGTCTCGAGTAGCACACTTTAGTGATCAAGCAGATGTTGCTCCTTGGGCTCAAGCTGAAGTAGAAAAACTTGTACAAGCAGGTATTCTTGAAGGCCGTCCGAACAATCAATTTGTTCCAAAAGATAGTATTGTACGTGCAGAAGTAGCTACTAGTTTAGAGCGCTTCCTCAAGTTTGTTAACTTTATGAACTAAACCATACAAAAAAACCTCTAAGGGATGAGCCGACCCCCAAAAGTTAGACCAAACTTTTGGGGGTGTTTTTTATGGCTAAATATGATGATGAATTTAAGTTAAGGATTGTTAAAGCATATCTGAGTGGAGAAGGTGGTTACCGAAGATTGGCAAAAGAATGGGGGTTGCCAGACTCTAAACCTCTAAGAAATTGGGTTCGTATCTATAATACTGTAGGTGAAAAAGGGTTAGAAAGAAGAAAAACATCAAAGAGCTATTCTGGGAAATTCAAGCTAGATGTTATACATTATTATCAAACTAGTGGAGAGTCTTATCTTGATGTTGCCATTAAATATAACCTTTCAAATCCAGGAATAGTGAAACA
>NZ_JAHPIV010000005.1 GCF_019039105.1 Desertibacillus haloalkaliphilus | reverse complement strand
ACGATTTAGCCACTTATAGTATGCAGATCGTGCAATACCCGCAATTTCACAAAGTAAACGAATACTTAAACCTTCATTCTGGTGAAGCAATACTCCCCCTAAGGTAAAACAGATTTTTATTTTTTAATCTGTCTACCCTAGAGGGAGCATATCATTTTGTCCCAGCCTCGACTAGTTTTGTCCAACCTTTTTTTATTCGCTTACTTTTTCTCTTTGACCATTAGTGCTTGATTAATAAACGAAAACGTTAAGCTCCTGACGCCTGCTTCTTCATTGAATAATTGGTGCTGCCCACCGTATACAGAGTACATATATGTATTTAGAAATTTCCTTTGTAGAAATGAGAGATTATATTTCCAATCGACTGTTTTATCACGGGTCCCTTGAATGATGTGAACCACTTGTTCCTTATTTGGTTCGGCATCTTTTATTTGACGGTTCCATTGAACCAATGCACGGAGCCATTTCAATGGAAGTTCCTTCGATTGTAATGGGTCCACTTTTGTGAATGATAGGTAATGTTCGTTTGCAGAATTCTTTCTAAACCTTCTTGAGACCTTTTTTATAAACGGCTTCAACAAATAGAACCCACTAACCGATGGATACCAATGATTTGAACGTACTAGTGGGGCAACAAGAATCACCTTCTTATACACAACGTCTTCATGATTGAGGTGATGTAGTGCAATTGCTGCTCCAGTGCTATGTGCCAACAGATGGTACGTATGATCAGTAAAGTGCTCCTTGCATAGTGATACCACATGCTTTAATACCTCGTGGTACTGTTCAAAGTGATCGATTGCATACCGCTCCCCTTCCGATAAGCCATGTCCTATTAAATCATACGTAACGACACGATACCCTTTGTTTACTAAATAGTGAATGATATTCGTTAACGATCCAACGTGATCAAAATAGCCGTGTAATAAGATGATCGTCTCTTTACACATCAGTGGCTCAAACACTTGCATGATCACTTTTTTCTGATCAACATAAATAGCCCCAAAATAATGGTTAATCGATTCGCATGGCAACTGATAAAATTGTAAATAAGCGCTCACTTCTTTATGATCTGTTATGGGCTCATCTAAATCAATGTTAGCCTCCCACTGCTCTAACACGCGCAGATGCTCCTGAATATTTGCTTGATTTTTGCACACATCCACACTCTCCTTCCACATTAAATTATTAACTAAAGTTTACTAGCTTAGTCGCTTGTTGATAACAGTATATCAGAGGATATTTAAAAAAAGGCTCTGTTATCGTTGAATGTTGATATTGGGCTCATTTTATGGGAGATATGAATGAAATCCTATGAGAACATAAATTTTCTCCATGATTTCATTCATATCTTCCAACCTTTCAGTACCTGAAAGGCGTACGAAACTAAGGTTTCGCACGAAATGAGCCCAATATCAACGAGCATCAACACTAAGCTTTAACACAGCCTTAAAAAAAGAAATAGGACTGTACAACAGATCTTCTCAACCTTTGATACAGCCCCCTTCACTTTATTAACACTCGTTTGCAGTGAAAAGTCCTTTATATTTCTCACGTACTTCTCGTTTCAGAAATTTCCCGACCGATGTTTTCGGGACTTCTTCTATGAAGATTACCTCGTCAGGCAACCACCATTTTGCAAATTGTGGTTTTAGGAATTCTAGTAAATCCTCCTTCGTTGTTGAACAACCTGGATGCAGAACAACAAAAGCTACCGGACGCTCTTGCCACTCTGGATGAGGAATAGCAACAACACAAGCTTCGAAGACATCATTATGTGCCATCAGTGCATTTTCTAAATCAACTGAGGAGATCCACTCACCACCGCTCTTGACTAAGTCCTTCGTTCGATCAACTAATTTGATAATTCCTTCTTCATCAACTGTGGCGACATCCCCTGTATGAAGCCAACCATCCACAAAAGCATCACGACTTCGTTCATCATGATAATATTCATCGGCTATCCACGGACCACGTATAAGAAGCTCTCCCATTTCTTTTCCATCCCAGCTTACCTCTCCATGCTCACCAACCACTTTTGTTTCAAGTCCTGGGACTACTAGGCCTTGCTTCGCTCTAACCTTTAACTGTTCTTCTTGGTCCAACTTAGATTGATAGCTTTTCAGACGGGAAACCGTAACAAGTGGACTCGTTTCCGTCATTCCATAGGCATGTAAAAACGGAATCTTGTATTTGACTTCAAATGCTTTTATCATACCTTCAGGAGCCGCAGAACCTCCGCATAAAACTGCACGCAAACTAGACGTATCATACTCTCCAGTCTCTAACTCTTTCAAAAGTCCAAGCCAAATGGTAGGTACGCCAGCTGCTAACGTTACACGATAATCATGAATTAGCTCTGCTAATCGTTTCGGTGTGAACTGCGGCCCTGGTAACACTTGGGTTGAGCCAAACCAAGTGGCTGTAAACGGAAGCCCCCAAGCGTTAACATGAAACATCGGCACAACAGGTAAACACACATCTGACTCTGACAGCGCTCCTGTATCCGCTAATCCCATCGCCATTGAATGTAACACAATCGCTCGGTGAGAATAGACAACCCCCTTTGGATTACCTGTTGTCGCAGACGTATAACATATACCAGCTGGCTCATGTTCATTGAGATCTTTAACAAACTCAAAATTGGGGTCTCCCTCAGCAATTAACTCTTCATATGAATACAACGGTTCGAGACTGCTTTCCGGTTTCTTACCATCACACATAACGATAAAAGCTTTTACCGAAGGAATTTGATTTTTAACTGCTTCAATTAATGGTAAGATGTCCTCATCGATCAATAACACTTTATCCTTGGCATGATTGACAATGTATGTGATATGCTCCTGTGATAATCGAATATTAATCGTATGCAAAACAGCCCCGATACCAGGGATTGCAAAGTATGACTCAAGGTGGCGATGATGATTCCAAGCAAGGGTCCCAACACGATCCCCTTTTTCAACTCCTAGCCGTGCCAAAACACTAGACAATTGACGTGTACGTCTTCCAATCTCTTGATAGGAAAAGGTTTGTACCCCTGATGACGTCCGAGAAACTACCGTTTTCTTCGGAAAGTACTTTTCCGCCCTTTCAATCATTGTTGAAATGTTTAATTGAACATCCATCATCATAATTCCCCCTCGCATTCCATCGTTAACAATTAATAAAAGCGCTTTCAAAGTAGACTGTAAAATAAAACCGGTTTGATTAAAGCAAATCAACCTTATATGCTAGAGCCAACTTTCATCAGATACCGGTTCATTTATATGTCAGCAGCCATTTAAAAATGAACGATTTTTTCGTGTATGCTTAAGTAGAAGAATAAAAGCTGAGACAAAAGGTTGATTTTCCCCACCTTTTGTCCCCCAGCGTCTTTATGTTTTACTCTTATCAATCTTGAATTCTTTCACTTGCTGTTCTAGGCGGTTACTTGATAGAGTCAACGCCTCTGTTGACTGCGATACACTCTCGATCGCTTTTACTTGTTCACTTGATGACACACTAACTTGTTCTGTTGAAGCAGCTGTTTCTTCTGCGATTTCTGCAATTGTATCAATCGCTTTTCCAACAGCGTCTTTATTTTCTGCCATTGCGCTTGTCTTAGTTGCCACCTTATCTACCGATTTAATAATTTCATTAATTGTTTCTGCAATTGAATTGAATGCTGCTTCTGTGTCCGTTACAGCTTGGTTCTGCTCAGAAGCGATATCCTTCGTTCGGTACATTTCTGTCGATGTCTTATCAGATTCACTTTGAATCATTTGTATCGTTTCACGAACTTGGTTTGTCGCCTCTGTCGTTTGCTCAGATAGCTTACGAATTTCTGCTGCAACCACAGCAAACCCTCGTCCAGCATCACCAGCACGGGCAGCTTCAATGCTTGCATTCAGAGCCAATAAATTCGTTTGTTCAGAAATATCATTAATGGTGTCAATCACAACTTCAATATCGGATATTTTTGCCGATAATGCTAACACGGCTGTTTCCACATTACTGAACACTTTAGTAGCCTCACTCGTTTTCTCATTTAAAAGAGCTACCTGACTCAGGCCTCTTTGATTCACAGCTTTTATTTCTGATGATACGTTTGACATCTCTGTTGTATCGCGGATCACTTCCTCAATTTGCTTAGATAACTCGACTGTCTCTAATCGGGTTTGGTCGACTTGTAACGCCTGATCGGACGCACCTGAAGCGATTCCTGATATCACGCTCGCCACTTCTTGGCTTGATGCAACTGTTTCCTCTGACATACCCGTTACCTCTTCAGCTGACTTTCTCACCTCAACGATTGAATGATCAACTGAAGCCACTAACCCACGCATACTTGTTACCATTTTGTTAAAGTCATCTGTAAGCTCTCCAACTTCATGTTTAGCTTTATTTTCGACCTGAATCGTTAAATCACCATTTGCAACCTTTTGAACTTGTTTTTTCAAATAAACGATTGGATTTACGATGGTACTTGTTACAAAGAAACTAAAGATCGCCGCAAAAATGAGCGCTCCAACCCCAACAAAGATAATCACCCACTTTAAAGCGTCGGTGTATCCTAATAACTCCTCACGTTCAAGTACAGCAGTCATTTTCCAACCGGTTGAATCGGATGTATACAGTTGCACATAACTCGACTGTTGATTGACTTCTGATTCTATTAATTGATTTTCAGATGTAAGAATATCAGTATAATTTGAGATTGAAAATGAAGGCTCTTCACCCGTCACCATATGTGCGCCATCATTTAACTCAGGTATCGTATAAAAATTGTAGCTCTCCTCAGGATGAGCAATGACAGTGTCATCTGCTGTCATCATAAATATGTAACCATTTTCCCCAACCTTAATATCGCCAATGATTTCTGATAACTTCTCTAGCCCACGATCAATCCCAATTACGCCAATGACTTCGCCTTCTTCGTTTTCGACTGTCATCGTTGTACTTACAATCGCAATTTGACCGTCTGGCGAATCATAACTATATGGCTCTGAACGAATAGGTGCGCCAGGGTTATCAATGGCCTGTTGATACCATGGACGCTCCCTTGGATCATAACCACCAGCAACGGATTCATTCGGCCATTGAACATAGCCACCATCTACAGTTCCCATGTAAACATACGTCGTATCCGGGTGAGCCTGTCCATACTGATCAAACAGTTCATAAATTTCTCCTTCAATGCCTTCCGAAGCATAATGCATTGGTTGGATCCATTCTCCCTGACGATCAAAAAAGCTGATAATTGAATCATCAGCATGTTCAACGACAGGTTTGGAGGCTAGGTATTGAAGGTCTTCTTCAACACTCGTAAACATCGTATCAATTGTATTTTCTACTTGATCTAATTCTTCATGGATCGCAGAAGAGAAAAAGTCAGAAAATAGCTGATTCGAATAGAAATAACTAAATAAGCCTAAAATAACTAATGGCGTAATCGTTATCAGCAATACAAAAGCCATTAGTTTAGTCTTTATTGAACGAAACATCCTCTACCACCATTCTATCACTATAGTTTTTTTGCACTATCGCGAAATATACCATAAGAATCACATTAGCGACAAATATTTTCATTGATAACAGGTAGAAAACACTAAATTTCTAAAATTAAAAATCGTCCAGTAAATCAAGGGCAAAAAGAACTTCATTGTTTCCAGCACATTTTTAAAAAGGGTATAAAAGCCATTGTAATGACTTTTCACCCTTTGATCGTCTACCCTTTAATGCCTTCAAGCCATTCGAAATAACAGTCTCTACACATCGGCTCCTCACGTTCATGATCAGCATTTACTAGTGGAATAAAGTGTACCTCTTGCTGCTCTACATCATAATCACAGTAAAAGCATTGATATCCCAACTTTATTCCCCCCTTGTTTAAAATCGAACTTCACCAATTAGGATGTGACATGTGTTTTATTTTAACGAACGTTTTGTTGTTAATTGGTCCACATGTTGGTAACTGGCCATCAACATATCTTCCTTTCGTTAGAGACAAACTAAAAGAAACATAAACGTAAGTTGTCCTGAACTATACATAATCATAGTAAGGTCAATAGGGGGTGTCCAAGGGAATGATCAATAACATTAAGCACGCGCAAGCACGCTTAGCAGGCGTTGTCCATCAAACACCATTAGATTTTTCAAGTACATTTACAGAGCTGTCTCACAATAACATCTATTTGAAATTAGAGAACTTACAAAAGACAGGTTCTTTTAAAGTACGTGGAGCTTATCACAAAATTACCTCATTAAATAACAAGGAAAAACAACACGGTGTCATCGCTGCATCTGCTGGAAATCACGCTCAAGGTGTTGCCTATAGCAGTAGTCAAGCGGGGATATCGAGTACAATCGTTATGCCAGAAGGAGCACCACTGGCTAAAATCCAAGCCACTCGTAATTATGGAGCTGACGTCATTTTACATGGGGATACATTTGATGATGCCCTTGAATATGCCAAACAGTTACAAGTGGAAACGAATCGAACGTTCATCCATCCTTTTGATGATGATAAGATCATTGAAGGTCAAGGAACCATTGGATTAGAGATCCTTACTCAACTTTCAGATGTTGATGCCATCGTCTGTCCAATAGGTGGAGGGGGATTAATCGCTGGTATTGCCGCAACTGTCAAATCTGTAAACCCCAACATTAACGTATACGGTGTTCAAGCCGATTCTTGCGCAAGCATGGTCACCTCGATGCAAAAAAAATCACCCGTAAAAATTCATTCAACCGGAACAATTGCAGACGGAATCGCTGTTAAACGTCCTGGCGAAAAAACATTTGCCTATGTCCAAAAATATGTTGATGATATCGTGACTGTAAAAGATATTGAAATTTCTAGAACCATGCTCTATTTGCTTGAGCGTAATAAATTATTAGTTGAAGGCTCAGGTGCTGCTGCCCTCGCTGCCTTATTAAACCATAAACTAAACCTTAACGGTAAAAAGGTCGTCACGATTGTTAGTGGCGGTAATGTGGATATCAATTTTGTTTCACGTATTATAGAAAATGGCTTAATTGAAGCTGGAAGGTACTTATCGCTGTCAACAGTTGTCCCAGATAAGCCAGGATTTCTCAATCAATTACTCAACATCATCGCTGATCTTCAGGCCAATATCATTACCATTAACCACCAACGAATAAGTACAAAGGTCTTACCCGGACAAACAGAGATCCAATTATCACTCGAAACAAAGGACGATGCCCATATTGAGAAAATTGAAAAACGACTACTAAGTGAAGGGTATGTGATCACGAGAAACCAATAGTTCCACAAAGATCATTACTAGGACCCATATGATAAGGCTCTTGCTTTGATGGAATGGCGGCTTGAAAGGTAAGCATTCGCCTTCAAGTCATCTTATTTTGGTGATTTCAGCATCGGATAAGCCGTCCCCTTCATATGAATAATCGTACACATATCACTATAGAAGGGGGCTAAAACATGTCAGGTGAAGAACTATTATTATTGTTACTTGGCAGCATGGTCGTATTTAGTATTTTCTTTATTTTGATTGGTATTGTCGCCTATATTTTAGGAGCTATCGGGCTGATGAAATTAGCAGATCAATCAGGTGTTAACAATGGCTGGCTAGCCTTTATCCCAGTCGCCAATTTATGGGTTGTTGGTGAAACGATTCGTGACCGCGTCATGGAACCATTCAACAAACATACTGGACTATGGTACTTAGGAGCAACCATAGCCCTCTGGCTTTTAGAAATGATCCCTTACATCGGTATTCTATTTTTACTTACTCAAGCCGTTATCGTTATCTATGTATGCTATCAATTGTTTGCTAAGTTTTCCGAGAAGGCCGTGCTACTAACCATCCTTTCTGTCATTTCACTCGGCTTGTTATGGGGATTCTTCTTGTTTGCCATTCGAAATAATCCAATTCGAAAACAAGAACCAGCAGCAACGATCGAGACAACAGACCAAATTTAATGGTCTGTTTTTTTGATCCTTTTTATATCTATATAAAAAGGGGTGAAAAAATGAAAAAACACTTCCGATTTCATAATTTATCACATAAGTCTATGTCCTTTACGGACGTCTATCATTATATAAAAACATTTATAAAACAGGACCCAAAAGCACAATACCGGCTCATGATAGGAACTGATTCACAAGTTCACGCCAAATCAACTCGGTTTATAACTGGGATTGTTATCCGCCGAGAAGGTCATGGGGTATGGGCTTGTCTAACAAGGCGTGACCTTCCGAGACGGATCGAAAATTTACATGAAAAGATTTCAATTGAAACGACGATCACTGAGGAAGTTGCACAACTGTTCACACCTGAAAAAAAACGTAAATTACTTGACATTACTCTCCCTCACATTGATGAAGGCAGTTCATTTACTATTGAAGGCCATCTCGATGTCGGACGAGGAAAACAAAATAAAACGAAGGTATATGTGAAAGAAATGATGGCTCGCCTTGAAGAGTTAGGGATGAAAGCCCTCGTCAAACCAGATTCGTTTGTCGCTTCTAGTTATGCCAACCGGTATACCAAATAAACCAACCCTAGCTCATCCTCTTTTTTTCCACGCATAGCGCAAGTAAATGACATTACTATCTTTTTCTACGATGTACGGGCGCATACGCCGGCGAAAGATTACAGTCGATATGACATAGACGATCATCACAACAGGCAAAGGAATCAGTGTCACTCGAATGAATGCCTCATTCCACCCATGAGCATAGCCTACACCATCCATCACACTTCCAAATGAAAGTGATGCGCCTCCAAATACCATCAGTAAAAATAGCAAATTAGCAACGTGGAAGAAAAAAAACGTTTTACGATCGTTCACATCACGTTCTAGTTTCCATTGAATCACTAACAAAACAACTAGTGAAAACAGCGTAAATAAAGCCGGAATAAAAAATTCCAACACCCAAGTCGGCCACTCATTCATCGTAACGCGCTCCCTTTTAAAGAAATGTCCAATAACAGTATGCAACACCTTGCGAAAAATCATTCCAACATTTACACCCCATATCTAGAACTTGAGGTGAGTTTTCTCACGGACAAGCATGGGCACCCATTATAAAATACAAATAGAAGAACGGAGGGATCCTACATGAAGATGATGTCGATTGAAACGTATCACCGCGAAGGAAAGAAAATAAAGATCGAAAATGTCCCCATTTTCTGTAATGAACTGCGTTTTACGATTGAAAGTCTCGTTAGGGAATTTATAAATGAGCTCGACCGAAAAACAAACCCAAATCACTGCTATTCTTTCAAAGATTATATAGCGAAAAGGAAAGACATTAACGTCTTAGACAGCCTAATCAATAGGTGCTAGTTAACAATCTAATACATCCCAAAAAAACAGCCTCTAAAACGTTTTAGAGGCTGCATTTTTGTGTATCACTGTTAATTTTGATGCCTAAACGATAAGGTACGAGCATATAAATCAAAAGAGCCATGAAAAGCCATTCAACGAAAAAGGAGGTGCGTCCTTTTGACTGTCGGACAATTCTTAACGACATTTGTACATACAGCACTCACATTAACCATCCTTGTCATTCTCATCATTCTCAATTCATACCTATTCGGTACGTATGGCTTATTCAAAATCGCTAAACGTCAACAAGTCCCCTGTGCTTGGCTTGCTTTCATTCCTGTCGTAAACCTATGGCTTATTGGAGAGGTCATTTCAAAGCAGGTACCAGCCCCCTTCAACAAGCATACAGGGTTTTCATTACTTGGAATGACGCTCTCGCTACTTGCTATTGAACTGTTCCTTTACTCTCATCCTTTTTTTATTATTCTTCTTGCTATCATCGCATGTTACAGCACGTATATGCTCTTAGCGAACCTAACTGAGCACCCGTTGATGCTGACATTATTGTCCATTGCTACATGCTGGACCGTCACCGGATTTTTCGTCTTTATTAATCGCTCAAACCAGATGGAACATCTACCAAAACCCGTTCTTTCTATGCCGTTTCAAAAAATCATTTCCAAGGTCTCACTAAAAAAAATCAAGAATAACAACAATGAAAGTAAGCCACTTTAAAGAAAAAACGAGGTGTTCACATGCTTTCAAATAACAACAACAAAACTGGTAACTATACGGTTGCTGGAACAAACATTGATGAGGTAAAACGAAAAAATCGCCAATCCGGCCTCACCTATAACGAAGTCAAACAGCTACTAGCCAAACGTGTCAATCATCGTTAATCCGCTGCATTATCACTCTAATCATTAGGCAATCACCCAATTATGTAATTTTAGGTTATTTGCCCAAACAATATTTCTCATCCTACATAGATTATGTATTGTAAGTCGCTCAAAAGACACTCATTATCTCAAAGGAGGTTTTCATTCATGAGCGCACATGTAGGAGCAGGTTATACAGGTGGATTCGCGTTAATCGTCGTGTTGTTTATTCTATTAATCATCGTTGGTGCAGCATTTGTAGGCTACTAATATAAGAACCATAAGGGATAGACGTAATGTCTATCCCTTTATTTTATGGCTTTGAAACTTTCATCACATAACCGGTCAACTCAAAGCTTCTACAACAGTCAGTTCTTACACACTCATTCCCCCCACCCTTCTTTTACACAAAATTACTATTCAAAAATATTGATTTTCTATTTCCTTTGGTCACAACAATGTAAGCGCTATATTAGGTATAGACTCAAAAATGGTTGTTGACAATATGTTTTATTTAATTTAACATTTAATCAATCTTAATTTTTAGAACTTTATAACTCTTATCAAGAGTGACTGAGGGATCAGGCCCTATGACGTCCGGCAACCTCCATTTTTTGGAACGGTGCTACTTCCTGCAGAATGTTTCATTCTGGGAGATGAGGAGAACGAATAAATTCGTACTGCTTCTTTCTTAAGGTGAAAGAAGCAGTTTTTATTTTATCAATCCCGGTAGCGATCCCAAATGAATATGGTTATTATTCAAAAAAATTTTTACTAAAAGTAGGTGAGCATATGATCGAAATCAACAATTTAGTGAAAGAGTATAAATCGAAAAAAGGGACCGTTCGAGGTGTTGACAATGTATCATTGGACATTAATCACGGAAATATTTTTGGAATCGTTGGTTACAGCGGTGCTGGTAAAAGTTCTTTATTACGCTGCTTGAATTTAATGGAAAAGCCTACTTCAGGAGCCGTTAAAATCAATGGCGTAAACCTTGTTGAACTGAATAATAAACAACTCCGTGATGCCCGACAAAAGATCGGAATGATCTTTCAACACTTTCACTTAACGAGCTCAAAAACTGTATTTGATAACATTGCTTTCGCCTTAAAAGCAGCAAAAAAATCTAAAGCAGATATTGAAAAACGAGTCGATGAACTTTTAGAGATGGTTGGGTTAGCTGATAAGAAAAACTATTACCCCTCCCAATTAAGTGGTGGACAAAAGCAACGAGTGGGGATTGCTCGAGCTCTTGCCAATGATCCGAAAGTGCTTTTATGTGATGAGGCAACGTCAGCACTAGACCCTAGTACAACAAAATCCATATTGAACCTCTTAAAAAAAATTAATCAAGAGCTAGGGCTAACAATTGTTTTAATTACTCATGAAATGGAAGTTGTCAAAGAGATTTGTGATCAGATTGCCGTTATGCAAAATGGACAAGTGATTGAAACAGGTCCCGTCTATGATATCTTTGCAAATCCAAAAGAAAATCTTACTCAAGATTTCATTCAAAGTGTTTTACAGTTTGAACTACCGCAACATTTAACTGACAACTGTAATGGAACAATCATTAAACTACAGTTTCAAGGGGCAATTGCTGAAGAGTCGGTCGTTTCTGATGTCCTCCAAAAGTTTCAAGTTAAAGGAAATATCCTACACGGTAAGATTGAATATATCAAAGAAAAACCTCTTGGTATTTTTGTTATGGAACTAAGAGGGGACGGTAAAGAAATAGAAGATTTACTAAGCTATTTAAGGAACCGTACACAAGGGGTGGAGGTGATTAAATATGGTAGAAGCACTAATCGAGTTATGGCCGGAGTTAAATAAAGCTTTTTTCGAAACTCTTTATATGGTTATCATATCTTTAAGTATTGCCATTCTTTTTGGTTTACCACTAGGTATTCTTCTATTTGTTACAGATCGTGATTTATTTTTAGAGAACAAAGTCATCAAATCATTCGTTGGTGTTTTTGTAAATTTAGTTCGATCCATTCCTTTTATTATTTTACTCGTAGCCCTGTTACCATTTACGCAATGGATTACTGGTACCACAATTGGACCAACTGCAGCATCCGTTTCACTGTCAGTGGCAGCGATTCCCTTCTTTGCTAGAATCGTAGAATCGGCAGTCAGAAAAATTGATAAAGGTGTTGTCGAAGCGGCAATCGCTGTTGGGGCAACACCATGGATGATTATCAAGGATGTCTTATTACCAGAGGCAAGGCCAGGAATTATCCAAGGCTTGACGATCACTACGATTAGTTTAATTGGTTACTCTGCCATGGCAGGTATCGTTGGTGGTGGGGGAATTGGTGATTTAGCCATTCGATTTGGCTACTACCGTTACGATAATACGGTCATGTTTACAACAATCATTATCTTAATTTGCCTAGTTCAGTTCATTCAGTATGCTGGGGACTACATCGCCCGCACGGTCGATAAAAGATAGTTGTTTAGTGATTTAAATTTTTAGTTTTATTAACTAAAAAGACAATATACATTCGCCTTATCGGCAAAATACATTCAAAAAGGAGAATAAAAAATGAACAAATTGAAATTATTTTTATTTTCATGTCTAATGATTGCGTTAGTTGCAGCATGCTCAAACAGCTCTGAAGAAGCAGCTCAAGACTCTGGACAAGCAGATGACAAAGGGACTTTAACGATTGGTGCAACATCTGGTCCATATAGCGACATGGTTACCAAAGCCATTCAACCCGGCTTAGAAGAACAAGGTTATACAGTTGATGTGATTGAATTTAATGACTATATTCAACCAAACACTGCATTAGGTAACGGGTCAATCGATGCTAACCTATTTCAGCATAAGATTTACATGGAGAACTTTGCTGAAGGTAACAATCTAGATTTATCCGAGGTTGTAGTTGTTCCTACTGCCCCAATGGGTATTTACTCAAACAAGTTTGATTCGATGGATGAAATTGAAGATGGGGCTGAAATTGCGGTTCCAAACGATCCAACTAATTTAGCACGTGCATTGCTCATGCTTGAGGAAGCAGGATTAATTACAGTTAATGAAGAGGCTAATCCCTTAACAATCTCAGAAAGAGACGTCGAAGAAAATGTGAAAAACCTAAATTTTTCTCCAATTGAAGCCGCTCAATTACCACGCGCTGTAGATAGTGTAGATCTCTCAGCAGTACCTGGAAATTTCGCACTTGCTGCACAAATGGATTTACTAGATGCACTGCAATTAGAAACAATGCCAGATGATTATCGTAACCGTGTGGTCGTTAACACAAGTGATCTAGAGGAACGATTTGTTGAAGACATTAAAGCCGTTGTTGAGTCAGATGCATTTGAACAAGTCATTGACGAAGAGTTCCAAGGGTTTGGAAAACCTGAATGGATGTTAAATTAACACAAAAAAACGTCAGTTCACCTACTGGCGTTTTTTTCTTAAGATTTCTTGTATGAACCCCATACAGGTTATCTGAAAATTGTTACAATTGATATATGAATTTAAAGGTTTGAGAGGTGTAACTATGAAGACATTTGAACACTCAGAAATGATCCAAGGACTTCCAAAACAATTCTTTGCCAAGCTAGTTAACAAAGTAGCAGCTGCAAAAACAAAGCATGACGACATTATCAACTTAGGCCAAGGGAACCCTGATCAACCAACAGCACCACACATCATCAAAGCATTACAAGAAGCAGCAGAGAACCCTCTTTATTCGAAATACTCGCCATTTCGTGGCTACTCCTTTTTAAAGGAGGCTGTTGCCACTTACTACAAACGCGAATACGGTGTTGAGGTTGATCCTGAAAAAGAAGTGGCCGTACTAATGGGTGCAAAAGCTGGTCTCGTTGAAGTTAGCCAATGCTTATTAAATCAAGGGGATGTAGCTCTTGTACCTGACCCTGGTTATCCTGATTATTGGTCTGGTATTGCCCTTGCAGGTGCAAACATGTCATTTATGCCGCTCAAAGCAGAACATGACTTTCTCCCTGACTTTTCACAACTACATAAGAATGATCTTCAAAAATCAAAATTGATGTTTTTAAACTATCCAAATAATCCAACTGGCGCGACCGCTACAGAAGCTTTATTCCAAGATGCAATTGAAATAGGCAACAAACATGATATTTGTATTGTCCATGATTTTGCATACGGAGCCATTGGTTTCGATGGAAAGAAGCCACTAAGCATGTTAGAGGTTCCCGGTGCAAAAGATGTTGGGGTTGAAATGATTACAATGTCTAAAACTTACAATATGGCTGGCTGGAGAGTTGGCTTTGCTGTCGGAAACCCTAGTGTGATTGAAGCGATCAACCTTATTCAAGACCACCTCCATTGCAGCCTATATGGCGGCATCCAAGAAGCTGCAGCAAAAGCATTACTCGGTCCACAAGACTGTGTCGATGAATTAGTCCAACGATATGAAAGCAGACGGAATACATTTATTTCAGCTTTGCAAAACATCGGTTGGAACGTAAAAGCTCCACAAGGATCATTCTTTGCTTGGCTCCCTGTACCAGAAGGCTATACATCAGAAACTTTCGCTGATTTATTATTAGAAAAGGCACAGGTTGCCGTTGCACCAGGCATTGGCTTCGGTGATCATGGAGAAGGGTATGTGCGTGTTGGTTTATTAAGCGATGAGGATGTTCTACTCGAAGCGGCCAAGCGCATCGAAAAATTAGACCTGTTCTCAACGGATTAATACACTTCTCCCTATCATGCGCAAGGAGACATAAATTCTGTAAGCATAATGAAACTTGTATCATGACTGATGTTATGATACAAGTTCCTAACTTAATTTCAAAGCCTTACTTCTCGACCTCCACCGTTTCCTCAAAGGCAATCATTTCTCCGTTATATGTAAGTGCGCCATGGTTATTGGCATGAAGGGAAACTATAACCTCATATGTACCTGCATTTAGTTCGCCGATATTATAATATTCACCATATAAACGGTTTAGCTGCTCACCGTTGATATACAGGTGAGCATGGCCTTCGTGAAAACTTTCTGTCTCGATCCCTGCCTTCTCAGGAGCAAACTCAAAGTTCTCCGTTTCAACTTTTAACAACCACGAACCGGAGTAGTCTCGAGTTATCATACCATCAATCGCAGGAACCGAGACGTCACTGGGAATTTCAATTTGCTCATGAAGCCCTTTGTGATTGGACGTATAATGATGTCTGCTTTCATTATAAAAATATAAAACAACGGTCACAAATGAAAAAATGACAAAGAAACTAACAATTCTATACATCTCAACTCCTCCATTCGTTTCCATACTTTATGCACTAACTGTTGTGTTCTCTTCCTTACCTTTTCGACGAATAATGATACCAACAATTAATAGAATAGCTCCTGATGCTAGAAATGCTAGGTCATAGACTAGTGGATGATCAGCTGCTGGACGAACCCGATGGATTTGCAGAATATGGTGGTTAATAATTCCTTCAACTAAATTAAAAATCCCACCTCCAATTAAAAAGCCACCGATAACTAACCTAACCCCTCGCGAAAGGTCTGCAGGATTTCCAGCTAACCACAATAAGATGCCACCAACAACAAGCGTAACGGTTGTCGCAAAATGAAAGATTCCATCACTTATGATTTGCCCCGCCCGATCTGTATCCATAATAACACTATGCCACTGCAAGAGCTGGTGAAAGATAATGCCGTCCATTGCACCTAAAAACCCAAACCCTAGCAGAAAACTACCAATAGCTAATAACCTTTTTTTCTTCCTATTCGCCATAGAATAATCTCCTCGCAAAATTTTTTGTTATTATAACTATTGACCAATTGGACTCTAACTATACCTATTAACAAACACATTTTATAGATTGATTGTTTTCACCATTTTAGGTACTTTTCATGCTAGAAGTAATTTATGCAATGACAAACCCAAACCTCTCAAATAATAGTTAACAAAAAAAGGCTGTTCCAGATCATATGAAATGACCTGGAACAGCCCCTTATGATAAGAAAGATTGTCCTACTATCCGATTGCATATAATTTAAAGATAATAAAGGGAAAGGTTGAAATAAGCTTAACAGTTTATAATCACTTACTCTGCATGTAACTCACTATAAAACTCTTGAGTTTCAGCTAAATGTTGAATTGCTTCCTCAGGACCCATAAAGTTCGGTGTCACTACATGGTTTTCTAGTTCAGCTCTATACTCCTCATTTTCAGTAACAGTTTTCTCCATCGCCTCAGAAAACGCATTTACGACCTCTTCAGGAGTACCTGGTGGGAATGCCCAAAGGAATGATTTGTTAAAAATTACGTCAACGCCTTGCTCTTTAAAAGTTGGTACATCCGGCATTGCATTTAAACGTTCTTCTGCAAATACGCCTAAACTTCTCATATCACCTGATGCTAAATAATCTTTAACTAAACCTAACTGTGTTGGATTCACATCTACTTGCCCACCAAGAAGTGCAGTAATCTTATCCGATGCACCACCTACATCAACAATGTTAAAATCTACACCAGTTGCTTCTTCAAATGCCAGCAATTGTAAATGAGTATGTGCTCCAAACTCTGTTGCAATTGACAATTCTTTCGGATTATCTTTTGCAAACTCAATCAATTCATCTAATGTTTCAAATTCAGAATCTCCGTTAATTAAAAATGTATTCCCTTGGTCTTGTACACTAACACCCGCGACTTCAAAATCTTGAAATGAGAAATCAGCTAACCCTAAGATATAGTTAAGTAGAATCGAATCATGGAAAGCTAACACTGTGTAACCATCTGGATCTGAGTCTAGTACTTGTCGTGTTGCCACTGTTCCACCTGCTCCTGTAACATTCGACACAACTATGGATTGTCCAAGTTCATCTTCTAAATATCGTGCTAGTGCTCTCGTGTTTCGATCAGTATCTCCACCTGCTCCTGCTGGTACGATTACTTCAATTGGCTTTGTTGGATAATCAGAAGTTGCTTCTCCTTCTTGATTATCACTTCCTCCATTCGCTTGTTCATTAGGCTCTCCTTGTGTCTCTTGGCCAGAACAACCTAAAGCTACTACAGTCATCAATAATAATACGACAAACAAACCTAATACTTTCTTCATTATACCCCTCCTGAAATATTAATTTCTGTTTGTTTCTTTCTATGATTCTTCCAAATCTTTAAACCTACTGAAACAATGGCTACTCCGAAGAAAAACACTGCTATAGGCTCCGTGAAAAATGGAAGGAAATCACCTTGAGTTTGCATTAATCCTCTACGCAAATTTGTCTCAGCAATTGGTCCTAGGATAAAACCTAGAATCACTGGCGTTAGTGGAAATTTCAATTTAATTAGGAGATAACCAAGAACACCGAAAAAGAGAAGTGCCCATACATCAAATAGACGGTTATTTACTCCAAAAGCACCGACAACGCAGAGAACAAGAATAATAGGTAATAAAATATGCTTTGGAATGCTTAAAAGTTTTACAAAGAATCTCATCCCGAGAAATAAGAATACAAGCATCGCAATATTCGCAATAATTAGGGCTGCGAATATACCATATACAATATCAGTATTTGATGTGAAAAAGAGTGGACCTGGCTGTATCCCATGGATGACTAACCCACCGAGAAGCATCGCTGTTACTGTGTCACCAGGTATTCCTAACGCCATCAGCGGAACGAGTGCTCCACCTACTGCAGCATTATTCGAAGATTCCGATGCGACTACACCTTCAGGAGTACCTTTGCCAAACTCTTCAGGATGTTTTGATTGGTTTTTCGCTGTTGCATAGGCAATAATATTTGCTGTACCCCCTCCAATTCCAGGAAGGATTCCAATCGCAATCCCAATAAAAGCCGATCTAAAAAAGTTCCATCCCTGCTTAAAAAACTCAGCAACACTAAACCCAAAGCCTTTAATTTTATAACTTATCTTTTTAACTAATGGATTAACCTTTGATTCTGAGGTTTTCAAAAATTCAGAAATTGCAAAGAGCCCGATCAGAGCTGGTAATAGGTTAAAACCCGCATCAAGAGCATTCATACCAAACGTAAAGCGAGGAAATGCATCAATCGGTGCAGAACCTACCATTGCAAGTGAAATCCCGATAAGGGCAGCCAATATCCCTTTAACAATTGAACCATCAGATAAACTTGAAATCAGTGTTAACGCAAAGACCGTTATTGCAAAGTACTCGATCGGTCCAAAACGTACAGCAAATTGGGCCAATGGTGGAGCAATCAGAATTAAAGTTGCAATACTTAAAAGTCCACCTAGGAATGAGAAAACGATCGCTAGACCAAATGCTTTTCCAGCCTGACCTTTTTGAGCCATTGGATATCCATCAAATGTACTTGATATTGATGAAGGTGTTCCCGGAAGCTTTAATAGAATCGCTGGAATTAAACCACCTGAAACCCCCCCAATATAGAGACCCATCAACAATGCCATCCCATCACTAGGACTCATTGTAAAGGTTATTGGCAAACAAATGGCAACCGCCATTGTTGCAGTGAGTCCGGGAATTGATCCAAACACTAACCCCATTGCTACCCCAATAAAGATCAAACTCATTGTGTAAATCGTAAGCATTTCTGAAAATCCAGCACTCAACATTTCCAGCATGATGCCACCTCCTTTACCCTAAGATGCCTTGTGGCAACATTAAGTAGAATAAATTTCTAAAAAAGAAGTATACTGAAACTGAAACAACGACTGCTATTAGTGCATATAGCGGAATATTCCAGTTCTCTCGTTTTGCAAGAAAACAAAATTGCACGATTAGATATAGAGTAGACGAGATAATAAATCCTAAAATCGGCATGACCAACACATAGCAAATAACCAATAAGAGCGTTATTAACACCGATACGAGGCTTTTCTTTCCACTATAATCATTCTCAGTTTCATCCTTTGTACCTTCGGGTTCTACTGGTGGACTGTAACTTTTTACTTTCTTAATACCTTGTAGTAGCAAAATTACACTAAAGATGAAAATACCAATCGCTACAATCTGAGGGACGGTTTCTGGACCTACACTTACTTCTGCCATACTTTGCATGTTAAAGGTGCTTATATACATCAATAGAGCAAATAACATCATAAATATACTAGAATAGATATCACCATATTTTTCGGCCACATTATCCCTCCTTTAATTTAAAGGTTGTAAGTGCGCTCTTCTTTCAATAGATTGTAACCGCTTACTAATTGGGTGAATGGAGTGGAAGACCCTAGAGAGAGCCCTCCACAAACCACAGTTACACTTACTTTACAAAAACAGTTTTGATTGATGTAAAGAACTCGATCGCTGCTTGACCTTGCTCACGAGAATGTGAGCTTGATTGCTTCATCCCGCCAAACGGAGCTTGTAGTTCAACTCCTGCACTTTCTGCGTTGATTCTTACTAAGCCTGCTTCCATATCTTCAATAAATGAAAGCATTTTACTGATATTTGTCGTAAAGATAGAAGCACTTAATCCAAACTTCACATCATTAGCTACTTCTAATGCTTCTTCAATATTATCAACTTTTATTAAGGCTAATACGGGGCCGAAGATCTCTTCTTGAGCAATAGCCATATTATTTTTCACATTATCAAACACTGTCGGTTCAACAAAGAAACCATTTGGGTTATCAGAATCTTGGTAACGATTACCTCCGCAGATTAAATCGGCTCCCTCTTCTTTTCCTTTTGAAATGTATGATAATACTGTATTCAGCTGGTTTTCACTTGCACAAGGTCCCATCCATGTACCATCTTGCAATCCATTACCGATTTTTATCTCTTTGACTTTTGCGACAAGTTTATTTCTAAACTCTTCATAAACATCAGCATGAACAATGACACGACTTGTAGCAGTACACTTTTGTCCAGTTGAACGTAATCCTCCGCTAATCGTTGCCTCAACTGCTAAATCTAGATCGGCATCTTCAGCAACAATAACTGGGTTTTTACCACCCATCTCTAATTGGTACTTAGCCCCTCGAGCTAACGCTCCTTGACCTACTTGTTTTCCAACCATATCAGAGCCAGTAAACGTAATCCCGTCAATATCAGTGTTATCTACAATCCCTTGACCAATTACCGATCCCGATCCTGTTACCATATTAATTACACCATTTGGTAAACCTGCTTCTTCAAAACATTTGATGACTTTCGCTGCAGTTACTGCAGCTTCTGAAGCCGGCTTTATTACAACTGTATTTCCGTAAATTAATGCAGGCGCCATTTTCCAAACAGGAATAGCAACCGGGAAATTCCAAGGAGTAATCACGCCAACAACTCCTAATGGAGATCGGGTTGTAAACATTAGAGCTTCACTGTCAGTTGAAGGAATGACATCCCCTACTTTTCTCATTCCTTCTCCAGCATAATATCGTAATATCGCTACACCGCGAGCTGTTTCACCCTTAGCCTCTGGGAACGTTTTCCCCATTTCTTTCGTCATTGTCGTTGCAATGTCCTCAATATTCTCTTCTAGAATATCAGCGGCCTTATAAAGATAGTTCCCTCTCTCTGCACCGGAAAGTTTACGCCACGGGTTTTTAGCTTGTTTTGCTGCTGTTATAGCTTTCTCTAAGTCTTTTAAACTAGATTTTTGAATATATCCTACGATCTCATCCTTATTAGCAGGGTTGATACTCTCTTCAACTTCACCTGTAGAAGAAGCTACCCATTCACCATTTACAAAGTTTAAAAATGTTTCCTTCTTCGTTTGTAGACTCATCTTATCCTCTCCTTATATTAAAATATAACGTTACATTAAAGGGTTACTTTCTTATCATTTGGGTATTTATCCATAACACCTTTTAAGATTTTCTCTAATTGTTGATAATGTTCTTTCTCAACAGGAACAACTGGTGGTCTAACAACATCTGTAACCGGTAAACCGACAATGTCCATTCCGGCCTTGATTAATGAGACCGCATAGCCTTTTCGCTGTTTACGGATGTTATTAATCGGGAAAATAACATCTTGATATAAGTCATTAAGAAGTTGCTGATCACCATTTTGTAACGCGTTAAAGAACAACCTTGAAACATGCGGAATGTAATTCGAAATTGCAGAAGAGTATGAGTTAAATCCTATATGATAAAAAGCAGGCATTGTCACTTCTGCAAGCGGCATTCCGTTGACCCATTCCAAACGATCACCTAGGTTTTGGATGAGTTCCATATTTAACTCCATATTACCAGCGCCATCTTTCACACCAACAACCTGTGGATATTCCGCTAACTTTGTTACCGTTTCCAAAGAAGCAATGCAATTATCGCGTTGGTATAAAATGGCATTTAAATCCGTGCTATTTACAACTGTTTTTAAGTAATTAAAGATGCCTTCCTGTTCACCTTCAATAAGATACGGAGGAAGAACCAAATATCCGTCTGCCCCAAGTTTTGCTGATAGTTCCGTTTGCTCTAATGCTTGCGAAAGGTTTCCACCCACCCCCGTATACACAGGTACCTTTCCATTAACAGTTGATACAGCGATTTCAACCATTTTTTGATATTCTTTTTGGTTGATGGATTGAAATTCACCCGCACCACATGCAACAAAAATGGAAGTTAACCCTTCTTCAACCAAAAAATTAATATTTTTTTCTAATACTTTTTCATCTATGTTTCCTTCATTAGTAAATGGAGCAACTGGAAAACCTAAAATTCCTGTTGGAGCTTTTCTTTCGATTGTCATATTTAACGGACATCCTTTCTTTAATAAAGTTATAACCGAAAACGACTATTTAGGAATTGACTTTTATTCCTTTTAACACTTTGTTTCTTACGTAATCTAAATGTTGATACATCTTTTGAAAAGACTCAATTGGATCACGCTTTTCTAATGCCTTATAAATTTCGATGTGTTGTGCTAATGTTTCTTCTTGGTTACGGTCCCGCTTAGAAATCTGATCTACAGTACTATCGAATGCATCTAAAAGTGGATCAATGATCCCAGCCATGACTGGATTACTCGCACTATAAGCAATAATTCGATGAAAGTCACGGTCTTGCTCTGTGTATTCGACATTGTTAGCCATATAATCAATTGTCTCTTTGAGACGTGCTAAATCTTCGTCAGTAATTTTTTCAGCAGCAATTGAAACAAGTCCTAACTCAAGAGACATCCGTGTTTCCATAATTGCTGGTAAATTACCAGCCGATAGCGCTAACATAATCGAGTATGGTTTACTACCAATACTGTTTGTGAAAAAAGTACCTTCACGTGTACGTCGTTGAATGATCCCGAGAGTTTCTAATGAACTCAACGCTTCACGTAGCACCGGTCGACTTACACCAAGTATTTCTAACAACTCCATTTCTGGAGGTAATTTGTCACCTGGTTTTAGTTGCCCACTTAACAACAAGTCGATGATTTGATCTATTACTTGCTTTGATAACGTCTTACGATCTAAGGATTTCATTTCAAGTTTATTTTTGTTTTCTCCCATTTGGCCCACACATCCTAAATTTGTACTTCGTATTATTTGGGTTAATTGTAAGACAAATAAAATTATTAGTCAATAATACGAATTTTAATGTTAAAAATTATCTGATTTCCTGGATGCGCCCTCAGGATTTGTCAACAAAACTGAAAATAAACGTTAATGAAACTTGGTTCATTTGCACCTTATCCCTTAACCAAAAGCCTTCTTTTACCTTTAATTTATCCAACAGTTTCAATTAACGAACTAAACAAGGTCGCTTATTATCAAACTTCCAACCAGGCATTAAATATTGCATGGCAATCGAATCATCTCTCACACCAAGGCCATTGTCCGTATAGAGCTTATGAGCTTTTTCGATCTGATCCATGTCGACTTCAACACCTAAACCTGGTTTTGCCGGCACTTCTACTTCACCATTTACAATTCTAAATGGATCTTTAGTAAGGCGTTGACCATCTTGCCAAATCCAATGAGTATCAATGGCTGTGATATCCCCTGGTGCTGCTGCTGCGACATGTGTGAACATAGCTAATGAGATATCAAAATGGTTATTTGAATGAGACCCCCATGTTAATCCCCACTCATTACACATTTGTGCAACACGTACAGAACCTTGCATTGTCCAGAAATGAGGATCGGCTAGCGGGATATCAACAGAATTTAATTGGATCGAGTGTCCCATTTCTCGCCAATCAGTTGCGATCATATTCGTCGCTGTAGGTAATCCGGTTGCTCGTTTAAATTCAGCCATAACTTCTCGGGCTGAATATCCTCCTTCAGCACCACAAGGATCTTCTGCATACGCTAAAATGTGATATTGATTACGACAAAGACTGATTGCCTCTTTCAATGACCATGCACCGTTCGGATCCAATGTAATTCTAGCTTCTGGAAAACGTTCAGCAAGGGCGGTAACAGCCTCAATTTCTTCTGAACCAGAAAGTACTCCTCCTTTTAGCTTGAAGTCATTAAACCCGTATCTTTCATGTGCTGCTTCAGCAAGGCGAACAATTGCTTCAGGAGTCAATGCTTCTTCATGTCGTAACCGAAACCATTCATTATCAGCGTCCATATCACTTAAATATGGTAAATCTGTTTTTACCCGATCGCCAATATAAAATAAATACCCTAACATTTCGACACGGTCTCGTTGTTGCCCCTCTCCAAGCAAGGCAGCAACAGGTACATTAAGATGTTTACCTAATAAATCTAGTAATGCAGCTTCGAGAGCCGTAACAGCATGAATAGTTGTTCTTAAATCAAATGTTTGGTTCCCTCTTCCAGCTGCATCTCTATCCGCAAATTGTTTCCTTACCGAATTCAGGATATTATTATACGTTCCAATTGAATGGCCAACGACTAAAACCTTTGCGTCTTCTAGCGTTTGACGTATTTTTTCTCCACCAGGAACTTCACCAACACCCGTGTTTCCTGCATTATCTTTTAGAATAACGACATTCCTTGTAAAAAAAGGACCATGTGCCCCACTCAGATTAAGCAACATACTATCATGCCCCGCTACAGGGATGACTTGCATCTCAGTAATGGTTGGTGTACTAGTTGCACCACCTTGAGACATTGCCTGATTCGCTAATTGATGAGCCATAACATCACACACCTTATCATTCAATTTTTTTCTATGATTCCGCTTTCAATTTAACAGGTTTAGTACCGCTTAGACGGTAGCCCCTTTAAACTGGAGTCATTTGCCATAATTAAGTAGTATTTTTTGCCTCCCTCACTTTTCATTTAGTAATTTTGTTTATTTGTAAGACAATTAACTTGTTGTGTAAATTGTAAGACAAATAAAATTTGGTGTCAATTCAAAAAATAAAAAATGTAGTTTTATTTCAATTTTCGAAAGTAACCATTACTAACCATGACTCTAACGAGTTACAAATAATTCCTTGTTACTCTGGGGTTACCACAACTTTTCCCACTGTTTAGAATTGACAGATATTTATTATTGTCTTACAATTATCCCGAAAATGTTTTATTGTCATACAATTAAACAAGTGAGTTTGATCCATGACCTAATTGAAGGGAGATAGATATATGTCGTTGAACCCCACTCATGAAGAGATACCACTTTATATTAAAGTAAACGAAAATGATAACGTTGCCATTATTGTGAATTCGGTAGGATTACGTGAGGGCACCACATTTTCTTGCGGTCTAACATTAGAGGAATTTGTACCACAAGGGCATAAAGTTACTTTAGATGATATATCCGAAGGTCAAGCAATTACTCGTTATGGAGAAGTCATTGGCTATGCAGCCACCTCCCTTAAAAAGGGTAGCTGGGTCAAAGAATCTTCAATCAATCTACCTACTCCTCCCGAATTAGATGAGTTACCACTTGCAAACAATGGAGATATGAAAGAGTCATCTCCCCTTGAGGGCTATACGTTTGAAGGTTACCGAAATTCGGATGGAAGTGTAGGCATCAAAAATATTTTAGGGATCACTACTAGTGTCCAATGTGTTGTTGGTGTCCTTGATTATGCAGTAAATAAAGTAAAAAAAGAGATCTTGCCTAAGTACCCAAATGTGCATGATGTCGTTGCATTGAACCATAATTATGGTTGTGGCGTTGCGATCAACGCCCCTGAAGCAGAGATACCGATTCGAACCATCCAAAGCCTAGCATCCCACCCTAACTTTGGCGGAGAGGTAATGGTTGTGGGGCTAGGTTGTGAAAAGCTCGCCCCTGAACGGTTAGTTTCAAGTGACTCGACCGATGATGATATTATTTCCTTACAGGACCAACAAGGGTTTCACCAAATGATCGAATCTATTATGAATATGGCAGACATAAGACTTAAACAATTAAATGAACGACAACGAGAAACTTGCCCTGCCTCAGATTTAGTTATTGGCTTACAGTGTGGGGGAAGTGATGCATTTTCTGGGGTAACGGCCAACCCAGCCGTTGGTTATGCAGCAGATCTATTAGTAAAAGCAGGTGCTACAGTTCTATTTTCGGAAGTCACTGAGGTTCGTGATGCTATTCATTTATTAACGCCACGAGCTGTTAGTGAAGAGGTGGGGCAAGCTCTTATCAATGAAATGAAATGGTATGATGAGTATTTACAACGTGGAAAGGCTGACCGAAGTGCTAACCCATCTCCCGGTAACAAAAAAGGGGGGTTAGCTAATGTTGTTGAAAAATCTCTAGGATCAATCGTTAAATCTGGGAGTAGTCCAATATCAGGAGTTTTATCACCCGGAGAAAAGGTATCAAAGAAAGGATTGATTTTTGCTGCCACCCCTGCCAGTGACTTTGTCTGTGGTACATTGCAACTTGCATCGGGTATGCATCTACAAGTATTCACAACAGGTCGAGGCACACCTTATGGCTTATCACCGGCACCAGTCATTAAAGTCTCAACGACAAATTCATTACAGGAACAATGGAAAGATTTAATCGATATTAATGCTGGACGAATCGCAACTGGGGAAGCTTCAATTGAAGAGATCGGGTGGGAACTTTTCCACTTTATTCTTGACGTTGCTAGTGGGAGGAAACAAACATGGGCTGAATATTGGGATTTACACAATGACTTAAGTCTTTTTAATCCAGCACCAATAACATAATCACTAACAAAAGGCATCCAACTTGGTTTGCCTTTCTCTTTTTCCTCCATTCTCAACTTTCACCAAACTTAACAGACATTAAATAGGAGGGTTCTAATCTAATGATTAAAAGCCCCTGAGACTTTGAAGGGATAAGAAATATATGCGTAGTTACCTCATTTTATTGATGTGCTTTGTGTTTCTAGTTCAATACTTTCTTAATCTATTATGGTTACATTATATAGTTGTCCTTCTAGCTTTATTAGCATTTATAGCAAGTGCAAAGAATGCTAGTGGATTCCCACGCGTCATTGGTTTAATCATGATGACAACTGGGGTCATGTTAGAGTTTAACAAAGGCTCTGCTATTGAGGGAGTTAGTCAAGGAATTGTATTAATTCTTCCGTTGCTTTGCCTGATCACCTTAGCCCCACTCCTCTCATTACCGTTAAAGCTTGGCGGATACTTTGATGCTGTCGAGGCACTATTACGGAATTTATTGCACCGACCAAGAAGGCTGTTCGCAGGTATTACATCATCTTTATTTATTTTAAGCCCAATACTTAGCTTAGGGTCCGTTCGGATTATTAGTGATTTTCTCTCTGAACTTAAACTTCCATCTTATATGTCTGCTAAAAGTTATTTAATTGGATTTTCAACTGCCATCATGTGGTCACCGTATTTTGCTTCTGTTTCTCTCGTTCTTTATTACTTAAATATGCCTGTAGGAAATTATATAGTGTACGGAATAGGATTATCATTTTTGTCCTTATTAATTGGGAACTTTTTGTTCGCCATGTGGGAACGGAAAAACCCTCTTAACCAACAATCACATCGAAAAACTCCCATGGAAATTGGATATCGGAACCAACTTATTCGTTTAGCACTCTTTATCTTACTTCTTTTGTCTATTTCACTAACGATTGAATATGTTACACAATGGTCAATGATTGTTATTGTTTGTTTACTCTCTGTTACAGTACCAGTCTTATGGGGAGCACTAACAAATAACTGGAAGAAGCTCATCCAGGAAGTAAAGGCCTATTGTGACAAATCTATTCCGATGATGAGTAACGAGATTATGCTATTTACTAGCGCCGGGTTATTTGCACACGCCGTACAAGGAACAAGCTTTGCTTTTTTAGTAAGTAACTTTTTAACATCTACTGCAAATATATCATTTTTACTCTTTGCCCTAGCGGTTATGTTCATAGTATTAATCCTTACTTATATAGGATTACACCAAATAGCAGTAATTGCTGCATTAGCGATGCAACTTGACGCTCAAGAACTAGGAATAAGCACTTTATCCCTTGCCATGCTATTATTGTTAGCTTGGTCGATATCAACTGCTCTAAGCCCTTTTTCAGGTTTAAATCTTATGGTAAGTAGAATTGTTGGTGTATCAGGTGTTCAAGTTGGGCTCCGGGCAAACGGATTACATTTATCAATTCTTGCTATTATAGGTATAGGTCTTATCATGATTATAAGATAAAGGGTATGTTAGTAAAATAAAAAAGAGTGAGGGTGCCATTATGACACCCCCATTCATCATCACTCTACATCAAGAATCCTCTCAACTAAATCACCATAATCATCGGCGTGTTTCTCATAGACAGGTTCTACTAATTCTCTGAACCCTTCAACATCGAATTCCTCATATGGAACAATATCAACACCGTTCTCTAGTAAGTTCTCACGCTGTTCTGCTTCTAACTCCTGAGAGATTTCACGTTGCACTTCGGCATACTCCTTACCGAGGTCTACAATAATGGATTGGATATCTTCTGGCATTGATTGATATAATTCATCATTGATGATAAGTGTTGCAGAAGCGTAGTATAACCCTGATTCTGAGAAGTATGGAAGCTGTTCATACGTGTTTGTACTCCAAATGACACCATAGGATTGGTCCGTACCATCAATAACCCCTTGTTGCAAGCCACCATATACTTCAGGGAAAGCCATTGGTGTTGGGTTTGTCCCAATACTTTCATACGTATCTAATAGAATATCACTTTCAATCGTTCTCATCTGTAACCCTTTTGCATCCTCAGGTGTGCGGATAGGACGTTTGTTATTAGCCAAGTGTCGTTGTCCATTTTCCCAAAAAGAAATACCCTTAAAGCCGGCATCAGACATTTTATCTAGAATCTCTTGACCGATCTCTCCATCTAATGTTTTATATGCATGATCTAAATCTCGGAATAAAAAAGGAAACTCTAGCGCTGTGACTTCCGGTGTAAAGTTACTCATCACGCCAGTTGTGATCAAACTCATGTCTAAGTTACCTAGCTGAACTCCTTCTGCTAATTCTCGTTCACCACCAAGAGAACCATTATCAAAGATCTCAAATTCAACTCGACCATCTGTAGCTTCTTCAACAGCTTCTGCATAAGCCTCAAAGCCTATTGCATACGCCTCTTCCGGCGGTGCGATATGTCCGACTTTTAACGTATATGTTTCTTCTGATTGATCAACGTCATTTTCCTCAACCTCTGTATTTGCATCTTCCGTTCCACCACAAGCAGTTAGTGCGATCGCACACGTCGCTGCTAATAATGGCATAACTATTTTCTTCTTCACTTTCTTTCTCCCCCCTTTTTCTTTAATGCATAAAAGCGTCGAAGCATTAATGTTTCCTATATTATATACTAAAAGATTTAGTTTTGCACTAATTGTTTTAATATTTGCACGTTAAATATGATCTTCCATAATTTTTTGGTTAAAAATGGGTATTCCATGTCTGTGTAATCTAGCATTTCGTCCTCACTTTCCGGTGATCTTCACTTACTAAAAACACTAGGCTCATCATTGACTATACCTCTCCTCTTCAGTTCTCCCTTATGGTCCATCACACTATGAAAAAACCTTCGTTGCCGCGACAACCAAGGTTTAATCTTTCAATTTTATTTCGTTTCCTTTAGGTATGTTGAAATTTGCTCTAACGCCTCAAGATTATTGATATCCTCTTCATACAATGGGATTTGTACAATGCGTTGCTTTTTAAAAGAGGATTCAATCCATTCTAGATATTTCTGCTCCTGTAGTCGCCGCTTCTGTAAAAATTGACCATCCGCATGAGGTGGAATCACCTTATTTACAAAGAGCGTATCAACATTAATTTTATACTGTTCAAGCAGCTGCACGGCCTTCTCCGTTTCTAAAATCGGCAAACGCTCAGGAATTAATACAAAGACGAATCCAGTTTTTTTCGGATTTAATAATATTTCACGAACCTTTGCAAAACGGTCTTTTCTTTTCGCTAAAATTTGATAAATCGTATCCTCACGCGGTTCCCCATCATCTAACCACTGTGCATAGTTCTCGTTAACCGTTTTACGACGATCAAGCATTCCATCCACCCATGCACTCATTAATTCAGGAAGTGATAATAAACGGATCGTATGTCCCGTAGGAGCAGTATCAAAGATAATATGTTCAAAATCAGTACCTTCCTCTAAAATGATCGAAACGATACGATCAAACAAAGCAGACTCATCTGCTCCCGGCGAAACACTTGCCATATCAATTTGACGATGGATTTCATCGATCATACTCGGTTTGATCATCCCACGTAAGTTATCCTTTACTGTCTCTATGTACTTTTTCTGTTCCTCTTCAGGGTGTATCTCTAGTCCCCATAAATGTGTGGTAAGCTTCTTACGCTTTGAACCAATTTTCGTATGAAAGATATCACCAATATTGTGAGCAGGATCTGTCGATACAAGTAATGTTCTCTTTCCTTGTTTTGCCGCTGACATCGCAAGGGCAGAAGCTGATGTCGATTTACCAACACCACCTTTTCCTCCAACGAATATAACTTTTCTTTGCAACAAGCCCTTCTTCACAAGCTACCTCCTCCTCATCTAGCAACAACGTATCCCATCTAATGGCGACTTTTCCATTCCCATACGCAAATGCCAATCATGAAACTTTTCAATCATTTCTGGATAGAGCTCTAGCGTATAATAGGAAACTGGATTAGGGATCCCTAACATCTCTGAGAAACAGAGAAGCATAAACAGGTCATCTTGATCACGAATTTCACGCTTAATCTCAGCCCGATGCTGTAAACTTAAGATTTCATCATATAACTTTACTATTTTTTTAAAGCTCCATTTTTCCTCTGTCATTGCTGAACACCTCAATTATTGTAATGAAGGAAAAGGATAGAACCCAATTATGGATTCTATCCTCGCTATTTAAGCTTCTATACGTACCCTTACATCGACGGATCAATGTTATCATGATCTTTATTTGATGAAAGAATATAAATAGATTCAAGAACAATCCAAATCGCAAATCCTAATATTACCGCACCAAAGCCGAACAATAACATATTACTATCGCTACCCCAAGTCGCCCATTGAGTAAACACTTGCTGAATCATCGCCCAAACGGTCATAAACAACAAGAAGATCATCGGAATTAAAGTAACTAAATAGTTTCTTGCATTCTTCTTCAGCCAAATTGTAATTAACAGCAAACTAATCCCTGCTAACAACTGATTTGAAGTACCGAAAAGTGGCCATAATAGATACCCACCTGAACCAAAGCCATTCGGCCCTTCTGGTAATACAGCGAGTGCCGCACTTGAACCGACAGCGACAGTTGTTGCAACATGTGTCTTCGTTAACGACTTCACCTTATATTCACTACCAAGCTCAGTAATGATATAACGCATTAGACGGACAGCCGTATCCAGCGTTGTTGCAGCAAAACTAACGACAATCACTGCTACAATCGTTTCGGCGATACCTACCGGAATCATGAGCCCAGTCGCTAATTGTCCCGCCCCAACAATAAAGTTGCCAAGGCCCCCTCCATTAGCTGCATCCCATGTACTGTATGCCGCCAAAAAGTCTGCTTGTGTTGCAAACAATGTAACAACAGCAATAATTGAGATTAATGCGAGCATTCCTTCTCCAACCGCTCCCATATAACCTACAAAACGAGCATCTGTCTCCTTATTTAATTGCTTAGAACTCGTTCCTGAGGATACTAAACCATGAAACCCAGAAATCGCACCACATGCAATCGTGATAAATAGTAATGGAAACCACGGAACATCAGTACTTGCATTTGTCGCTGGAGCTGTAACAGTTGGATTCGTTAGAAACAACCCTAAATAAAGAATCCCTAAACCAACGACTAATTGGTGTGAATTAATGTAATCCCGTGGTTGAAGTAACTTCCACACCGGTAACGTAGACGCAACATACACATAAGCAAATAACACGATAATCCAGATTAAAAATGCCGATCCTGTTGCCCCTAATCCGAAAAGACCTGCACTTTCTTCACCACCAAAATAACGCACTAGATCAATTTGTAATACAGGAAAGTGGCTCGCAAGGATCGCTGTTCCATACATAACAGCAAGGGCTGCGAGTGACGGTAGGAGCATATTTTTACTTTTCTTATGAACCTTGTACCCAATCCAGATCGCCAGTGGAATTTGGATAAATACAGATAATACACTTGCTGGGAACTGTACAAATAAATTCGAGATCACCCAAGCAAAAACAGCGTTAACCATCAATACTAAAATTAAAATGATAAACAAAAATAGCAATTTTGCCCTGCGACCTATCAATCGATTTGCTAACGTCCCAACTGATTGCCCTTTATTTCTTACAGATAAAACAAGTGTACCAAAATCATGAACACCTGCAGCAAAAACAGTTCCTAACACGACCCAGACAAGTGCGGGAAGCCATCCCCAATAGACAGCAATGGCTGGACCTAGAATAGGTGCCGCCCCAGCCACCGAGGTGAAATGATGCCCCCATAAGACAAACTTATTTGTCGGCACAAAATCCACATCATCCCTGTATCGGTGGGCAGGTGTTACATAATCCGGGTCAAGACGGTAAATTTTCTCTGCAATAAACTTTGAATAATACCGCCATCCTAAATAAAACACTAACATCCCTGCAAGCGCTAACACTATCGCACTCATTTTTATCCCCTCCTTTAGTAATGTTTATGTGTGTGTATTTGCAGAAAATTACAAAATTAATTCTATAGTAAAAAATTTATTTTTTCAATAAAATGTCAGAAAATAAATAAAAATGTTTATATTTGTTTGTTTACATCGTATCAACCATATTTTTCTACCAAAGTAGTCGAACTTTCTAGTTGAGATTAGGACGATCGATTTACTTATAGATTTTCCGAACGAGAAAACAGAAAACGACCGCGAACGTTAAGTCACTCAAAGATCCCACCCGTCACACCGTGAAGTGTAGGGCTTTCATCTTAAGACGTGGGAGTCTCAATATATCTATCTCTTTTTTAATTCATGATAATTACGTAAAAAGTTTCCGAATATTAATGGTAAACACGTTTTGGTTACCATTAATAGTAATGGCTCCTTTCGTATTGTAGCTCTGATTTGGTTTGGCTTTTCCATTAGGCAGTCTAATCAAATTAACCTACGCTGTTACGAGTAGGGGCCAATTACAAAAACCCCCTAAGTAGAACCTACTTAAGGGGTAATATAAATTAAATAATGATTGATCGTTTTAACAATTAATGCGCTGGGAAGAACGCCATTTGAATCGCAAAAATCACGCCAAATGTATAAAGAATTGGATGAACTTCTTTTCCTTTTCCACTCACAAGCTTAATAATTGGGTACATGATAAAACCTACCGCAATTCCAGTAGCAATACTAGACGTTAATGGCATCGTTAAAATGATCGCAAAAGCTGGAAATGCTTCATCAAAGTCCTTCCAACTGATTTTTGCCAATCCTTCCATCATAAAGCACCCAACAATAATTAACACTGGAGCAGTAATGGCTGGGAGTGCTGAAATTGCGGCAACAACCGGTGAAAAGAATAATGCTCCTATAAACAACACTGCCACAACAACCGCAGTTAATCCGGACCGACCACCAGCAGCGACCCCAGAAGATGACTCAACATAAGCACTTGATGGGCTCGTACCCATTGTCGCACCAACTGTCGTAGCTACAGCATCTGCCATAAGCGCCGGCTTAGCTCGTGGAAATTTACCATCTTTCATTAACCCCGCCTGCTCTGCTATACCAATCATTGTCCCTGTTGTATCAAAGATTGTTACTAATAAAAAGGCAAATACAACTGTGTATAAAGCGTGAGTGAATACACCCGCAATATCTAAATCAAACAACACGATCGATGGTGGTGCTGAAACGACCCCATCAAAATGTAAAAGGCCCATAAAATAACCGATGACTGCAGTAACTAACATACCTAGGAACAAAGCGCCCTTTATTTTACGTGCCATTAATAACAGCGTAATAAACAACCCTAAAATCGATAAGAGTGTAACCGGGTTGCTCAAATCCCCTAATGTTACAAGGTTCTCTGGATTCGCTACAACAATTTCTGCCATCCTCAAACCGATGAATGCAATAAATAAGCCAATCCCAGATGTGATTCCATATTTTAAAGAATTAGGGATTGATTGAATCAATGTTTCTCGAAATTTAGTCAATGTTAATAGTAGAAAGATAACACCAGCAACAAAAACCGTTCCAAAAACGACTTGATAACTCACTCCATGTGTAGCTACGACGCTTGCAAAGTAAGCATTCATGCCCATCCCAGGTGCAATCGCGATCGGGTACTTTGCAAAAATGCCCATTATTAATGTTCCAATTACTGCAGCAACAATTGTCGCAGTGAAAACTTGCTCAAACGGCACTCCTGCTGCAGATAAAATCGCAGGATTGACGATAATGATATACACCATTGTTAAAAACGTTGTTATACCTGCTAACACTTCCGTTTTTACTGTTGTTCCTAATTCACGTAAATGAAAAAAACGTTCCATATATCCTCCTAAAAATCCCTGACTTCAAATAGACAGATTGAATCTACCCATTCGTAGTCAGGAATTTTCGGCTCCCGGTAGAAACTCTCAGACCGTATTTCTGAGAATATACGAATGAAACATATTATTTTTCTTCCTTTTTGTATCCCGGAATATATATTAAGCGAACTATAACCACTTGTCAATAAACAACGTTCGTTTTTTAACCTTCTTATGCTTAAAGAATAACAAATCTATCACGTTGAAATTCCGTTGGTTCCTTCCTTATAGTGGGTACTGCAGGTCCCTTCTTTTGCAATGTACCCCTTTTGCGCTATTACACCCCTATCTACTTATTTTAAATAGTTACTAATAATCGGTTTCAAAACTACCACTAAATTAAGATGAATTTTAATTTTCCTAAAAGCACAACAATGATTGCGCTTTCATATTGACATTTTTCTAAATTTTCAGTACCCTAAATATATCGTTTTAAACAAAGACGTGTTATAAACGGTAAATAATTTATTAGTCATATTATTTTCGCTGCCTAATAATGCAGTAACAAAAAAAAGAAAAGATACACTAATAAAACCATATCCACACAAAGAAATTGAATGGATAATTTCCCTTGCTACATGTATACTCATCGTTAATTCAACATTTACCAAAAGGTGGTGGTTCAGTTAAAAGCATCTCGTTATTAAAACGTAACTTTAAATTATATAACACAAAGGAGGTGCTATAGGTAATTAGAAACTAACTTCAAATTTTCGTTCAATGAAAAATCAAACCTGTTTTACTACTAAAAAAAGAAATCACTAGCATTGAATAGTGAAAGAAAACTTAGTTTCTAGCTTTCTATTAGTCGTACAAGATTTACTATTTTTTGAGGGGGGAAATCAATTATATGATTAAGAAGAGGAAAGAAGGAGAGATTCATCCCGGCCTTAAGTGGGGCCCCTTTACAATGAGAATACCGGGAATCCACTTAGAGTTAACACCAAGCCAACACATTCAAGGCGGGTTAATTTTATTAGCTACTTGTGGTTCCATTACACCACTAGCCATGCAATTCTTTGATGTCTCATTTGATGTTGCATGGACGGTTAGTTTAATATTTTTATTTTGGGTACTTGCTCAAACCATTTTATTTGGGGATGTGTATGCAGCTGGAGCCATCACTCCTGCTCTACCATTAACAATCGTTTACTTGAATACGCTTACACCTGGTGCAGAAGCCGTACAGGGCATGATTGCCATATCAATAGTTGTCATTGTGCTATTCCTGTTCTTTGGCATAACCAAACTAGGGGAAAAGTTTAATGCTCTTATCCCAGCTTCCTTAAAAGCAGGGGTTATTATGGGGGCAGCGATTGCTGCATTTTCTGGGGAACTTGACCGTTTACCTGAGATGCCGATCACATTAATTACAGCATGGGTTGTCGTCCTAGTCTTAATGTTTTCCATTCCATTTTCAAACCTGCCAAATACAAAATTAAAACTTATTGCTGGCTCAAATGCCTTATTGGCATCTTTTATCGTCGCTGGGGTCGTCGGTCTAATCGCTGGTGAGTTAACATTTGATATTTCATGGGGAATTTTTGTGCCTGCAGTTGGAGAAGCCTTTTCCACACTATCGATATGGGCTGTTGGATTACCATCATGGGAGATTATCTTAAGTGCGATTCCAATCGGTGTCATGGTTTATGTATTAGTATTTAGCGACTTACTAGTAGCCCATACATTATTAAAGGATGCAGATGAGGCTCGTAAAGACGAGAAAATTGATATTAATACAAATCGAAGTCACTACGTTCTCGCATTACGAAACTTTGCACAAATCGTAACAGCCGGTCCACTGCCATGGTTACATGGACCGATCTGGACTGGGGTGCAAGTGTTCTTAATTGAACGATATAAAAAAGGACGCAAAGTCATGGATACAATTTATTCTGGTCCTGCGAACTTTTATCTCTTGGCCATTCCATTGGGTCTTTTACTTCCAGTAATCGGGATCATAGTTCCACTATTTCCTGTAGCCCTATCTGTAACATTACTTCTAACTGGGTTTGCCTGTGCTTATGTAGCAATGTCAATGGTTTCAAATAACATTTCACGTGGTTTGGTTTTACTAATCGGAATTTTATCAGCTTCTGTAGGACCTGCATGGGGAATTGGTGTAGGTATTGTCTTATATGTATTACTCATTGGTAGAAATAAAGAAAATTTACCAGTCGGTGATGAGGATTCTGAGAAAGAACAAAAGGCAAGCTAATTAAAATCAATAGATCAGATCGTACGTTACAAGGGGAGAATTATTGATAATAGTGAAAACCTCTCAGCTCTATTCACAATAGAGCTGAGAGGTTTTTCTGTTTATGCTGAAACCGAGGTGTCCCTTACTTTCACTTGTCTTCTCTTATATCCCATAGATGCAAATCCTTTTTTATTAATTTTCATAATACCTTCCGAACTAACGCACTAAAAACAACAAGGAAAGCGCATTCAAAAACACACTCTCCTTGCCTTGCATAGGTTCCTCTTTAGATGACCTGTTCCTTCTTGCGGTACACCATCCCTTCAGCTAATGCGACTAAATCTTCTTTTTCATTTTTGACCTCAATGCGATACAAACCAAGGCGACTAGATTTTGTATCTTCTGTAGCAGTAGCTATTAAACGCTCATTCTCAAATCCTGCATTCATATAATGAATGTTCACTGTAATTCCTACCGCCGTTTGACCATGGGAATTACTCGCACAAGCGAAGGCAACGTCAGCAAGTGAAAATACTGCACCACCATTTGCGGTGCCATGAAAATTTAGCATTTCAGATTTAACATTCATTGAAACTTGCGCAAAGCCATCTTCTACTTTCTCAATTTCAATTCCTAATAACTTGGCAAAACTATCTTCTTGAAACTTACTTATTAGTTTTTGATCCATACAAACCCCCTGCAATGTTTGACGACTTTCTATATAGTGATCGTTTCCGTGAATCTTTCTATAAATAAAAACAATTTATTTTCTTACAACGAAGTTATTCATGATCGCTTCATTTTGAGCAGTCGCTTGTTTCATCATATCTTCAAGCAAGTCTGATACACTTGGGATATCCTCAATCAAACCAGCAACCTGTCCACCATTTACATGTCCTTTTGCTAGTTTTCCTTCAATCGCCCCAGCGATATGACAATCTTCATTTGTCTTCTCATTAAATTCTTCCAACGTTACCCCTTGCAGTTCTGCTTCTATTAACTTGTTAGCATATTCCGTATTTAATAGTCGTCGTACCCTACCAACAGACCTTCCGACGATAACCGTATCAGTGTCACCAGCGTCCGTGATCAGCTGCTTATAATTATCATGAACGAGCGCTTCTTTCGTTGCAATAAACCTTGTCCCCATTTGAACACCCGAGGCACCTAATGACAGCATTGCTAACAAACCACGTCCATCCCCAATTCCGCCAGCAGCAACAACTGGGGCCTCTACTACATTGACAATCTGTGGTATCAAAGTCAATGTCGTTGTTTCAAAGTTTGAATTAATACCTGCAGCTTCATACCCTTCACCAACAATCACATCAGCCCCTGCTCGGTCAACCTTTATCGCCTGCTTAACTGAAGCGACTACACAAATCACCTTGATCCCTTTTTCTTGAAATTTTGGAATTAGCGGTACCGGATTTCCTGCTGATAATGAGACAACCGGAATTTTGTGCTTGAATACAAGGTCAACAATTTCCTCAAAGTACGGCTGCACCGTAATAGGAATATTCATACAAAATGCCTTGTCTGTCTTCTCTTTGACACCGATAATTTTCTCTTCTAATTCAGCTGGGGTCATCGTTCCAGCCCCTAATGTACCTAACCCTCCTGCCTCAGATATAGCAGCTGTTAAATTAGGATGACTTACGTTCCCCATCCCTCCTTGTAACATTGGATACTCCAATCCTAGTTTCCTACATAATATATTCATTATTTCACCTCTCGTAAAAAAAGTGTTATACTTATTTTATCTCATATTATATAGGAGGTCTAGTATGCTTTACCCTTATAATGAAAAAATTCCAAAAATTCACGATACTGTTTTTGTTGCTCCAGGAGCTAGAATTATAGGTGATGTTAACATTGGGAAAGAATCTAGTGTTTGGTTCAATTCAGTTTTACGAGGTGATGAAGCACCGATACGAATTGGAGAACGGTGTAATATCCAAGATAACTCAACTTGCCACCTTTATGAGGATTACCCACTGATCCTTGAGGATGAAGTTTCAGTCGGTCATAATGTTATCCTTCATGGTTGCACCATCCGTAAAGGTGCTTTGATTGGAATGGGGGCAACTATTTTAGATGGCGCTGAAATCGGCGAATCATCATTTATCGGTGCAAACACACTCATTCCACCAGGAAAGAAAATCCCACCTAAAACAATGGTCATGGGCTCACCTGGAAAAGTTGTACGAGAACTGACTGATAAAGACCTAGAATTAATTGAGTTAACGATTGAGACGTATCAGAAGAAAGGTCAGGAATTTTTAAAACAATTAGGCCGACCATAACCTTCTTTAATTCTCAGCTAGACCCAATATCCATAGTCTTGCACGAACGATAAAAAAAGAGGGTTGTCCGTGAAGTAACTGCCGCCTCAGACACAATTTAAATTGCGCAAAGAGGTGAGCAGTCACTTATGGGACAGCCCTTATCCATCCTTTTTAACCATAAGATCATGTGTTAAAAAATCAAAATCCTGATTAGGGACTTCTAAGTCATTGCCTTCTTGGAAAATTTCTCGAAAGAATCGGTTGGAAGGCTCGGCCAGTGCTTTATAATAGTCGGAAAATAAAGTAGCGGCCGAATCCCCAAGCCACCTATCGGGTAATAGTTCAGCAGGCAAACCAGGATCGATAAATAAGAATTTGCGATACTCATGGACGAGGATCGTTCGTTCAACAAAACATTCCCCATCTGTCATTGTACCTTTTGCAATCTTATTTTTATCAATCACATACTTTTGACTATATTTTTGGATAAATTCCTCATACCGTTCATTAATTTCATCTAAATCCCAACAATTATTAACAAGATGCTCATCCGAATGTGGACCAACATAATCAGAAATAAAAAAATTAACATACGATGTAATATCATATTTTTCGATTAAATTATCGACTTGTTTCTCCAATTTATTAGGAGAAATCCAACAACTATTAGAAAGTGAGCCAAAACCACTCCATACAAGCTCTTGCCGTAGCTCATCACGAATATTTCGTTTCTCCTCTGGGATTGTGTACATTAATATGCGCCATTTTCCATCCCAAGAATGCGAAGTAATTTTATAAATACGTTCAGCGGCTTCTTCCATTCGCTCCTTCCCAATATCGGTTAAATAATAATAACTTTTATTGCCCCTTTTTTCAGATTGAACCCAGCCTTGTTTGTTCATTCTAGAAATAGCAGCGCGAACTGATTGCTCATTATGACCAAATTCTTTTAACAGCCGAATCAAGCTTCCAATCCATATAACATTTCCATAATAACGGACATAATCTCCATACAACGTAAAGATCATCGACCGTGTATTAAGTGACTTTTCCATCTAAAACTCCCTCTCCTTATCAATTACAATTTTCTGGCTGCAAAATCCAGTATATACCTTATACCGTTATATTAAAATGGATCAGCAGGAAAGGGAACTTATTCTCCCTGTACTTTTTTCTCTTCTAAAACTAGCAAACGGCATGTAAAGACAGCCCTTTGCTAGTTACATCATTCTTTTTCTCTACTCTCCCTTGAAATTAGGTTTTCTTTTCTCAGCAAATGCTTCTAATGCTTCAATACGATCCTTTGTCGGAATAATGACCTCATAGGCCTTTGCTTCCATCGCTAATCCAGTGTGGATATCTACATCTCCACTATGGCGGATGGCATATTTCGCTTGTTGAAGTGCTAGTGGACCATTCTCTAACATTTTACCAGCAAATTCTTCACATTCAAGCATCAGGTTATCTCTTTCAACAACCCGATTTAAGATACCTAATTCTAATGCTTCCGAAGCTGGGATTTTCTTTGCCATCAAAATTAGCTCCATTGCTTTTGCCTGTCCGATTAATCGAGGAAGACGTTGTGTACCACCAGCTCCAGGGATGATTGCCCAGCTTAATTCTGTAAGCCCCATCTGTGCTTCAGTAGCTGCAATTCGAAAATCACATGCAAGAGCAAGCTCAAAGCCACCGCCAAGAGCATATCCATTGATAGCAGCAATTGTTGGTTGTGGTAGGTTCTCGATCGCAGTAAATACATCACGAATTGCTTTTACATTTCTTCTAACTTGTGATTCATTTAATGTTTTTCGCTCTTTTAAGTCAGCACCAGCACTAAACGCTTTTTCCCCTGCACCAGTAATCACGACTACACGAACCTCTTTGTTAACATGAATATCACTGATGATATCATCTAACGCAGTTAACGTTTCGTAATCAAAACAGTTCAAAGCTTCTGGTCTGTTAATCGTTACACGAGCTAGACCTTGTTCAATCGTACACTCTACTTTTCCCATGAGTACCTTCCCCCTTATAATTTAAAACTTTGACAATAGGCTTATAGTAAAAATACTAAGTGTGTGATAGAAACGTCATATAAATATTTGATATAGAACGTAAATATCCTTTTAAAATAAAATTTTTTGTTGCAAAGAGGGGTGTTCTAAAAGGACATTTTACCTTTTAGAGCACCCCCCGCGAAACAGTGTGTATAGGAGTCACTAAACGTTTAACAGCCTTCGGTAAACTCGTTCTCACTGATAGACGATTAGTGCACTTGCCTGTCATTCATTCTCCACTTCTTTATGGACGACAGCGTTAATTAATCAATATTTTCAACAATAGCTGCAATTCCTTGGCCGACCCCGATACACATTGTAGCTAACCCATGTTGTACATTTTGCTTTTTCATCTCATGAATAAGCGTTGTTAATATTCTAGCACCACTTGCCCCAAGCGGATGACCAAATGCTATTGCTCCACCATTGACATTGACAATGCTAGGGTCGAGCTCTAATTGTTTAATACACTCTAATGATTGAGAAGCAAAAGCCTCATTCAGTTCAACTAGACCAATATCATTAATGCCTAAATTCGCACGCTGTAATGCTTTTCTCGATGCATAGATAGGCCCAATTCCCATAATTCTTGGTTCCAAACCAGCCACCGCAGACGTGACATACCGAGCTAATGGTTTTAAGCCAAGTTCTTTTGCTTTATCTGCACTCATCATTAGTAAAGCCGAAGCACCATCATTAACTCCAGATGCGTTCCCCGCAGTTACACTACCACCTTCAAAAATTGGCTTAAGCTTCCCTAACTTTTCAAGAGTGCTCGTAGGTCTTGGATGTTCATCAGTATCAACAACAATTTCATTACCTTTACGATCTTTGTAAGTCACAGGTACAATCTCTTGATCAAAGCGCCCTTCATCCATTGCCTTTTTCGCTTTTTGTTGACTTTCATAAGCAAATTTATCTTGCTCTTCTCGAGAAATTTCGAACTGCTCAGCAACATTCTCTGCAGTTTTAGGCATGGAATCTGTCCCATATTGCTGCTCTAATGCTGGGTTTATAAACCTCCATCCAATGGTCGTATCGAACATTTTCATGTCTCCACGCGGATAGTCAACCTCTGGTTTCCCCATAACCAATGGAGCACGTGTCATACTTTCAGTACCACCAGCAATAAAAACATCACCTTGTCCAACCGCGATTGCTCGAGCTGCATAGGTAACAGCATCTAATCCTGAACCACAGAGACGGTTGATCGTCGTTCCACCAACCTCTACCGGTAAGCCAGCTAATAACGCAGACATTCTTGCTACGTTACGGTTATCTTCACCTGCACCATTTGCATTACCAAGGACAACCTCTTCAATTTCTTTTGGATCCACATCTGGGTTACGCTCGATGAGTGATTGAATAACAATACTCCCTAAATCATCAGGGCGTACTGACTTTAATCCCCCTTTATATTTACCAATCGGCGTACGCACCGCATCTACTATTACTACCTCTTTCATGTCTCCTCGTCCCCCTGAGTAATTATTAGTATTCATATACTCCTCTTCCTGTTTTACGTCCGAGACGTCCTGCTTTCACATATTTCTCTAGCAACGGACAAGGTCGGAACTTCTCTCCTAACGTTTCGTGGAGATACTTCAAGTTATTTAAGCGAGCATCTAGGCCTACCAAATCCCCAAGTTCAAACGGGCCCATTGGATAATTCAAGCCAAGCTTAATCGCTTTATCAATCTCTTCTGGTGTTCCCACACCCTCTTGAAGCATATAGAACGCTTCATTACCTACCATTGCACTAATGCGGCTCGTAACGAATCCAGGAAACTCATTAACAACAACCGTTTCTTTACCCATTTTTTGGGAAACTTCTTCAACAACAGATGCCGTTTCATCAGATGTTTCTAGACCACGAACAATTTCAACAAGTGGCATTTTATGAACTGGGTTAAAGAAGTGCATAGCAATAACTTTTTCAGGACGGTTTGTATATGAACCAATTTCAGTTGGGCTCATCGTTGATGTGTTTGTTGCAAAATAACATGATTCTGGTGCATACTTATCGATTTGTTCAAATGTACTCTTTTTAATTTCTTTCTTTTCAGGAACAGCTTCGATAATTAAATCTGACACTTTAGCCGCTTCACTTAAATCCGTTTTGTAAACTAAAGAAGATTTGGCCTTATCAGCTTGTTCACTCGTAATCTTACCTCGTTCAAGACCTTTATCAAAGATTTTATTAATATCCGCTTTAGCATTTTGAAGTGCTTCCTCTTTAATATCAATTAATTGAACTTGATAGCCACCTACTGATGCGACATAGGCAATGCCGCGTCCCATGACACCTGAACCAATAACGGTAATAGAATTCATTCTTTCTTCCCCCTAGTTACTCAATTGCGAATTGTAGTTTGAAAAGTACTGTGATAGAAGAAGAGCATACCTCTTGGTAAGAGGAATGCTCATCCGTCAATTTCTTAAACCCCAAAAGGATTAACCGGTTTGCTTCCATAATATGAAAGGATACTCTTTTGCTCTGTATAAAGGTCAAGTGTTTCAATACACAGCTCACGGCCAAATCCAGATTGTTTATATCCACCAAACGGTGTACCAGGGAATGCCGAGAATGGGCAGTTAACCATTACAATTCCGGCTTGAATTTGGTTAGCAACGCGAGTCGCGCGTCCTTGATCCTTCGTCCAAATTGCAGAACCTAGACCGAATTCTGTATCATTCGCTTGTTTAATCGCTTCTTTCTCATCTTTAAACTTCTGAACAACAACGACAGGTCCAAAGATTTCTTCACGAACAACTTTCATATCTGGAGTAACATCTGTAATAATTGTTGGTGCATACCAATGTCCATCTTCAAAACCTTCTAGTTTCAACTCTTCACCGCCAGTTACGACAGTCGCACCTTCTTCGATTGCAGACTTCACATAACCATCAATTACTTCTAATTGACCACGACTAACAATTGATCCTAAATGAGTGCCTTTATCTAATGGATCACCTAGTTTTAATTGCTTCGTCTTTTCTACGAATTTTTCCATGAACTCATCATAGATGTCCTCATGAACATATAAACGAGAACGTGCTTCACAAGATTGACCTGTATTGTAGAAAATACCGAATAATGAACCTGCAACAGCACCATCGATATCAGCATCTTCAAAAACTAAGTTCGGTGACTTACCACCTAGCTCTAAAGTTAGACGCTTTAATGTCTGTGAAGCTTTCTGCATGATGTCTTTACCTGTTGGTGTAGAACCTGTAAATGCAACTTTGTCTACATTTGGATTTTCAACAAGGTAGTCACCAATTAAAGCACCTGGTCCAGGCACAATATTTACAACACCTTCAGGAACACCAGCTTCATGACAAATTTCTGTTAAGACAATTGCTGTTAATGGAGTAAGACTTGCAGGTTTAATAACTACCGAACAACCAACTGCAATTGCAGGTGCAATTTTCCATGCAGCCATCATCATTGGATAATTCCACGGGATAATTTGCGCACAAACACCTACAGGTTCATTTTGGGAATAGTTAAAGAATCCGCCTGGCATATTGTTAACTGTTCCGCGGTGACCTACGATCGCACCAGCGTAAAATTCGAAGTCCTCAATTGATTGCATCACTTGCCCTTGTGCAGCTACTAAAGATTTCCCACTATTTAAAACTTCTAATTCAACCAATTCATTGAAGCGAGATCTCATAATTGAGGCAATCTTATTCATAACTCTCGCTCGTTTATTTACAGGGTACTTCTTCCACTTTCCATTATCAAACGCATTTCTTGCTGCTTCAACGGCACGTTCTGCATCAGCTGTAGTTGCTTTTGCAACTTGAGCAAGAGGCTTACCTGTTGCTGGGTTATATGTTGTGAACGTTTCCTTTGACTCGCTATCTACTCTTTCTCCATTAATAACCATTTGGTAAACATCGCGCTTCATCTCAATTGCTTCCATCTTGTTTTGCGTTGCTACTTTTGACATAACTAACATCTCCTTCGCGTAGTGATTATTTCATTGCTATGTTATTTTCCTGTAAATTCTGGATTCCTTTTTTCAACAAATGCTTTTAGTCCTTCTTGATGATCGTCTGTTAGTCCAGCCGTTCGTTGACCATAAGCTTCTTTTTCAAGCATTTCATCAAGTGGTTGGAGCGTGCTTTCATATAAATAACGCTTGATAATTCCTACAGCTTTAGTTGGGAGGTTCGCTAACCTTTCACTAAAAGCAGCCACTTCTTCATCCCAATTTTCAAGCTCGATCACTTTTGTCACTAACCCAAGCTCTTTAGCTTCAGAAGCTTTTACCTTTTCACCTAATACCGCTAGTTCCATTGCTTTTGCATGCCCTACGATTCTAGGTAGGTAATACAAACTACCGGAGTCTGGAATTAAACCAATATGAATGAAAGCTTCTAAGAAACTAGCTTTTTCAGAGGCAATTCGAAAATCACAAGCCAAAGCTAAACTCATTCCTGCCCCTGCAGCAACCCCATTAACTGCCGCAACTACTGGTTTTTCAACGCTAGCAATCTTTTTAATCATTGGGTTATAACGTTGTCTTAAAAATTCAGCATGGTCTGTATCTTCACTAACACCTGCTAAATCTTCTCCAGCACTGAAAGCTCTTCCTGCCCCAGTAATAACAATACATCTCACTTCACTGTCTTTTTCAGCAGATCGTAATGCTTGAATAACTTCTTTATTCATATCTGGTGTAAAAGAATTTAGTTTATCAGCACGGTCTAACGTTACGTATGCAACTTTGTTTTTTATTTCATAATTAATCGTTGTATACACTCAATTAGCCTCCTCCCCAGTTATTTCCCCTTGAAGTTCGGTTTTCGTTTCTCAATAAAAGCCTGCATACCCTCTGTTTGGTCTTCAGAATCAAATAATAAATAGAAATTCTTTCGTTCAAGCTGCAAACCATCGACCAACGGAGAATCTACAGCTTTATTAACGGCTTCTTTTATAAACCTTAGAGAAAGAGGAGGTTGTTTTGCTATCTTGCTTGCAAACTTCATTGTTTCTTCAAAAAGAACCTCTGGTGCAATCAACCGATTAACAACACCATTCTTATAAGCTTCTAATGCAGTCATCGATTCACCAAGCCAAAGCCATTCTAAAGCTTTTGCTTTACCCATAACCTTAGTTAAACGCTGCGTACCACCTGCACCTGGCATGACTCCAAGGTTCACTTCAGGAAATCCAAATTGAGTATTCTCATCTGCGAAAATAATGTCACAATTTAGAACTAACTCAAAGCCGCCACCTAATGCAAAGCCATTAACAGATGCAATAATTGGTTTTCTTATTAAAGCAATACGATCCCAGGTAGCAAATTGATTGATCGAGTCCATAGTTATAGGAGTGTCTGCAGACATTTCATCAATATCCGCACCGGCTGCAAACGCTCTCCCATTTCCAGTTAAAACGATAACACGCACTCGGTCATCTTTATCATAGCCTTCTAGTGTTTCAACAATCTCTTCGACCATTTCCCGATTTAACGCATTTAACACCTCTGGTCGATTAAGTTGAATAACCGCTATCGAATCCTCTATCCAACTTTCGATAAATTGATGTGCATTACTCATTTACTTCCTCACCAATCATCATCGTCACTAATTCACCTGCAAATCCCATTAAATCCTTACCAGAAGCTTTAGCTTCTTCTGTTTTCATTGCTTCCTTTAAAGCTTCGTGACTGTCATAATACATTTCACATAATAGATGATAGTCACTTTTACCAGTTGGAGAGCCTACGATTTTTGTTACTTCCATCTTTCTTAAACCTGGAATTTTTGCTGTAATTGGAGCATGTGTATTAAAATAATGCTCATCAAATGCTTTTTGATCCTCAGGTTGTTTATATAGTGCAATTAGTTTTACCATTTATTTCTCTCTCCTTACGTTATGAATTATGAGAAGCTACTGGTTTCATAGCTTCGAATGGATTTTTACAAGATTTACAATATAAGATACTTCGACAAGCAGCTGGTCCAAAAATATTTTCCATCGATGTATAAGTCGAACCACAGTATGGACAATCCACTTCCCATGGATCACCTTCTTTAAAATCAATTGGTGGAGGAGTAATCCCGTATTCTTTGAGCTTTTCTCTACCTTCATCACTGATTCGATCTGTTGACCAACTCTTATCAAAGACATAACTAACCTCAACTTGATCTACCCAATTAACATCTTTTCGTATCGCAGCCTTAACATCTCTACTAATGATATCTAGAGCCGGACACCCGACAAATGTTGGTATCATTTTCACATGAACATGACTACCAGTTACTTCAACATCGTAGATCATCCCAAGTTCTCCGACACTGACTGATGGAATTTCAGGGTCTTTCACTTGATGTAAGGTTGTTTCGATTTCTTCAATTAAATAGTTTGTGCCTGTTGTCATTAATGCTCCCCCCCACACAATTTATAGTTTAATTCCCTACTCTAGGGAATTACCAAGCTGCAACTCGATCCAATCGATATACTTCAGATAACGTTTCAATAGCTGTCTCAAGATTTTCTGTATGTTCCCCAGCTCTACCATCACCACTTTCAGCTTGTGGTTCAGCGGATGGAAGAGAAAGATCTAAATCTTTGAAAACTGCCTCGATCTTACCTAACCAAAGCTTCTTTAAAGCTCCTTCATCTTCAATAATTCCAAACTCAGCCATTCTCTCTCCTTGACGGCCAAGGGATAATACGTTTCCAAAGTTGTTCCAAACTCTATCAATCTGACCTTCTAATCTCTCTCTTGCCTCTGGTGTACTTGATAATAGCTGTCTAAACCAAACATCCCAGTGCATGACATGGTAATATTGTTCACCTAGAATACTTCTCGCCCCTTGTGCAAGCGGTTCGTATGAAGAATTTTTAAGAGACTCTAGACGAATTTGTTTAGCTACATCATAGAAATAATTACGTACAACCGTGAACGCCCAATCATAACGTGGTTCAACTAAATAAGTTCCTGGCCCATTTGGCTCTTCTAGCAAAATAGCATTTCTACGTTGTTCAATTGGTCGGTCATGAGCAAGCACATCGGCTTTCCCTTCTCCTAACTCTTCAAGCAACTCATAATATAGTGTCGCATGCCCCATTGTATTTTGGTTGATTGAAGAATAAGCAACATCTTCTTCAATATGCGGACATAATCCGAGCCATTCAGATCCTCTAAAAGAAATTAGAAAATCATCATCAGCCAATTGGTAAAGTAATTCAACTAAGGCTTCCTTGTATTCAGGGTGTTGTTTTAGCTCTTCTACATTGTTGATCTTCATTATTTTTTCCCTCCAGCCCATGAAAGAATTTCTTTTTCATCAAACATATCTTGTTCTTTTTCACGCCATTTTTTTCGTAAATATCCGTAACCCTTTGTTTCACGGTAGGCTTTGTTATCGAGTCGATTTACTAGCTTTTCTCGTTGCTCTTCATCAAGCGCATGAATATCTGAGCGTTTAACAACCCATATATCATACACAGGCTCCCGTCTCATGAAATTCTCTTGAGCCATAATTAAAGCGATTTCACTATTTGGAGCAAGAAGCGTAAATTGCTCCTGCGCTGGAGCGATGGCTGTTTTACGGCTAAACACTTGGTATTCATCGTAAAATTGGTCAATATCTTTTCTGTTATTTTCCATTTTAAAACTCCCCCTATATTAGATATCCATTTAAACTGTTGCAGGTCGAGAAGATGCACCTAATGCCTCACGAACCCAAGCGTTGTTTTCATATGAAAGTTCACGCAAACGAAGTCTCTCTTTTGACATTGGTCCTTGGTTTTTAGTAATCTTCTTAAATTCATTCCAATCAGGCTGTTGATATACCCATTCTTCTTTTTCTTCATCAAAATGTAGAGTTTCATCAGGAATTGTTAGCCCTAAAGACCAAATTCTCGGAATATATTTTGTTAAAAAGAATTGTCTTAGTTCTTCATTTGTGTTCTTTCGGATCTTAAATTTAATTGTTGCATCTTGCTTCGATGAACCTGTTGTATCTGAAGAAGGTGGTCCAAAAAACATTAACAATGCTGGCCACCAGCGGTTAAGTGCATCTTGCACCATCGCTTTTTGCTCTTCCGTTCCTTCTGCTAAAGCCATAATAATCGCCTCACCATGTTGAGCATGGAATACCTCCTCAGCAGCGATACGCTTTAGAGCTCGTGCATAAGGACTATATGAAGCATCTAACATATTTGTTTGTGTAATAATAGCTGCACCATCTACAAGCCAACCAATTAACCCAGCATCTCCCCATGTTTCCGCTCTCATGTGGAAAACATTATGGAATTTTAAATCCCCAGTGAATAAATCTTGCATTAAATCTTCACGGTTTCTACCAAGTGGCTTAATTAAATCTTCTGCTACTCGTAGAAGCAATTGCCCGTGACCCATCTCATCTTGAACTTTTGCCATAATCCCTAGCTTTCTTCGTAATGTAGGCGCCTTCGGAGTCCATTCCTTCTCTGGTAGCGCTCCCATAATTTCACTAATCCCATGCATTGAAATTAATTTAACAAGTGTCATTCTATATTCTTCAGGCATCCAACTGTCCGCTTCGATCTTTTCCCCGGCGTTGATCTTCTCCATAAACTCTTCATACTTCTTATCCTCAATTGAAACAGGATCGTTAACTTTAACACCCATGTTCACTTCCCCCTTTATTAATGTTGCATAACGTTTATTTAACGTCATTATAGAACAACGTCATATTATAGTCAAGTATTCTGTCAGAAAATTTGAGTAAGTGGGAATTATTGTGACAGTAAGCTTAGCAACATTATATAAGTAATAACACACAAAAAAGTTTATTCTCTGCTTCTAAATAAAGAGTTTGTTCACCACTTTTCGACAGTGGATAGAAAAAAATAAAAAATTTTTTGTTAAAAATTATCGAATTTTATTTTCTTTTTTACTACAAATACTTTTAGTTTATTCCTATGTTATTTATAATAGCTATGACTTTTACCTCAATTTAGATAAGTGTTATTTTTCAGATAACTATATTGACATTTTGTCGACTAAGCATTAACCTAATGATTATAACGTAATTACGGTTTCCGTTTATTTAACGTGTTGAAGATAATGCGTGATTTTATTGGTCCTGCATTGCAAATGATCATTTTTTATCAATGTGAATTTTTAATTAAATTCTGGGGGGAATTTATAGTGAAATTTTTTAGTGAAATTGAAACAGCAGAACAGTCTGACATTCAAAAGCTTCAATTAGAGCGCTTACAACAGTCAATTCGTCACGTTTATGAAAATGTACCATTCTATCGCCAAAAATTTGAAGAACTAAACATCAGTCCAGAAGATATTAAAAGTCTAGATGATGTAACAAAATTACCATTCACAAAAAAGAATCATTTGCGTGAGAATTATCCGTTTGGTTTATTTGCAGTACCAAAGGAAGACGTTGTTAGAATTCATGGTTCATCTGGAACAAGCGGAAAACCGACTGTTGTTGGTTATACACAAAATGATATTGATAATTGGGCAGAACTTGTAGCAAGAGCAATATATGCTGCAGGTGGAACAAAAGGGGATATCGTTCATAATGCATATGGTTATGGCCTATTTACTGGTGGATTAGGTATCCACTACGGATCTGAAAAAGCTGGTTGTCCTACCGTACCTATCTCCGGCGGTAATACCGATAGACAAATTACATTGATTCAAGACTTCGGAGCGAAAGTGATTTGTGGAACACCTTCCTACATCTTAAATATTGCTGAGAAGATGGAGGAAATGGGTATCGACCCTAGTGAGACTAGCCTAGAATATGGAATCTTTGGTGCTGAGCCTTGGTCAGAAGAAATGAGAGAAACTCTTCAAAGAAAACTCGGTATTAAAGCTGTAGATATATATGGGCTTAGTGAAGTTATGGGACCAGGTGTTGCCGTTGAATGTCATGAGGCACAAGATGGCTTGCATATTGCTGATGACCATTTCCTAATTGAAGTTATCAATCCAGATACATTAGAGCCTGTAGCTGAGGGCGAAGATGGAGAGCTTGTTTTTACTAGCCTTACGAAGGAAGCGCTTCCAATCATTCGTTACCGTACAGGGGACATCGCTTCAATTACTCGTGAAAAGTGTGCATGTGGTCGTACAACAACTAAGATGACACGTGTTAAAGGTCGCATTGATGATATGCTTATTATTAGAGGGGTTAATGTATTCCCATCTGAAATCGAATATTACTTACTTCAAATTGACGAGCTAGTGCCTCAATATCAAATTCACTTAACGAAAAAAGGCTCACTAGACAATGTCGAGCTTCACGTTGAAATGAGTGAAGAGTTTTATCAAAAGGCTTCTAGCCAAGGCAACCTTGAGGAAGAGATTGTTAGTGGCTTAAAGAAAAAAATTCAACATTCAATGAAAACTAACTGCTTGGTTACTATGGATATTCATATTCATCAACCAAAATCATTACCTCGATCTGAAGGTAAAGCTGCACGAGTTGTTGATCGTCGAAAAGAAGAAAAAGTTGCAAACTAAATCAAAAGCCACGGTGATTACGATTAAACACCGTGGCCTTTTTTTGCATCTAAAATCAATCCATCGTATAACCCTTCTCTATTGAGATAATTTGGTCATACAATTGTTTATTAACTGGCGTATCCATTCCGTACTTTTTAGCTAGAGTAAGGACAGTACCAGAAAATAATTCAACTTCACTATAACGTTTCGCTTCAACGTCTTGCGCCATTGAAGGTTTCCCTTCCGGACTTAATTTACTTAATACCATGAGCCAATAGTCTAGGTCTCCTTCAGTTAAGCCTACACCTTCTCGGTCAGATAATGAAATAACCTCCCTCATGGCCGCAATCATTGTATCTCTAGCTACCCCTTCTTTTTGAATGGTTCCATAATTACCCTCATAGACAGCAACAGTTTGGTTAACACCGACATTGAGCATAAATTTGCCCCATAATCTCTTCATCATATTCGTATCAACCTCATAAGGAAGGTCCAGTTTATCAAAGAAGGTACTAACAGCATCGACTTTCTTTGATTTGCCCCCGGGTTCTCGATCCCCGAAACACAGCATCCCAAAATGATCGTAAGTTAATTTATTATCAACTTTGACTGCATCCATTCCTTGCGCAACACAATATAATATTTTCTCCATCCCGTAAGTCTCACCTATAATTGCTTCACTAGTGATCCCATTTAACGTTGATAAAATGATCGTATTCTCTCCAACTTGGTTTTTTACAGCAGCAATGGCACTCTTTAATCCACTATCTTTCACTGCAAAAATAATTAAATCTGCAGGTTCTGACACCTCTTCCGGGGTCATGTAATAAAAATTACATCGTTCACCATTACAATAAACACCCTTTTCCTCGTATTTTTCAATACGCTTTTTATCTGCAATAATTCTCACATTTTCTCTTGGCAGTTGTTTCGCTAAATGCTGACCAAATAAAATACCTAACGCTCCTAAGCCAACAATTGAAACTGTTTTTATTTCCATAAAAAAGACGTCCTTTCCTAATAGTTACCCGCATTTTTATCATAACATTCAGAATAATAAAGAATCCACTGATCTCTACTATTTAGTACAGGAAAGTATGATTCTATAATAAAAAACTTGCCGATATAAGAATTTACATTCCAGCAAGGTTTACTAAATGTTCTATTCTTGTTCAACGACTGGGAACCAGCCTGGTGTATTGATAATTGCTTTCCATAATGCATCAGGGACGACTAGCCTTTCTTGGTCTTCCTTCGTAATTGTCGTTTTTATTGTATCTTCATTACCTGCTTCCACTTTTTCGACCCAATGTGGCTCCATAATTAATTCACGACCTAAGGCTAGCAAAGGTACACCTGTATCCATTGCTTTTTTGACTTCATCAGGCATATGAAGTGAGCCTACACCAATGACAGGAATTTTATCCCCTACACGCTCATAAACCATCGTGACACGCGAACGTTGATCATCTTCATCGCGAATCGACCCACCCCAAAAATCTTGAACCGATAAATGAAGGTAATCTAAATCCTGTTCTACCAGCTTATCAACAAAAATTAACGTTTCATCCATTGTAATTCCTGGATTCTCCACCTCTTCTGGGGAAATCCGATAGCCAATGATAAAAGGGTTCTTTGCATGCCTTTCAACAGTTGCTTTCACATGATCTATAACAGCAAGCGGGAATGTCATTCTTTTTTCAATCGATCCGCCCCATTTATCACTGCGCCGGTTTGAATGTGGAGAAAAGAATTGCTGAATTAAATATGTATTAGCACCATGGATCTCAACGCCATCAAAGCCCGCTTCAATTGCGCGTCGTGTCGCCTTTGCAAAATCATTAATGATTTCCTCGATCTCTGTTACCGTTAGCTCTCTTGGTGTTACTAACCCTTCACGCGGTGCAGCTACTGCGCTAGCACTAACAGGCTGATCACCTTCTAATAATTCTGGAGGTGCCATAAGAATCCGATTTTTGAGCTTTACTCCTCGTTTAAACCTAAACTCTTGGAACAACGGTTTGTATTCCTGGTTCACTGGTTGTAACCTCCATATTTATATTTAGCTCATCTATTATCTTTAACGTAACCCTTTTTATCATACGCACGACAACAACGTTTTTCAAAATTAATGCTTGAACCGATAAAAGAGATATCTTCAGTCACAAACTCTCGTCTATTAGGTTTCCTTTTAGACTTAGATACTCCAATACGTAATCGTATCTATTATTCCGACAATGACTAGAAGAATACCAGCTATGCGTTGAATCCAATAACCAATCTTCCGTCCTCTCTTCATGAAGGTTCCACTTAACCCAAACGTCCAAATCAAATATATGGCTATAAATAGTGGAATTGATGTCCCGATTGAAAATACCGCTGGCAAGACAACACCATATGAACTAGACAACGCGAGTGGCATTAAGATTAAAAAGAACAGAGAGAACATTGTTGGACAGAAACCTAAAGAAAAACTACTACCAAGCAGAAACGCCCCCCACTTCCCACGACGTTTTTTTCTATCAAAGCCTTGTTTCAAGCCTATCGTCCAATTCGCTTTGATCACTCCTGCTAAATACAATCCGATCAAAATTAGCATTGGACCGAGGATCTTTCTTATCCATGGAAAATAGACGGTTAACTCACGTTGAAACTCGCTCCCTAATATAAGAACAAAAAGCCCTAAGCCAGTAAATACAACCATTTTTCCAAGTTGAAAGAATAAAACCTCTGTCAAAGGGATTGCTTTCTGGATTGAACGATTTCCATATAATGTGATCGCCCCGATATTTGCCGTAAATTGGCAAGGGGCAGTTGCTGCTAGAATTCCTAGAATAAGTGCTGAAAGCAATGGAAGATGTTCTGTAGCATTTGAGAGGTTAATCAATGGTTGATAGAAGATCTGACTAATAGAGTTAAAGAAATCATACATATACATACCTCATTTAGTTAGCTAATATTTTTCATTTCCTTGAAAATCGGCTACCATTCTATTGTCACGTAAAATATAACCTTTAGCTATTAACTATACTAAATAAATATAAAGAAACTGTGAATTCTAAATGAAAAAATGAGAAAGAGAGAAGAAGTATTGTGCATTCGCCAATCCCCTTCTCATCATATAATTAGTTCGTTTTTTGTCTCGACGTTTAGTATTTTGGTACATAGACCACCTAAACCTACTCAATAATTAACTTTTCTTCATCTTCCCTTTCAACAATTTCACGTGCTACCTCAGAAGCCGACCTTAACCGAGAACGATCAGTCACAAAATCACTGTCATCCCAAAATGGTGTATCCATTCCACCCATGTATACAGCCGAAACAGTGATCGACGTCCCTGCTAACTCTTTTATTAAACTTTCTGTAAACCCTCGAACAGCAAATTTACTTGCTACATATGCAGTTTCTTGAACTTTACCTCGTAAGCCGGCCGTTGAGATGATATTCATAATTTTCCCTGAATCACGTTCCAAAAACGTTGGCAAAACCGCTTTCGTGACATAAATTGTACCTTTGACATTCGTATCAAGCATCTGACTTATTTCTGTCATCGTAAGGTCTTGTAAGGTTCGAAAATAACCGATGCCTGCATTGTTAATGACTTGATCAATTGTTTCTGTTTCCAAGAGTTGCTGTATCATCTCTTGAACGGCATTCGGATCGGTGATATCACATGTTTTTACAATCCCACTGCCTCTTTGACTCTCAATTACTTCCTTTACTTCATTCAAGCTTGTTTCTGTTCGACCAACTAAAATGATCCGATGTCCTTGTTGTGCATAGACTACTGCTAGTTCTTTTCCTAAGCCAGTTCCTGCACCTGTAATTAATATCGTCTTTGCTTTCATGATAAAACCCCTTCGTCTGCCATTATCAATCATTTCACTCTTAAAGTTAAACTTTCATCCTTAAAACCATTCTCCCTTATGCTATTTATTATAAACATACAAACTACCTCTGAACCACTATCGAACATTTTAAAAATATTCATTTCCTATGCATAGAAAGAAACCTATATTCTAACGAAAAAGAGACCGGGACAAAAGGTTGGTTTTTACCTTTGGTCCCAGCCTCGATTTAACTAGTTTTGTCCCGCCCCACTTTAAAATACTATTTCCTAAAGGCTCATGATGTCCGAATAATGCTTGCCTCTATTTGTTTTAACCGATAAAAATACCCTTTTTTCTCCATTAACTCTGCAAACGACCCGACTTCAACGACTTCACCTTGATCCATGACCACAATTTGATCCATCTTTTCCAAGCCTGACAAACGATGGCTAATAATAATTACAGTATCATCCTTTGCTTGTTGATAGAGCGTTTCATACAGCTGTTGCTCTGTCCAAGAATCAAGTGATGATGTTGGTTCATCAAGGAGCCAGAGGGGCGCATCTTTAATCACAGCACGAGCCATAGCAAGTCGTTGCTTTTCACCACCGGACAAATTTTGCCCTTTTTCCATGACACGGTCTGTTAAAACAAAATGGGCTAATTGAACAGTTTTCAGCACTTGACTCAGCTCTCCATCTGTCAAGGAACCTTCCTCGATGAGAAGGTTATCTTTAATGGTCCCATAAAAGAAATGGTTTTCTTGTAAAACAACATTCGTGCGTTTCCAAATCTCCTCTTGATCCATCTGACTTCTTTTTTCACCATCGAAATAGATCTCACCTTCATCCGGAGAGTACAGCTTGAGTAGAAGATTAAACAACGTTGACTTCCCCGAACCACTTGCTCCAACGATCGCTGTTTTTGACCCAGCCGGTAGTTCAAGATTTAATCCTTCGGTAACTTTGCGCTGCTCATTAGGGTATGAAAAGCTAACATTTTTAAAAGTTATGGAGGGGGCAGATGTCCAATACTTAGTTGTCGTCACATCTGTCTTATCTTCATCATGACGTTCATCCATATTAAACAATCGTTTTGCAGCCTTCTCACTATCTTCATAATAAACAGGAAAAGCAGCCATTGGGGTTGAGTGCTCAAATACGGTGAGACTAATCATCACAAGCATCGCTAAAAATAAGCCATCTAAACTTCCATTTGCAACTAAATATGCCCCTACAACGAGGACGAGCCAAGTAATTACTGCTGATAAGGCAACGTTCACGGATTGATTATAGCTCGCTTGCAAGCTTTCCTTCTCCTGACCATTCATATAGGTTTCTGACGTATCGAAAAGTAACTGTTCTTTTTCATCAAGCTGTTGATGAATTTTCAACTCACGAAAACCTTGCATCCATTCCGTCAATTCCGTTGAAAAATCTGCACGATGCTCACGTATGTCATTACTGATTTTTTTCTGTTTATGCGCAAACCAGGCCGGGATCACAATACCCGTTAAAATCAAACCAATAATGAGTAAGAGAACAATAGAAAATGAATAAAATGAAACGAACAAAACCGTACTTAAAAAGACGAGTACCATGATCAGTGGCGGATATATGACACGCAGGAAAAAGTTCTGAAGACTTTCGACATCCCCTACAATACGTGCCAACATATCACCACTACGATACTTTTGAATCAAGCTCGGCGAAAGGCTCTCTACTTTATCATAAAAATGTACTCGCATGTTGGCGAGCATCGTAAACGTTGCTCGGTGTGAAAAATAACGCTCTGCATAACGTGAGCCTGCGCGAAGAAAGCTCCCTAATTTTACGATGGCAACCATCATAATTAAGACATATAATGGCGTTTCAACCGCTGCTCGAGAAATGAGATAACCATTGGCAGCAAAAAGACCGACGGCAGTCATACCAGCTAAATATCCAAATAAGATGGAAAGATAAATATCCCGTTTTTCTTTCATCATCAATTGGATGACCTGTTTTAGCTCCTTCATCACTGCCCCTCCTCCTGTACCAAGAATAGATCTCGGTAAGCTTCTATATTTTTCATAAGTTCATCATGCGTTCCCTGTGCTGCAATTGTTCCCTGGTCCATGAAGAGAATAAGATCTGAATGTTTAATTGTGTGTAGTCTGTGTGCAACTGTAATAATCGTCGCGTCTTCAGCTAATGCTCGAATGGATTCTTGCAAAACCTGTTCTGTTACAAGGTCGAGCCCTGTTGTCGGCTCATCAAAGAGTACAATCGACGGTTTCTTCAAAAAGGCACGGGCTAAGGCAATCCGTTGTTTTTCTCCCCCAGATAGTCCTCGTCCCCCTTCACCAATTTCAGTTTCATAGCCGTGTTCAAGCGATTCAATCAAACCTGCAATACCAGCTTTTTGAGCAGCCTTTTCAATCTCTGCTTTTGACGCTTCCATACCTAAAGCGATATTGTCACTAACCGTTCCTGAAAATAAATAAGGATGCTGCGTAATATAACTGAATTGACGAAACCATTCCTGCTCCACGTACTCTGAACGGTAACGTCCGTTGACAAGCAGTTCCCCTTCTGAAGGTTGTAATAGACCCGCAATGACATTTAATAATGTCGATTTTCCAGATCCACTTTTACCAACGATGGCAACTTGATGAAATGGTGGAATGTCAGCCTCTACATTTTTCAATGCAAAACCGCTGTCTCCGTATTGAAATCCAACACGTTGTAAGTTGATTTCACTAGGTGCAGTTGGTGCCGTCTCCCGTCCCCATTTGACTTGTTCTCCTGACTTCGCAAGCTCTTCGTCTAGTTTAGAAGCTGCCCCTGTACTGCTCCTACCGGAATGAAACGCACTACCTAATTCCTTCAGAGCTGTAAAAAATTCTGGAACGAGCAATAAAATGAAAAATGCCGTAAAGAAATCTAAAGATTCAAAGACAACAAGCCTTAAGCTTAACTCTAAGGCAACAAGACCAATACTGAGCATTGAGATAAACTCTAGCATTAATGATGACATAAAAGCGACTTTTAAAATCGTCATTGTTGCATCACGAAAATTTAGGCTACTTTCTTTGATCATCTTCCGGTATTGTTTAGATCGTCCATAAAGCTTCAAACTCATTAACCCTTGTAGGGTGTCTAAGAAACGACCTGAAAAAACGGACAAACTCTCTAGCTTCTCTTCTGATTTCTTTTGGGTTTGTCGCCCAATAATGATCATAAACAGCGGTATAAAAGGCGCTGTTACTAAAATGATTAAACCGGAATTTAGATTTTGCGTAAAAATAACGAGTAAAATAATGAGCGGCACAACAGTTGTTATAATTCGTTGCGGTACATAATGGCTAAAGAAATGATCGAGTTCATCGACTGTATCTAGCATTGCGGTTACCTTTTGGCCAGATTGTCCTTTATAAGATTCTGGAAGTGAATGCCTGGAGTAGGCTTGGATCAATTTTTTACGATAGTCCCGTTTGACTGTCGTAGCCATTTTCACACCAATCTTACCCGTTAAATAAGTTAAAGATGCCCTAAAAATTAGGACACCTAATAACAGAAATAACAGCATTAGCACTTGATCAAATGGACGATTATTCAGGAATATTTCATCAATAACCGAAACGATGAGATAGGCCTGTAAAACGATCAAAAACGCAAGTGCAAATGCGAGTGCGTAAAGTGTATAAAATCGCCCCTTTTGAGCTTTTGCCAGCTTTTGTAATGATTTCATACCTTAATCCTCATACTTACTGCTTTTCGTAGCGATAATAAAGGATAAGGCAAAGGCAATCACGACAATTAGTAGCGGGGCATAAAACAACATAAAGTTATGCATGCTAACATCCTCCTCACGCTTTTCCTTCTTTAATATAAGGCTTATTCATAATAAACAATTTGAACACGAGGTACAGTGATGGGATTAACAGCATGAGACCGAAGATAAATACGGTCACTAGTGCATAAGCCATCGTTTCGTTTGTAAAACCATCGTAAATCGTAATATAAGGGTAAAGAATATATGGATAACGTGATACGCCGTAACCAAAGAATGCCAAGGCAAACTGGAGGACAACGAAAATAAATGATTTTCCATAATATCTTTTCTTTAAAAGCCATAAGCTTGCAATAAAGCAAACAAAGGATAATGCGAACATCCACCATAATGAGAGTAACCCCGTAAAGTGATCTGGGTTATGCCATCTCATCTCAATAATGATTCCGAGTGCCGTGATCATGGTTGGAAAACTCCAAATCCACGTGTAGCGTCTAAATAATTTTAGAGCGTCTCTATCTTCTGCTACATTTGAATAATAAGCTAAAAAGCTAGCAGAGATAAAAAGGACACTAACGAGGCTAAGCAAGATGATCGACCAAGCGAACGGGCTCGTAAATAAAGTCAAATAATCAAGTTCAATTCTTCCTGTTGATGTTTCACGAATAAATCCACCTTGCGAGACAATTAAAGCAGTTGTCAACGAGGCTGGGATTAATACTCCTGTCACCCCATACATGAGCGTATAGCCTTTATGCCCTTTGGATCCATACGTCCCAAACGCATAATAGCTCCCTCGCAAAGCGAGAAGAATGATCGAGATACTGATAGGAATCAGTAACACCGTCCCAAAGTAATAAGCTGTACTCGGGAAGAACCCGATCATTCCCACAAAGAAGAACACGAGGAACACATTCGTAATCTCCCAAACTGGGGATAAATAGCGTTGGATGACCGAATTAACGATATGGTGCTTTTTCGTCACAATTGTGGCTGCGTTAAAGAATCCAGCGCCGAAGTCAATCGATGCCACGATTACATAGCCAAATAGGAACAACCACAACACAGATATTCCTAAGATTTCAATTGACATTACGCCATCCTCCTTTGCTTCTCATTACGATCCTCGAGCTCTTTTTCCACCGGGTTATTTTTGAACATGCGAATCAGTACAACTGCCGTTCCTATTAACAAGATGATATATAGGATCGCAAAGGCAACGAACATCACATGTACATATGGTGAGTCTGTTGCACCTTCTGCTGTTGTCATGAATCCTCGCATAATCCAAGGCTGACGACCGACTTCTGTAAACCACCAACCAGCTTCGATTGCGACCATCGCTAACGGACCTGATGCCACGAGCATCCAACGGAAAACACGTGATTTTATCAATGCCCAGTTTCTCGACAAGCCAATATAGTAAACTAGTGAAAGGAGTGTGAGCCAAATCCCAAGCGTCACCATGATGTCAAAGAAGTAGTGAACAATATAAGGTGGATGATATTCCTCAGGTATATCATTAAGTCCAATTACTTCTCCCGTAAAATTACTGTGGACGAGAAAACTAAGAGCGTAAGGAATTTCGATCCCATATTTAACCTCATTGTCTTCTGTTAACACACCATAAAGAACGAGTGGAGCTTCTCCTTCCGTTTCAAAGTGCCATTCTGCTGCAGCCAACTTTTCAGGCTGATACTCTGCTAGAAACTTCCCTGAAAAATCACCAACAAGTGCAGTTGCAATTGAAAAGATCAATGCGACCTTCATTGTTAACGCCAAAGCCTTACGGTGATATTCATGACGGTTCCCTTTTAGCAGGTGATAAGCGGCAATCGATGCTAAAACAAAAGCAGATGTCATGTATGCAGATGTCATGACGTGTGCGACCTTCGTTGGCATCGCTGGATTAAACATGGCTAATAACGGCTGTATATTAGTTAATTGTCCATTGGCTAACACAAACCCTTGAGGCGTGTTCATGAATGCATTAACCGATGTGATGAACAATGCAGACATCGCTGAACCTAAAATGACAGGTGCTAATAAATAAAAGTGATATTTAGGATTTTTAAAGCGATCCCACGTATATAAATAAATTCCTAGAAAGATTGCCTCAAAGAAAAATGCAAAAGTCTCCATAAATAACGGAAGAGCGATCAGTTGTCCCGCAAATTCCATAAACCGTGGCCAAAGCAGTGCTAATTGTAAGGCGATCGCTGTACCGGTGACGACACCAACAGCGACTGTAATCACGTAACCACGAGCCCAGCGCTTAGCCAGTAATAAATAATGCTCATCATTTCTTCTCAACCCGAGCCAATGCGCGAGCATGATTAGGATGGGCACACCAACACCAAGCGTAGCGTAAATAACATGAACAGATAATGTTAACATCGTTAGATAACGACTAAATTCTACTGATTCCAATTTCCTCCCCCTCTTCATCCGTCTTTGACGAAGCTATAGTTATTGTATATCGAAAATGTATGTGATTTAGATCACAATATGGACGATTTCGTTACGAAAGATTGAGCGATTTGTGACAAACTATTTTGGAATAATTTTCAGGGGCAATAGATGAGAGTGCCTCCTATAGCTTTAAACGGGTAGAACTGTCGAGGGCATTGAGTTTGATTAGAGCTTTAATTATACTAGCTTCTTTAAGCTGAATCATTGGGAACTTGAGGATCATTTAACAATCTGTTATTAAGACAAAAAAAGTAACCTAATGCCTATATCAGATTTATATAGGCATTAGGTTACTTATACTTACAAATCTCTCGGTACTTCTTTATTGTATACGTTACCCATCATAACGTTGGGCTTCATCATATATAAACTCTATAATTTATTAGCAAATTCGTTAAGTCGTTTGGACAATCCTTCTATTTCCTCTATAAAGGCCGAGGTTTGTTGAATAGAAGCAGCTTGTTCTTGACCAATTGTAGCTATTTGCTCTATGGATAACCCCATTTGTTTCGTGACTAATTGGATTTGAGCCATGGTTTCACGTATCTTTTGTGTAGAAGTGACGGTTTCTTTTGAAAACTTTCGAATTTCATTAGCTACAACTTCAAACCCTTTCCCCTTTTCTCCCGCACGTGCCGCCTCAATGGCAGCATTTAATCCAAGCAAATTAGTCTGATCTGCGACTCTTTTTATCATTGCCAATACCTCATCTGTATTTTCAACCTCTTGTCCGGCTCGATGTGATTGTCCAAGTAGCTCTTGAGAGTACCCTGCAAGTGAATTTGACCCAGTTGAAACACTACGAATCTGTTCATTTGCTTGTGATAATGAGTCTGAAATTTGTTCAGAAATCGCTCTTAATTCACTCTGTCTACGCACTTGGACAGCAATTCCTCCGATCACTTCACCATTTTCATCATGTAATGGCAGTGCGGTACCAGTAAACTCAAACCCATAAAAATCAGAAGATACATCTTCCTGTAAACGTTTATTTTCAGTCAATGCAACAGATAAAGGTTCTTCAGGATGTAAAGGTTGCCCGACTTTTATTTTCAAATCTATACTTTCACCAGGGAAATAGGCAATAAATTCATTTAAATTACAAACAGCTATTGACATATCAATAGGGATAGCTGCTTTTAACATAGGGATCAAAGGAACAACGGTATCTAAAGAATTAATTTGATTAAACATAGGATTAACTCCCCATTTCTATAAATGAATGATAGTTATTTCTTATCTATTATCGGGAAGAAGAGTGATAAACTTTAGAAAATAAAATTTTGGATATTTTTTACATAAGACATTTATGTTACGAGGACAAGATATCTACATAAAAATAATCTGGAGCCTTTCCATAGGGAAAAGCTCCAAGGCCAACATTATTAACACTATGCTCACTTACATAATAATCTCTGTGAGACGATATCTGAGTAAATCTGTAAGTCCTCTGTTTTGACGACCCGAATCACATCAGTAAACTTGTCACCCTCCGGTAAAAACGATGTCAGCATGTTCTCTTTATTTAAAATGTAACTTGGATGAAACTCGACATCCTTTTGCCCATCAAAGATCGCAACATAAAAGATCCCTGCTTCCACTAGATCTTGGAAAAAATGACTACCATACGATAATTCCGGCATAAAGCCTGCTTCATTCGATGCAACTTCACAGATCACTGACATATGACTGAGCTCTGTAAAATGGACAGGCACCCCTAGTGACGGTGTCGTTGTTCCCCATCTTCCTGGTCCCATGAGCATCGCATTTTTCCCTTTAAGCACCGTATTGATTTTCCCTATTTGTCTTGCCACCGCATGCTTCTCTTGTTCATTTCGTTGCAGGTACGCCTTGGCATCAACAAATACGACATAATCAATCGACAAGTGTACATTCCCTCCCATAAAATTCCCCTTCGATGAGAAGAAACAATCCTTTTCATCCGTTAGTTCCGGTACTTTGACAGAATGACCTAACCCTCTCGTTTGCAGGGGCCTACACTGAACAAGATTAACTTTAAATTGTTGATCACTTGTGAAGTTAGCCGTAAACTCAATATCTACAGGATAATTGTACACCTCAGACAACAACGCTAACAGATCTTTCATTAACTGAGGGAATTCACTATCTCTCAAGCAACGTTGAAAATCAAGAATATAAGGCGCTTTAAGATCGGTATATCCAAGTTCACGCAGGCGATTTTCAGTTTGATAGTCTAACGTTGCAAACCATTCCTTTTCGACTTTAAAGTCGAGATCACTTATTCGCTCCCATTTTCTAGTCGTTAAGCGATTTTCAGATAGAGAAAGGAGATCGACATTATGTTGTGAAAACTTTTTCAAATCATCTGGATCGACCAATGGTAAGCGCATCGGATTATCAAGCGAAACAATTTTGACATAATCTTCAACCGTCCGATCGACGGCTCTCGTCCCAAGGCCGAAGACGAGGCGTAGCATCCCTGCGTCCATATCAATACTCTCATCCCATACATAAAGATTAGACGAGTTGCCGACACCCGCTAGATGTGGGAAGAATTCTTGTTGATACTGATCTCCGGACACACGCTGGACTAATATCGCCATCTGCTCGTCTTTCTCAGCTAACCCTCTATTCATTCGGTAAGCTAATGCATCTTCATTCATTGTACTCGCATAAACCGTACGAATGGCATTTATAAATGCTTCGAAGCGCTCTTCAAGCGTACCTTGATTGACACAGAATACACTCTCATATTTCCCTGCAAATGCATTACCAAAGTTATCTTCTAGCAAAGAACTTGAACGTACAATGATTGGAGATTGCCCGAAGTACTCTAATATGTGCACGAATTGCTCTTGAATGTTCTCTGGAAATTTTCCGCGCAACATTTTTTCTTTCAATTCCGGTGCGTACTTAAAGTATCCGTCTTTTGACTTTTGTTTTGTACGAAGTTTCCACCATCCGTTTTGAACAATATACGTGTAAAAAATGTCCGAACCTAAATAAAAGGAATCATGAGGCTCCATATACGGTTGGAAACGATCGCCACCATCCTTCTCGATAATTTTTCGAGCAAGAAGCATGCCGACACTTTTTCCGCCGATAAAGCCGGTACCAACCTCTCGCGATGCAATCATTATCAAGTCATTTAATGTGAAATATCGATCACAAAGCTCAACCATACGAGACTCATCACCGATTAACATCCTCAATAGCTTTCTTTTCGTTGCCTCTTGCTGTTTTTGATCGAGATCGAGTACGTCCTTCGCTTTATTAAAAATAACATCCCAATGATCTAGTCGTTCCTCACCGCGATTAATACTTGAAAACAACTCGGCAGATTCGGCACTAGAGGTAATGCTAATCGCTTCATCCCCTTTTATTAAATGAGGGAAAAACATCGTCGGAGAATAACGTTGCCAAACTTTAAGGGGGTGAATATAGATATTATCGTTTACTTCATATAAATCAAGGAGAAGCTGTGTCGTTTCACGAATGCCAGCAATACTCGTATATGTATGGACGTTTCGGATAATCGCAAAATAAGCAATCGTATCTAATTCGTATAAATAAGGACAAGTGACTTTAAAGAAGTTCCCTATCATTAAGTCCGAATGCCAATAGTCTAAAAGGTCAGTTAAACAGTCAAACACATAAAATGCCTTCCGACCTTCTTTCTCCATCAAATGATGAACCTCTGTAGCAAAGCCTTCGAATCCAATACTTGCATCAAGGTGATAAACTTTACTATCACCTTCCTCTTCTAGTATCGGATCATGATTTGCAAAACGAACATAGATAATCTTTCTCTGATCTCGTTTTGCCTGTGCAACATATGGATCTACCATTTTTTTGTAACTAGATATGGAGTTCACTTGCCAGACGACATTATCCCCTAAGCGTAGTTTATCAATCGCTTCATCAAAACCTTTTATGCCCGTACTTACTTTATTTTGGATATCCATCGAAAACCTCCATTTCTTTTCATACTAGCTTTTAGCGAATATATAATGTGTCATAATGATTAATCATAAATCATTTCTTTTGTCAGTTCTCTAGCCAGTGCATGATGCTATTAAAATGTTTTTTTGCATCATGATAACCAAGCTCATATAGTTGCAGTAGACGTCTTTGGTTCCGTTCAAAACTACTAACAGGGAGATCGACACTTGGCTCAATAAGAAAAACGTTTCCTTCATCCTGCTCTGTTTTGATCATAGAAAGCGAATCATTATAGGTATACAGCCGTTTTTCGAATGAGTCAGCCACTACTGGATACCTTCGATAGAGCCTCTTCAAAACAGAAGTTGCTCTATTAGGTTTAAGGTACTCATTCACTGGTTTTGTCGTAATCACAATATTTTTATGGATCCCATCGTTCTTCGCTTTTCTAATCGGGATCGGGTCAACTAATCCCCCATCAAGGAGGAGCCTACCATCATACTCCACAGGGCGGGCAATAAAAGGGAGCGAACTAGAAGCTCTAATAATTTTCAATAGGTCATCATCGTTCCGCTCTTTATTATAGTAAACAGCTTCACCAGTGCGACAATCCATTGTTGCAATGAGAAACTGTTCCTTTGTCGCTCTAAAGGTATGAAAATCAAATGGAACAATGTGGTTGGGTACCTCATTAAACAAAAAGTCCATACCAAACACTTCTCTCTTGAAAAGAAGATTACGTAAGGATAAATAACGGTGGTCATTCACAAGGCCAACATTCACCTTCTTATTCCGCCCTTTTTGTCTCGAAAGATAGGAGGCAGCCATACAAGCCCCTGCCGAAACTCCAATCACATAATTGAAAAACAATTCCTTCTCGAGGAAGTACTCTAATACCCCAGCAGTATAAAGCCCCTTCATTCCACCGCCCTCTAATACAAGCCCACAATTTTTCATATACCATTGCCCTTTTCTAAAAATTCTATATTTACTAATTAAATAGTATCATAGCCAGAAATAAGAGAAAACTTCTGACGCACTTTAGCCGCCTAGTAAGCTAAATAGATATATAGTATTTCATTCACCCAGTGAAACCAAATAGAGACAGCCAAGGCTGTCTCTATTTTAAATCAATTCTCCTATTTAAACGTGTACGTTCAAATACTTCACGTATTTTGGGATTTAGATTTTCGACAAATATATTGCCCCCCATTGGTAAGACACGTTTTCTAATCGTTACAATCACACCAAGTCCCGTACTATCGATATCCTTGACTTCATTAAAATCGAAAGTGAACATTTTATATCCTTGACCTATGCAGTCAATCAATTCTTCCCTAAGTATTGTTGCTTCTTTCGAAAAGATAGATCCATTTAATTGAACGAAAACATCATTGTCGCGCATATTTATCCTTTGAGACATTTTTTATCCCCACTTTTAAATTTTAAATTTATCTACCGACTTTCTTAAATGTTGAGCTAACTGATTCGTTTCATTTGCGACCGATGCAACAGACTCCATTGATGACTTTGTATCATCGGACGATGTTGATGTTTCTTGGGCATTAACAGAAGTATTTTCTATACCAGTTGCTAGGCTATCAATGAGTTCAACGATTTTTTCAGAAGAAGCAATTTCTTCACTTGCAACTTCCGAAATACTTTCGATATCATTCACAGTTTTCCTTACCGCTTGAAGTATTTCTTCTAATGAATCCCCACATTCACCTACAATTGAAGTACCTCGATCAACTTGTGATTTACTATCTTTAATTGCTCGAACTGCATCATCTGTACTGTTAGAAATTTGTGAAATCAAGTCCGCAACTTTTGTTGCCCCTTTACTAGACTGTTCAGCTAACTTCTGCACTTCGTCAGCAACAACGGCAAAGCCTTTCCCTGCTTCCCCAGCGCGAGCTGCTTCAATAGAAGCATTAAGTGATAGTAAGTTCGTTTGTTGCGAAATATTAGTTATCATCTCTGTAATCGTTTTAATCTCTTTTGTGAATTCATTTAATGTTTCAATAAACTGCTCAGTTTCATCGGTTGATATTTTGATATTTTCCATACATTCAACAGCTTCTCGAACAGTCTCTTTACCACGTTCTGCTGTTTTATAAGTAATCTTAGAATTATCAGCAGAGGAAAATGATTTTTCTTTAGCAATTTGAATCAATGATGACAGCTCTAGTAATGTTTCTGATACTTCCAACATTGTCGCATTTCCTTTTTCAGCATCCTTTGCCACGACCTGAGCATTTCCAGAAATACTATGTATTGCATTGGTAATCTCATCACTCGAAGCAGCCATATGGTCTGAGGAGGCGGCGAGAGTTCTAGACGAACTTTCAACTTCACCCACGAGTCCTCTTAAATTTTCTACCATTTGATTTAAACTTTCTGTTAGCCTTCCAACTTCATCTTTAGATTGAACAGCTAATGGTTCGCCAGTCAAATTCCCATTAGCAACATCCTCTAAACGTGTTGCAGCCGAGGAGATAGGTCTAACAATCATGTTCGAAATAATTAACGCTGCCGTTACAGCAATAAGAATCGCGGCCCCTGAAATAGCAATAAATATCCACTGTAACAGTTGTCCACTATCGATTAACTCTTTTTCAAGCTCTACAATTTTAGCATCTTGCAAATCAAATATTTCTTGCCAGGCTTCAATAGCTTCAATAGCATAAATCGTGCAGAACTCTTCCATAATATCGATAGTTTCTTCAAATGATGGTCTTTTAAATGTATGCGAGTATTGATCTGGGTTCCCGTTTCCATAAACCCCGTCGTGATCATCAAAGGTAGGAACGACTTCATCTGTTATTAACGTTCTCCACCTTGCCGTTCTTTCATCGGCAGTTGCAATCGCATCGGCATATTCAGGATCATTTCCTAAGGTTTCTATTAACATTTCTTGAGTAGCAATTGAATACTCTGTCAGTTCCTCAAATTCCTCAACCAGTGTAGGATCTCCATATAAAATATATCCACGTGCTGTTACAACACGGTATGTAACGTTATGTTTCATTTCTTCGGCTGCTTTTAATAACTCATATTCCTCTTCTACCATTTGTCTAACATCATCGGTATAGTTCGACATCCCAACATAGCCGAATATTGCCATAATCAATACAGTTAAAAGTACTAAACCAAAACCACCTAAGATTTTCAACTTTAGACTTTTCATACCTATCACTCCTTTCAATGAATTCCTTAAAACTCGATCACTAAAACTTACATCTTACAGTTCATTTATTATCTACTTACCACCATGCTGGCATCGATTTTTTCTATATAATTCCGAAAGGCGCAAGACACCCGCTTATCGGCGACCAGCACTGCAGGGCTGGCAAGCAGAAGCGTTTCTTTGCTTCTTCTTGACTGACCGAAGTGACCTCGGGCCGATGGCGCCTGAGCTAGACACATAAAAAAGCCCACCAAAAGAAAGGTGGACGGGTAAAGATTTATTTATACAAAAGATTACTTCACGATCATGACAAAGTCCCTCTAAAAGAAAGATAGCTGTTAAAGTAACTCGACTATAGCCATAACGATCACGTAATGAATGTAATAATAATCCTCTTACTTGCATTCCAATTCTTTCGGTAACCCGGCGACCATAGTAAGCAACTTTAGGCCCGTGGCTTTGCGCCCCTAACTTTCGCTAGGTTTGCCATTATCGATGACATTAAATAACCGGTTGAATAAATGTAAGGGAACATAGATCTACTTTGCGATCGACCCGATTTTCATATACATACTACATTAGTACTACTCCCTAATAATAATACTATTTCGACAAAAAGGGAAGTTATTTTCGTAGATAAAAATATGGAACCGGACGAACCTATAACCTCATAAAATAACAGCGATACTCTACGAACTTCTTGAATTTTTATTGTGCTTAGGGAGTGGTACGATGGGAGTTATTAACGGTAAGGATTATATCAACCGCTTAAATCAGCTAAATCCCGAAATTTGGTTAGATGGAGAACGCGTAAAAGGAAAGATCTCTGAACACCCCGCCTTTAGTGGATTGCTTCATACAAAAGCATCCCTTTATGACCTCCAAACGAAAACCAACATAAAAGACGAGATGACCTTTTTATCACCAAAAACGAATGACCCTATTGGACTTTCTTTCTTACAACCAAAATCGAAGGAAGATCTACTGAAAAGGCGTAAAATGATGGAACATTGGGCAAGACATACAGGCGGTATGATGGGAAGATCCCCCGACTATATGAATACAGTGCTTATGAGCTTTGCCTCGTCAACGCCTCTTTTAGAAAGTCGAGAGAATTGCTTCCCGGAAAACATCCTTTCCCTTTATGAATTAGCTAGAGAAGAGGACCTTTCATTCACACATACATTCATTACTCCACAAGTTAATCGTTCCCAGGCCTATATTGAATCTTCTCAAGAACCAACCTCCGCCAAAGTCGTTGACAAAAATAACGACGGATTAATCATTAAAGGGGCACGTCTCCTCGCTACACAAGGGGGCTTAACTGATGAAGTGCTTGTTTTTAGTGCACCAAAGCTATTCTTTGAGGCAGATGAAGCATTTGCCTTTTCCATTCCTTCGAATACAAAAGGTTTAAAATTTATATGTAGAGAATCTTTCGTTGGTGGCGATTCTTCTTTTAACCATCCACTCAGTTCTAAATATGAGGAAATGGATACAATCCTTGTCTTTGATCATGTAGTCGTTCCTTGGGATCGCGTCTTCTTTTATGACAATGTTAAGGCTGCTTCAGATTTCTTGCTTCATTGTTCGTTTCAACCCTTTGCCTACCATCAAGTCGTCACTCGACAGATCATAAAAACGGAATTCACTTTAGGAATTGCACTGTTACTTATAGAAACGATTAATATTGGTGAGTATCAGCATATCCAAGAGAAACTATCGGAAATCATCACCGGACTTGAAACGATGAAAGCACTCTTGGAAAAGTCAGAAAACGATGCAAAGTTAGATGAATGGGGGTATATGCGCCCTAGTCATATTCCACTTCGAGTAGCCAGTAATATCTTCCCTAAAATATACCCACGATTTTGCGAAATTATCCAAATTATTGGCGCTAGTGGAGTGGTAACGATCCCTACTGAAAATGATTTTAGCTCCGATATTAGAGGTGATCTCGATAGGTACCTTCAAGGGGCAAGTAAAACTGCCGAAGATCGTGTGAAAATTTTTCGGTTAGCTTGGGATTTAACAATGAGTTCATTTGGCACAAGACAAACTCAATATGAGCGCTACTTTTTTGGTGACCCAGTACGTTTAGCAACGACCTTATATCAAACCTACCCAAAAAACGATTATATAGAGATCATCAATAAATTCTTAGATTTGGAGACCGGAGATGATTAGACGCCCGTTCCTTTTGAATACCATTCACCTCTCTCCTGTTTTTACTATGAAAAAAAGTATGGATCTATTTATTGACCCTCAAAAGTTAAAAAGCCTTTAATACCGAAAGGCTCTTTATCTTACCATAAGAAAAACCATATAAACCCTACGTACATTGCAATATTTAGGGTTGAACGTGCATTTTATCACAGCAACCTGCTTTTAGCCGTGATACTCTTCATAATAGTTGGTTTAAAAACTTTGACATGTGAACCAAGTTGGGAATCGTTCCCACAATTATGGAGTGATAATTTTTATGAAGATAGCAAAAGTACAGTTACCCTTACAAACATTTAGTTTAGTTGCTGGATTTATGGTCTGGGTGATTTTATCACCTCTCATGCCTTTTATTACAGAAGATATTCCTTTAACAAATAATGAAATCGCATTAATTACAGCTGTCCCAATCATTTTAGGGTCACTTTTGCGAATCCCACTCGGTTATTGGGCGAACCGATTTGGAGCAAGGAAGGTTTTTCTTCTATGTTTTATCGTCCTACTTTTACCTATTTATTACATTAGTCAAGCGACGTCCTTTACCGACTTACTTATCGGTGGTTTGTTTTTAGGAGTGGGTGGAGCGATCTTCTCGATCGGTGTCACCTCGCTTCCAAAATATTATCCTAAAGAAAAACATGGGACAATTAACGCCATATATGCGTTAGGAAACCTTGGTACCGCGCTTACATCTTTTTTTGGGCCAGTACTTGCTGGGTATTTTGGATGGAGTACAACGGTTCAATTAAGCTTACTTTTAATTGCATCTTTTGCATTCCTAAACTACCTTTTCGGAGATAAACACGAACCAAAAGTAACCACACCGTTAATTAACCAAGTAAAAGGTGTCTACAAAAGTAGTAAGCTTTGGCTTCTTTGTGTTTTTTACTTTATAACGTTTGGAGCTTTTGTTGCGTTTACCGTATACTTACCAAACTTTTTAGTCGATCACTTTGAGCTTAGTGCGATTGATGCCGGTGTGAGAACGGCTGGCTTTATTCTGTTAGCTACACTAATTAGGCCTCTCGGTGGTTACTTATCAGACAAATTCAATGCCATTGTGATCTTAATGTTTGTCTTTGGCGGACTTACCATTGCAGGTGGACTTTTGGCCTTCATGCCAAACATAACCCTTTATACAATCGGCTGCTTAGCAATTGCTGTCTTTTCTGGTATTGGAAATGGAGCGATCTTCAAATTAGTTCCGCTGTATTTTTCTAAACAAGCTGGAATTGTCAATGGGCTGGTTGGTGCCATGGGTGGGCTTGGAGGGTTCTTCCCGCCAATCATACTCACATTTCTATTTAGTGTCACTGGGCATTATGCGATTGGCTTTATGGCATTGTCCCAATTCGCACTAGCGAGCTTGATTTTAGTTGTCTGGATGTTCTACCAAGAGAAGCTCAGTCTTTCAGATAATGCCATTCAATCAACAGTCGAAGCCGTTATGGTGACAGATACAAAAGGATCGATCAAAATGGTGAACCCTGCATTTACAGCCGCTACCGGTTATGATTCCAAAGAAGTTGTAGGCCAAACCCCACGTTTGATTAAGTCAAATGAGCATGATGCAGAATTTTACAGCAAAATGTGGGGAGAAATTAACTCAAACGGTTATTGGCAAGGGGACATTATCAATAAACGGAAAAATGGCGAGACGTTTGTTGTCTGGTTAACAATCACACCCATTAAAGATGAACACCAAAATATTACCGGTTATGTAGGAATGTTTACGGACAGTAAAACAAATAAAGGTTAATCTTTCATGCGAATGAGGATGTCCCAAAAGACAGATTTATACCTTTTGGGACATCCTCAAATCCATGTGCGTAGACTGCTGAAAAAGCAATAAGCAAGCCAATTCAGGAAGAGTAATGGCTTCGCACATTACATAGAGTGCGCTGAAATTTCAGCGCACTCCTTATTCCTTCCTTTTTAATTCATCCTTTCTTACTAACTCCACTCTAAGCCTATCAATTCTTATCTCACAATAGCCACTCGAATAAATATAAAGAATTTTACACTCTTCTCCTTTATATAAGGCTTTATCACCGACATTCATAACAAATCCTCCTGCGCACCTTACCTACTAATCTCTTTATCTAATCACACATTCTTGATCCTAAAACCTCATGATTTCATAAAAGGATGTCCTAAAAGAAGAAATTGAACCTTTAGGACACCCCTATTATTATATAATTGTCTTACTGAAACTCGGTTGGGAATACCGTAATATCAATTCCCATGATCACTGGTAACATAAAGTAAACAGCAAGAACGATTAGGAGAGTTGCTAATACGTTTAACCAAAAACCAGTTCTCACCATTTCAGAAATCGTTATCTTTTTCGTCGCATAAATAATCGCATTTGGTGGGGTACCAACCGGTAACATAAATGCACAGTTGGCGGCCATTGCTGCTGGGACCATAAGTGCAAATGGATGAACATTGATTGCTAGAGCAAGACCAGCTAATATTGGTAAAATCATCGTAGCCGTTGCTGTATTTGATGTAATTTCAGTTAAGAATAAAACAAATGCAGCAATAATCATAATCATTAAAATAAAGCTCAGACCGTCAATAAATGTTAATTGTTGCCCAATCCATTGATCTAATTCTGTTTGTCTAAATCCTGCGGCGATCGCTAATCCACCACCAAACAGTAGCAATACACCCCACGGCAGTTTAGATGAAACCTCCCAATCTAACAATTTCCCACCTTTACTTTTAGAAGGGATCAAGAATAAAAAGACACCTGCGCAAACAGCGATCATCGCATCACTAATTCCCGGAATGATACCATCCCAAATAAATGACCTTGAAATCCACATAAAGGCTGCAAAGACAAACACCGCGAGCACCGCTTTTTCTTCAAAGCTCATTTTACCAAGGTTTATGCGTTCCTGATCAATAAGCTCCTTCCCACCTGGAAGCTCTTTCATTTTTACCGGAAAAGCGATATTCACGAGATAATACCAAGAAGCAAAAAGTAAAATAATTACGACTGGTGCTGCATAAAATAACCATAATGCAAAAGAGATTTCTACATCAAATAATGTTTGGACAGTCCCTGCCAATATAATATTGGGAGGTGTCCCAATTAATGTCCCGAGACCACCAATTGTTCCAGCAAAGCCAACTCCAAAAATCGTTGCCTTCTCGAACGTTTTGATTGAACCTTCTCCTTGTGCTTTTTTTGAGTTAACGACTGCTTGATACGTAATCGCTGTACCAATTGGGATCATCATCATAACAGCTGCCGTATTCGATACCCACATCGACAAGAACCCTGTTGCTAACATAAACCCTAAAATAATTCGTTTAGGACTCGTTCCAATCATAGAAACGATATAGACTGCAATACGCTTGTGTAGATCCCACTTTTCCATAGCAAGTGCAATTAAAAATCCACCTAAAAAGAGGAAAATAATTGGATCTCCATAAGCTGATGCAACTTCTCCTCCATCAACAGCTTGTGTAATGGGCAGCAAGATTAGCGGCAATAACGATGTCGCTGGAATAGGAATCGCTTCAGTAATCCACCAGACAGCTACCCATAATGTCGTTGCTAACACAGCTCTTGCGCCGTCATTTAACCCTTCAGGAGTAAAAAACAACATCGTTAGCGCAAATAGCAAAGGACCTAATATTAAACCGACGAATTGTGCCGGTCGATAACCTGGCTGTTTTCCATTACCTTTCCTTGGCTCATTGTTTTGATCTATTGTTGTTTTACTAGTCGTCTGTTCTTCTGATAGCTGTTTAGCCGTCGAAAATGTTAAAAGCTGCTTAACTTTATAATGAGCGTCCCAACTCATATTCCATGCTTGTTTCAAGACTGACTTTTCCAACTTACTCACCCTTTCAACTTATATTCAAAATGATAACGCTTCCAATACTCAATGTACTTGTTGAAGTTCTATCGCCCATTGCAAACGAATACGTTTCACAATGTGACACCTTTTGATAGATTTTTCATTGTGGTTACAATTTTAAATTATCGGAAAATAAAGAGTAAGGTTATGTAATTTATTAAATCATTTTGTAAATAAAAAAAGTAAGCGCACCAGGGTACACTTACAAATAATAGGTAATTAATTTACTTTTTGACGGGTTATAATTGTATTGATTCAATGGCCTACCGACAGAACCGTATACATTCTCTTCATCCACTACACCGATTTCATTTAAGAATGCTAAATACTTGCGAATCGATACTCGAGAGATACCCACATGATGACCAAGTTCTTCTGTAGTAAATGGGCGATCTTTCATTTCCAGGATCGTTTCCCAAATCGCCTTTAATGTATGTTTCGTGAGTCCTTTTGGTAAGGTCCTTTGTTCCGTCGATGGTGGCTGCCCCTCTTGTTTAATCAAATGATCCAAGTCTGCTTGATTAAACCTTTCGTGCTTCGCCATCTTTAATTTATCATTACGATACCTCGTCAGCGCCTGTTGAAAACGCTCAAATTCAAAAGGTTTAATCAAATAATCGACTGCACCATTTCTAAGAGCCCTTTCGATACTTCCTTTATCATTTGCCGCAGAGATAATGACCACATCTATAGCCTTATTAAGCTTTCTTATTTCAGTTAAAAGCTCTAATCCATTCATGCTCGGCATATAAATATCTAGCAAAATAAGATCGATCCGCTTTTGTTCAATTAATCTAAGCGCCTCTTTGGCTGTTGTCACACTTGAAACAAAGGTGAATCCTTCGATTTGCTCAAGATACAATTTATTAAATTCAGCTACCATTGGATCATCTTCTACGATTAATACATGTATCATCTTACTCATCCTTACTTTTATAAGGTAATGTAATATGAAAGCTTGTCCCGGCATTTTTTTTAGTTAAAATGTCCATCTCTCCATTTAAGCTTTCTAAACTTTGTTGAAGTAAATATAATCCGTAACCTCTTTCTTCTTGTTTAGTTGAGAAGCCCTTATCAAATATCCTGTTCATGACCTCTTCACTCATTCCGCTGCCCGTATCACTAACCTTAATTGTTAACTGTTCTTCTTGCTCGCAGTAAGACATGAGAACTTCAACAGATTTAGTCGCGCTATCTTCTACAGCATCAAACGCATTATTAATTAAGTTTCCAACGATTTTTACGACTTCATGTGTGACTTCTTGATCACTTGCTTCAGGTATGAAGGTTTCGTCGCTTAATGTTAACTCGATTCCTTGTTCTCTAGCATTACTCAGTTTGGCTAGAATAAAGCCCGCTAATACAGGATCCTTTATCTTCGTTGATATAAAGCCAATCTCATCTTGATAATGATAGGTAATTTGGTTGATATAAGGAGCAAGCTTATCAAAGTATTTCATATGAACCATACCTAAGATCACTTGTAGCTTATTCATGAATTCATGGGTTTGAGCACGCAAAGCCCCAGCATACACACGTACACCAGTTAACTGCTCAGCTAAGGTTTCTACCTCTGTTTTATCACGAAATGTTGCGATCGCTCCCACAATGTTCCCATCCACATACAATGGAACACTATTGACTAATAAATGATATCCATTTATTACTGAATCCCTATTATACACCGACTCCCCAGACTTAATCACCTTGCTTAGCTGTACATTTCCGATATAACTGTCAAACTCTTGCCCGATAGGGTCACTAGTTAAATTAGCCTCCTGAAACAGCTTACGTGCCTTACTATTAGCTAATGTAATTTGTCCATTTTGATCAACGGCAACAACACCTTCAAACATCGACTGAAGCATAGCATTACGCTCCTCAAGCACTCTTGCAATCCCTGAAGGCTCTAAACCGAACAAAACTTTTTTAATTCGCTTCGCTAAAAATACAGCACCTACGATTCCAACTAATGAACCTAGGATAAGCCCAATATAAATGATAGATCTACTGTCGGCTACAGCTTCCCTAACATTCTCGAGCGAAATCCCTACCGATACAGCACCTAATTGCTCACCAGTCGTTGAATAAATCGGGGTGAAGGCACGAAGCGACATACCTAATGTCCCCTCAGCGATCGAAATTTGCTCTTCCCCACTAAGAACTTTTTTTTCATCCCCACCAACAAAAGATTGTCCTATTTTACTCGGATCCGGGTGCGACTTTCGAATACCGTCGCTATCAAACACGACAATGAAATTCACACCAGATATTTCTCGGATCTCTTCTGCATAACCCTGGATTTCGTGTTCAGGTAGAGAACCTTCCATCGCTTCAATGACCGTTTGTGATTTCGCCACGGTACGGGCAATCATCATCGTCTGTTCTTCAAGGTGTGACTGCGCATTATTAGATACTGTTGCACCTATTAATAAATGAGTAATAAACATCGCAAAAAGAACAACACTACATACAAATAAAATAATTGTCGTTTGTAACTTTAAATTCGATCGATCCTTCATAAACACCTCTATTATTCGAGAAATCAAAATGGTTGCTCAAACCAAATAAAATAAGGTGAGCCGTTATCATTATTCCCTAAATACTAATGATTGACAAGGTGTGTCGCCGTTGTGCAAGATCATTTTGCGCCACACTTTCCTTTTATGCCGCTGTTGTTTTTTGCGATTCGCCGATAGACTTCTTTCGTTTCATTGTTTTACCAATAACCAATTCACCAAATGAAACTTTTGAGATGATGTAGATCAGAAGAATTGGAACTAAAACACCAGCAATAAATTGTACAATAAGATAATAAAGTTCGATTGCTTCAGTACTTGAGAACATATGACTTACGACGGTTTGGACAAAAGGATGAAGTAAATAGATTCCAAATGAATAGCTACTTAGGAAGCCCACCCACTTCGGTGTTCGTTTGATATGTGAAACAAGGAAGAAAAATAGAAAAAATAACATAACCGTATATGGAATGATATCAAAACGCGCTGACGTCACACGCATCAGCATTCCTGAATGATAAATATATTGGACAATCCCGAGTGAAACAATAGTACCCAACAAGATAAAGGTCCAATTGTTTTTTAACAATTCATTAAAACGTTGATAGTTTCTGCCACAATAATAGGCAACGACATAATAAAATAGCCATCCAACAAATAAAATCCTTGAAAAGAAGAGTGTCAGATAACTTGAGTGATTCACATAGTCTATCGCATAAAAATAGAAAACTAGCCAATAACCAACGCTAACTATGAAACTTAACGTTAGGATATACTTAGCTTTAAACCTCTTCATATATTTAACAAATAATAGATGTAACAAATAAAACTGGAAAATAATCAACACAAAATATCCATGCCATTGACCGATAAAATTATACCCAAGCTCTCTTGCAAAGTCGCTAAATGACCAGTCATAGCGGACGAACTTGTCTCCAGCATAAAACGTCGCCATGATGGTGTAAGGAATTAAAATATATTTCACTCTTTTCATCAAGAAGCCTTTTGGAACTTTGTCTTTATAAGCATGGGTCATAATGATTGTTGAAATTAACACAAACATTGGCGTTCCGTACAATAATATCATTTGCAGCGTCCGATAGGCGACGCGCATATCACCAGTTAGCGAGAAGTCTGCTATCGTCTTACTCAAAGCATGAATAAGGACAACACTACAACAAGCAAAAATTCGGAGCCAATAGACTTCTTTTATCTCTTTCACGTCAAATTCAACGCCCTTCTATAATCATAGATGTAATGTACACACTTCCCCCTATTTTCTTTGATCACGCTCTTTTTATCAATTCAAAAAAACACCCTGTTTTGGATGTTTTTCCTTCTTATAAGAATTAAACACTGAGGGATCATATTTCAGTGGATTCCTCACCCTAATTCTTTTTAGTTTTAACGGTTCATCATTACTAAAATAAATTGAATACTGTCATTACAAATGTCAAGGCAAGACTTAAAGGCATAAACCCGGCTAGATACCGAACTCATGCCTTAACGGCTACCTGATGAAATAACGTGCCTACCCTTTATGGGGGTACTTCAACACCGCTAGTTGTCCCGCCCACGATTTTAATCATCATTATATCAACCGTCATCAATTTATAGTGTTTCTAACGCTTGTTTTATATCACTCCAAATATCCTCCCAAGCTTCTAGTCCGACCGAAAGACGAAGCAATTCATTTGAAATGCCCATTTCGTTTCTCACTTTTTCTGGGATAACTGCATGAGTCATTGAAGCTGGGTGTTGGATGAGCGTTTCTGCATCCCCTAAACTGACTGCAATTGGAATTAACTTTAGTTTATTTACGACATTTACTGCATCTTGAAACGAGCCCTTAATTTCAAAGGAAACCACTCCACCACCCTTTTTCATTTGCCTACTCGCGATTTCATAACTAGGCTGCTCGTTGTCACCGGGATAATAAATCGCTTTCACTTTTGGGTGACTTTTTAACTGGGCTACAATTTTCTCGGCATTTTCACTATGACGCTCCATTCTTAACGCTAATGTTTTTATCCCCCGTAGTAATAGCCAGGCATCAAATGGTGAGATAACTCCACCGATATCTTTTTGAGTTGTCTTTTTCACTTGAGTAAGTGTTGCTTTATCACCGACAGCGACTCCTCCAATCACATCACCATGACCACCAATGAATTTTGTCGCACTATGAATCACAATATCACAGCCAAACTTCAGAGGTTGTTGTAAATAAGGGGTAGAAAAGGTATTGTCCACAACCACTTTTATCCCTTTTTCTTTTGCGACTTGAACGATTAATTGTAAGTCAATCACGTTCATCGTCGGGTTCACTGGTGTCTCAATGTAAATGCAGGTCGTATTCTCACGGATATTACTTAACATCTCCTCTTTTGAAGATAAGTCGGAAAAGGTATAACCGATATTATACTTTTCTTTAAGCATGTCTAGTAAACCGAATGTACAGCCATAGAGTCCCTTTGAACATAAAATATGATCACTTGCCTTTGTTATCCCGATAATAACAGCCGATACAGCTGCCATTCCTGAGCTAAAGGCAAGTGCAACTTCTCCCCCTTCTAGCTCTGCCATACGCTTTTCCAACGCCGTAACGGTTGGATTACCTAACCGTGAATAAACATAACCATCTTCTAGGCCAGCAAACCGGCTTGCCCCTTGCTCTAACGTATCAAAAGTAAATGTAGACGTTTGATAAATTGGTGGAGTTAGGCTATCGAAATGTTGGTTTGGTTCATAGCCTGCATGAATCGTCTTCGTCTCAAATTTATAGTTGTTCAATGTGTCTCCCCCTAACATAATCGGTGTATCCGCCTATATTTATCTTATTGCTACACCCTACATTTTGTTCACGTCCCTCTTGTTGAAATGTGAAATTCCAAAAAAAGCGTGCACTGCTGCACGCTTTTTTCACTATATTCTCCTCTTCACAAACTCATAAAATTCTTCTGCTTGTAAAGGTTTAGAAACATAATATCCCTGAACTTCATTACATCCGTACTCTCTCAATTTATCGATATGCTCACTTGTTTCTGCCCCTTCAGCAATCACTTTAAAACCTAAACCTTGCCCCATCTCAATCATCGATTTTGTTAAACGTCGGTCACGTTCATCTTCCAGAAGATCTTTAACAAATGCGCGATCAACTTTTAAGACATCGATTGGGAACTGCTTCAAATAATTCAATGAAGAATAGCCAGTCCCAAAATCATCAATAGATATATGAATACCACGCTCCCTGACCTCATCTAACAAAGGCTTAATCTCAGATGGATTTTGAAAGACGCTTTCTGTTAATTCAATTTCTAAATAGGTTGGGTCCAGTTGTGTCTCAACTAGTACTTGATCGATCATCGGTAATAAATAGTCATTTTTAAACTGTTTGGCGGAAATATTTACTGAAACAACTAAAGGCTCTACCCCCTGCTCTTGCCACTGTTTATTTTGTTTACAGGCCTCAAACAACACCCATCTACCTATGTCATAAATCAGTCCTGTTGACTCAGCTATCGGGATAAATCTAAACGGTGAAACAACCCCCAATTGTGGGTGGTCCCAGCGAAGAAGCGCTTCCATTCCAGTAATCTCTCCGGTGTTTAGATCCTGTTTGGGTTGGTAAGTCAAAAATAACTCGTTGCGTTCAACAGCAACCCTTAACTTATTTTCTAAATCATATTCTAGTTCAAAATCCTGCTGCATGTGTTCCTCATAATAGACGTAATCTTTGTCATCATTTTTTCTCGCGGTATACATAGCGGCTTCTGCCTGTTGCAAAAGTACGTTAAAGTCTTTCCCTCCTTCTGGGAATTGACTAACACCAATCGCAACTTCTAAAAAGAAGGTATGACCCTCGATTTCAAATGGTTCCCGAAACTGATCGCAAATTTGTGTGATTGTTTCATTTATAAAAGTTTGCTCTGCGGAATCTTGTATATAAATTGTAAATTTATCACCATATTGTCGCGAGACCACACCATTATCTTTCATAACTCGTTCTAGTCTGTTTGCAATCTCCTTTAACGTCTGGTTGCCTAATGTAAACCCACGTGAATGATTGACAAATTTAAAACGAATAACGTCTAGGAAAAGAACTGTCGCTTCCTTGATACCTGAATCAATATCATCCCTAACAACCTCAGCTAATTTGTTATCATTTGGTAAGTTCGTCAATTGATCATAGTACGCAAGTGAATAAATTTTTTCATCCGCTTGCTTTTGCTTCGTCATGTCGGTTTGGAGACCAAGGAAATTCACTAATTTTCCATCCTCATACACAGGTGCAATACTTAACAGGTTCCAAAAGGTTGTCCCATCTTTACGGTAATTTAAGATTTCCACAGAAAACGGTTCTTCCTTTGCAATTCCTTCTTCAAGCTTTTGGATCGATTCAGGCGTTGTTCTTTCTCCGTGTAACATATAAGCATATCGACCAAGAACCTCTTCTGCCTTATATCCCGTTAACTTTTCAAATCCTGGATTAACAAACGTAATAGGATGATCCGGATGGGTTGGGTCGGTAATAATCACACCAATTTCTAAATTGTTAATGGCTGTTACCAACTGGTTATTTTTTAACAAAGATTGTTTTAACTCTTGTTGGGCTTCGTTATATTCTTCAATCTTTATTTCAAAATTTCGAGCTAGCTCGTTAAATGAATCACCGATATACTTTAATTCATTACCTGTTCTAATATCAACCCTTGCAGATAGGTCACCACTGATCCACCGCTGCGTACCTTTTTGTAACGATTTTATCGTTTCAATGACAGAGACATACATCCCACCAAATAAAAAGAACACAATCAGCACTGAGAGTAGCACAAAACCAAAAATTAACATTTGGTTAAATTTATAAAGCTTTTGCTGATTTTTTAGATGTTCTGTTAAAAGTAAATTCCCTCTCTCATAAATTGAAAATCCACTATCTATTGCAGAAGTTGCATATAGAAACACCTGTTCAGGGTTATATAATAAAAAAATGTTGTTCTCCACTGCCTCAATGACTTCTGATGTTTCTTGTTTGAAATCTTCAACATGATTAGCTAGATTATACCTATCATCAAATTCTCCAATAAAGATATAAGATGTCTTCAATCCAAAAGTTGTTAGAGAATCTTTTACCCCACCAATCATCATCAGTAATTCTGCTTGTTGCTTGTCAGATAGCCTATCTTCCATCGTTAATCTTGACGTAAAAGCACGTAATTGACCTATTCTCTCAGTCGCTAATAATAAGTCTTCATTTAACACATCGCTAAGTCTGTTCATTTGAGGATCGGGGTTCATATACATTTGCGTTTCTTCAATAATATGTGAAACAAGGGAAAGTAACCCTTGGTTTAGTTCATTATGCTCAACATAATTCCTTCTCGGGTTGGTTATCGTCTTGACCCTTTGCCATTGCTCGTTGAATATAGACCACTGCTCTTGATTAAAAAAATCATCCCATTCATTTTTAACTTTATAATCAATTACCATGATTTTCGAATTAATCAATTCTTGTCGTTCCTGAACGGAATCGGAAAATTCTTCGTACCCCCGTAAATAGGATTGATTTAAGCCCCGATGATATTGTGTATGTTCCAATAGAGTTGCTACATGCTGTAAAGATTCTAATGCCATTTGTTCAGTTTCATTCTGATTAATCTTTGATTTAATATCTACTAATAAATAAGCTTTTACGCTGATTAGCGGAATGATAAATGCGAGGAAAAACAAAATAAACTTCTTTGAGAAGGAAATACGACCTATAGCATTAACAACCCATTTTGGAACCAATCTCCACAACATTTTTGATATCACCTGCCTTTTCATTCAACTGCAACGGTATATATTCGCCATAGTTGCATATGCAACTTTGCAAATGTAAAAGGTGAACTAAAGAACTAAGTTCACCTTTTCGGTTCAAACTGAAGAGTGACTCAAGTCACAAGTTACTTTAAGGATTATATACAATTTACTACAAAAACAGCAATAGATTCTACAAACGAAGACAGATGTCGACAATTCTTCACTAAAATAAAAACGCGATTCTACAAAAAGCGTCGCATTTCGCATTAGTCACCTTTAAATGTATTTACGATTTTGTCGAATAAATCGAATTTTCTACCCTTCGTTGGAGTAATCGCAGGATCATAGAATTGGTAAGTACTTTTGCCCTTGCTTTTAGCTACGTACATCGCTGTATCCGCATTTTTGATTAGCGTATTACTGTCTTCGCCATCCTCTGGAAACATACTTATACCGATACTAGGTGAGACCGACACTTCCTGGTCGTTGATTTCGAATGACTTGGAAATATTAGCTAAGATCCGTTTAGAAATCCCTGCGACCTCCTCTTTTTCCGTTTCTTCAAACACCATAATAAACTCATCTCCACCCATCCGAGCGATTAAGTCCTCTTCACGAACGCTATTATTTAAGCGGGTAGCCACTTCTTGTAGTAATATATCACCTGAATCATGGCCTAACTTGTCATTGACCTTTTTAAAACCGTCTAAGTCAATGAAAGCGATGATCACACGATGATTGTGACGCTTTGATCGTGCCAATACCTTTTTCAAGTGTTTTTGTAAAAGGGTACGATTTGGTAAATCAGTTAAATTATCATAATAAGCTAACTGTTTTAATTTTCTTTCCAATTGCTTCTCAGCTGTTATATCTAATAACGTTCCATTAATCTTAACAACATCACCGAACGAGTCTTGGATCGGTGTTGCTTTCATATGCACCCAACGAATCTCATCATTCGGGGTAACAATCCGATGTTTCACTTGAATGCTTTTTCCTTCGTTTAATTTTTGTTCATTCTCATTAAAGATGGTTACATCTTCCTTATAAATAATTTCTTTTATTAAGTTTGGGTTCTTGTTAAACTCGGTAACCTCGTACCCGATAATGTTTTCCACACCTTTTGAAACATACATATGGTTATGAACCTTATCATAAGAAAATATCGTAATTTCAAGGCTTTTGTATAATTGTTGCAACTCTTCTTTGCTCTTTTGCAGAGAGTTATTATCCTCTTCTAATTGCTGTTTCGCTTGCAGCAAGCCTCTATTATCCTCTTCTAACTGCTTTTTGCTTTCTTCAAGAATCAAATAACGTTGATGAAGACTATCAAATCGCTTCCCTAACCACCAGGCAAACGAAACAAATAGAAGAAGTAGAGCAAATTCAAAACCGGTACCAACCGCTCCCGCTAGCCAAGCAAACACAATATATAAAACGATTACAAAACTAGTTGCCAAAACCCTCCCTTTATAGGTCATACTACTCACTCATCTTTCCATATGGTTTAATGAATATACTTTAGCACAATCTGTTTGAAAAGTAACTACAGATCAGTGATTCTTACTAAGCATTAAGAAAAAAATGCCCACGGATGATAGTACGTATTTTCACTAAATAATAAACGTCTAAACATCATTTACTAGCCACTATGCTCAACTTGTTTTTGAAATAAAAGTATTGTAAAATAAAGGTAGTACTAAAGTACCTATTGATGATTAGTCACTCAATAGAGTAAAAGAACAAGCAATGTTAAGCTTTCAAAAATATTTCTATGCTGATTTAGATTCTATTACTGGGGGTGTCTACATGTCTAATTTCCATAACACTATCAGGGTCGATGAACTCGTCAATGACCTTATCAAGCATGATGAAGAGCAATTCAATAAACATATTGAACTCACTGAGCAGCAAGTGAGGCAGCGCAGTCAACAAACGGATCATGAACTATTAACTGAACATGACGGTTTTATTGAAATGCGCAATGGCGAATTGTTCATCCGTAGCCCGAAAGAAAATGGTAGGCAACCGATATTGTGCCCCCATCCAAAGCTAGAATTATATCTAAATGGTAAAATCATAACTAGCAATACATTCGTCAAAGAACGTGATCAAATCTCTTTGAAAGTAAAACAAGGGGAGTCATTTCAAGTCACGGTTAGTAGCGACCAACTTGAAGTCTATTTAACGATACTCCCTGAAGCTTTTTTAACCTATGAATTGAAAGATAAACGGCGTTCATTACAATTTACTTTTGATGTTAAAAAAAAGAAGCATGATGTTAATATAGAACAATTTAGTTCATTAATTATCGAAGAAGTTTTCAAAAGAGGGATTCAATGCGATATCAACACAACAGCCATACTTGATGAAATTAAATCACCAACCTTCCAACCTGTAATCATTGCGGAAGGCCTTCCCATTATTGAGTCTCGAGATGCTTATATTGATACGTTCTTCCAAACAAAAATCGAAGTTTCCTATGAAGATATCAATGGAAAAATAGACTTTAAAAACAGACTAAAAATCCCGAACGTTAAAACTGGGGACGTCATTGCGAAAGTCCATGAGCCATTAGAGGGAAGAGATGGGTTAACTGTATATGGCAAAACACTTGCTGCTAAGCCACCTAAAAACATAGAGGTCCGTAGTAAAAAACGTGTAGAAATAACAAAGGATGGTCGTGCTATTGCCTTGTACCCTGGTCGTCCAACGATTACTGGTAATGTCATTAAATATTTTGATATTACAAAAACCCATGAAATCCGTGGTGATGTTGATATCAAAACCGGTAATGTTCATTTTAATGGTGATGTCATTATCCACGGAGATATCAAGGAAGACATGCAAGTCGAAGCACTCGGCAATATCTATATCAGCGGCCATGTCTATTCGGCACGTGTGATTTCGTCACAAAGTATTTATATCGCTGGTACTACCATCAACAGTACGATCATTGCAGGGCAACACGGCATTTTAATGAATGAAGTATACAAACTTATTCAAGATTTCCACTTCCAATTTACACAATTACTTAAAGCGACCGATATGATATTGGAACAGATTAAGGCACAAGACATTACCTATACAATTGGCCAAGTGATCGCTACATTGGTTGAACAAAAGTTTCATATGATCCCAGATACACTTAAAACATTTGATACCTTGATCACAGAAGCTAAAAAGCAAGGGATTGACACTCCTGTTCACCTTATCATCCTAAAACGGTCGTTACATCACTTTAGCGGCTACCATCAAATGAACGCTATTCAGTCAAAGCAAGTCATTGAAAATATTATATTTTCATTGGATGAAGTCATTCATCAAATGGAATCATCAATTACAACGGAAAGTGATATTGTTTTACACCAAGCAGATATGTCAACAATAAAGACTAATGGCACGATTAGAGTAACTGGTAGAGGAACTTTAAATTCGAACTTGTTTGCTGGACGTACAATTGCCTATGAAAAAGAAGATTCATCCATTCGTGGCGGAAAAATTGAAAGTGTTGGCTCAATCACTGCAGGAGTCATCGGCACCGACACAGGCTCAACTCCAGAGTTAATAGCTGGTGAAGAAATTAAAATGAAACAATTAAACCAAGCGCACATCAAAATTAAGAACTCAACAAAGTCCTTGTATGAACAACGAACCAACGTCACATTTTCTTATGAAAGTGCAACAAAATCAATCATCTCTTATACAACTGAAGGAGAGTCCTAAAAGGTTGTTTGATACCCTCAAGACTCTACCTGTCCTGAGGTAGCCGGTTCTATTACTCCTTGAACTAACTTCTCCCTTGAATGCACCTTATTTCTAGCGCCCTCCGCCCCTTCTCCAACATAAAAGAGCCTTAATCCGACGATCAAAGGCTCTTTATTTTATCTTCTATCATTCTAGTAGCCTCTCATTCCATCTCTTTTAAGTGATGAAAACATATGGCTTATACTTTTTCCAGTACCTCTATATTTTCATCCAAAGCTTTCACTTGGTTTGATAACTCGTCATTTAAACCTAGCGCCTCTGCTGTTGACTTATGGACTTCTTTTAAAAGCTCTGGGTTCTCCATTAGTTTCTTGCCATAAGAAGGGATCATTTCTTTAATCTTCGGCTCCCACTCATTTATTTGTTCAGGGAAGCATTTTCTGATTACTTCAAGCATAACCTGTACAGCAGTAGATGCACCCGGAGACGCACCAAGTAGCGCTGCGATTGAACCATCAGAAGCAGTAACAACTTCCGTACCAAATTGGAGTGTTCCTTTACCACCAGCTTCTGTATCCTTGATCACTTGCACACGTTGTCCTGCAACGACTAAATCCCAATCCTCACTTTTAGCATTAGGGATAAATTCACGCAACTCTTCCATACGCTGTTCTTTTGATAGCATAACTTGCTGAATCAAATATTTTGTTAAAGGCATGTTTTTGGCTCCTGCTGCCATCATCGTTACGAGATTATCTGCTTTTACGGAAGTTAGCAAATCAAGCATTGAACCATATTTTAAAAACTTCGGTGAGAAGCCAGCAAATGGCCCGAATAATAACGATTTTCTATTGTTAATAAACCGTGTATCAAGGTGCGGGACAGACATTGGAGGAGCACCAACCTTTGCTTTCCCATAAACTTTTGCGTGATGCTGCTCGACAACCTCTGGATTATTACAAGCCATAAATATTCCACTAACAGGGAATCCGCCAATGCGTCTCCCTTCAGGAATGCCGGATTTTTGTAATAAATGCAGACTTCCGCCTCCGCCTCCGATAAAGACAAATTTCGCGGTATGCCGTTCGATCGTCCCATTATTATTATTTTTAACTTTCAATTCCCACAATCCATCGCTCGTACGTTTAATATTGCTAACATCACAATTGTAGTTCATACTAACGTTCTTACTCTCTAAATGGTCAAATAACATGTTTGTGAGTGCGCCAAAGTTAACATCTGTTCCATTGTCGATTTTAGTTGCAGCTATTGGTTCTTTCGAATCTCGTTCTTCCATAATAAGTGGAATCCAATCCTTTAATTTCTTCGGATCATCAGAAAACTCCATTCCATCAAATAATGGATTATTTGACAGCGCTTCAAAACGCTTCTTTAAAAAAGATACATTTTCTTCGCCTTGTACTAAACTCATATGTGGCAATGGCATAATAAAATCTTCTGGATTATGTATCAACTTCTTGTTTACAAGATGAGACCAAAACTGCATTGAAACCTGAAACTGCTCATTAATACTTATCGCTTTAGTAATATCTACTGTTCCATCTGACTTTTCAGGCGTATAGTTAAGCTCGCACAGTGCCGCATGCCCTGTTCCTGCATTATTCCATTCATTCGAGCTTTCCTCTCCTGACTTTGGGAGCTTTTCAAATACTTTTATTTCCCAATCTGGTACTAATTCTTTCAACAGTGACCCTAAAGTCGCACTCATGATTCCGGCACCAATTAAAATGACGTCTGTTTTAGTTCCTCTGTTGCTCATTTTTATCAACCTTTTCCCCTAGAATTTTGCAGAGAAGGTGTAGGCGCCCTGCTTAGGAACCACAGCAAGCGAGGGAGCGAACCAGTCACACACCTTTTCTGGATCATATATTACCTTAATATATTGTATCACTATTTTTTAAAAATTAAAATATTTATTCACTGTTATATGATAGTTAAAGTGAATTAAAGTCTGTTATTACTTACAATGATTCATACTAATTAAGGAAATTAGTATAGCACTTATCTGGAAACCCCTATAAAACCAAGTCGGAAAGCGATTTCTAATCGGCGATATAAGTGCCATCTCTACTCATCTCGCTACTATTCAAGTCCACTATATGTTTATATCATACCATAAATAGAACAAATGAACGATGATAGGTTTAACGAGTGAGAAACAGTCAACTCATGCTTTAACCAATAATGAGAACCATTTCTGAACTGCCAGACTTACTTCATTGGCCTATAGTGATTGTCATCCCTTTCTGGGTGGAAGTGGCATAAGCGCTAATGCAAAACTTTAGGTAGCCAACTCTTCAAGAAAACCACAAGTAACAAAGTTAGCGCCCCCAGAACAAATACGTAAGAAGACATAAACGCAAAAAAACCTGCAAACATAGACCCTGTAACTACACCGAGAGAAAAACAAGCATAAAATAAGCCAAATGCTTTCCCTCGTTTTCGTTCTTTTGAGAACTCGATAACTGTTGCACTGGTGGATGGAAAAAGTAATGCAAACCCAATTCCATAAACTGCCATGGCAATGAATAAGCTCGGTAACGTAAGTGATATTGTCAACAATACTAAGGCTATACTGATAATCATAAGGCCCATCTGCATCAGGGATGATTTTTTATATTTATCAAACACCTTATTTGTAGGTAGGAGAAAAAAGAAAATCGCTACTGCTCCAAATACACTTAAGAGAATGCCTGTAGTCCGTGCATTCATATGAAGGTCCTCAATTTTTAGAGGTAACGAATAGGTGAGAATCCCCAATGTGAATAGTAATAAAAAAATCGATACATAAGCACCCATCAAAGGGCTTGTCACCCAAGAAGTCACAGCTTTAGTAGGGTAATTGTTATTTTGTGGTTCAGTCACCTTCTCCTTTTGTTCTGCTCGCTTCCCATTTGTTAAGAATACCGCAATAAATCCAAAGACAATCATAACAAAGGCGACAATATAAAATAGCCAATCAAAACCTAGCCTCTCTGTAATAATCGCCCCCATTGCAGGACCAGTGATGGCAGCAATTCCAACGGAGGCACCAGAAAAGGACATCGTTTTCCCCTTCGTTTGACGCTCATTTTGAGTCCCCAATAACGTAAAGGCTGCAGGAACGATCAAGCCACCTCCAATTCCGTGGAGAAACCGAACCAATAGTAGCTGGTAGGGATTTTCTACGATTGAGTATAGGAAGACAACAGTCCCGACTGTAAACATCCCTATGCAAAGCACCTGTTTAGGACCTACTCGATCGGTCCAAATTCCAGAAAAAACATTTCCAATGATATTAGAAAATGAATACATTCCTATGATGACCCCAACCAACAACGGGCTTGCCCCAAGACTAATTGAGAATGGGGAAATAATCGGTAACTGTGAAAAGGTATCAATAAAGGCGACCGCAATAATGATATATAGTAAGAGCAAGTTACACACCTCATCCGAAGTTAAAATTAAAATACCCTTATGGAAGTGATTTTCTAAAAAATGCAAAAGTAAACTTTCATCCTCCATCCTCATGAACATATTAAATGATACTTCTTTTAAAATAAACACTTGTTATGTACGCAGCATCTCCAAAAGGAAACATAACAAGTGGCAAGCCATAATTTCATGAGTTCGGAAATGCACTTGCTAACATTAATCTACTTTTATGAATAGGGCGAAAACACTCGTGACTTCAATCATGTGAGGTTCAAGACTTATTGATCCCCCCCTAGTGCTCTTGGGACGTGTCAAGCTTTACTGTCATAAATTGATAAGGTAAAACAGCACCATACTTTGGAGGAAAACGAATGAATCCTATGTATGCCTATCGCGCGAATCCGCAAATAACACAAAACGGACCGATGCAAGTTATTGTCATAGAGCCTTTCATATATGAAGCGCTACGCAGTCTAATTGGAAAAAGAGCCGTCCTTGATACCACACGTGGTTCCGTTAGCGGAATGGTTGTTGATGCAAAGCTTGATCATGTTGTCATTCAAGAGCATGATTCTACATTCTTTGTTCGTCTACGTGAAATCGTTTGGGTAATGCCTGAATCTTAAAACCAACCATGATTTCATTAGCTACAGCAGCTGGTGCGCTAGCAAACCATTCTGGTCTCGGTGCTACAGATTTCGATATAAACTCAAACAGACTAACCCATTTTTAATGAGTTAGTCTGTAACAACAAACCTAAAAAGCAAAAATTGGCGGGAATGAGTCCGGTTCAATACCGCCTTCACACCATCCAATTAACCGCTTAGTATAACCTCTAACTTTTTGGGGACACCCCCGTTTAACGTCCTACTTCTCTTTTACCTTGAATTGGAACACTTCTACTGTTCCCCGTGTGACTCAAAGTTATCGAGCAATGCACGCGCTTCATCTGTTGACTCTGTTGTCATCAGTTGATTTCTTAATCCACTCGCTCCTCGAAACCCTTTGACATATATCTTGAAAAAACGATGGAGGGCCTTGAACGAACGTAGCCCTAATTCCGAATATTTATCGTGGAGATCAAGATGCAAACGTAAAAGATCAAGCAATTCCTTACTGCTATGGTCTTTCGGCTCTTTTTCAAAGGCAAATGGATTATGGAAAATACCACGCCCAATCATAACCCCATCAATACCATATTGGTGGGCGAGCTTCAAGCCAGTTTGACGATCAGGAATATCCCCATTGATCGTCAAGAGTGTATCTGGTGCCACCCGGTCACGAAGTTTCTTAATCTCCGGGATCAGCTCCCAATGAGCATCTACTTTGCTCATTTCTTCTCTTGTCCGCAGATGAATGGAAAGATTAGCAATGTCTTGCTTCAATATGTGTGTCAGCCATTCGTGCCATTCGTCTACCTCCGTGAAACCAAGCCTTGTCTTTACACTTACGGGCAGTCCTCCTGCTTTTGCTGCTTGGATTAAATCTGCTGCCACTTCCGGACGACGAATAAGGCCACTTCCCTTCCCATGCCGTGCGACATTAGGTACAGGACAGCCCATATTAATATCGATACCCCGAAAGCCCAGTTTCGCCATTCCAATACTCATTTTCCGAAAATTTTCAGGCTTATCCCCCCATATATGAGCGACAATGGGTTGTTCATCCTCTGTAAAAGTCAAACGCCCGCGCACACTTTGGTGTCCCTCTGGGTGACAATAACTCTCACTGTTTGTAAACTCTGTAAAAAACACATCAGGCCTCGCTGCTTCACTCACTACATGACGAAATACAACATCCGTCACTTCTTCCATTGGTGCCAGTATAAAAAAAGGTCGTGGTAACTCACGCCAAAAATTATCTATCATCTCTAAATTCAAATCCTCTCATTATGGGTTACCCCAAGCCAACCCCTTATTCTAAGATTAGAAACAGAATGTCGCTGTTTCTTTTACACTTATACCATGCTTAAGCACTTTTTATCAAACAGACCGAAACTGGTTATTTTTTCTTTACTATCTCTGTACGACCCAAATATCTCCGCTAAAACACCCCATCATCCAGTATTCCACTATTCGGGTTAAAATAAAAATTCGCTAAAAGAGACTAAAAGGAAATTGGAGCAACACTGGACTGACAAGGGTATAACAGGAAAAAGACCCCTAAATCGCAAACGTATTTTTTACGAATTAAGGGGCATAATAGCAAAAGGTTATTTTGGGGTTACATTAAAACGAGTTGCGCCACACACTCCACATGGCTTGAGTAGTGATCGCAGATAAAAATGATGTAGTAGTGTTTACCTACATATTTCTTTAAGAGTGATTCACAAATCTAACCAGTTTTTCTGTTGAATAGTATGGTCAATGCTATTCATTAAACCATAAGAAGTTTTCAATGAAACCTAAATAGGAACCAGGATGACAACCGCTGATTCCTACCATAACGACCTAAGACTTTTCCACAAATAATTCTAATAACTCTTTGGCACTATGCACTTCTTTATCTGGTTTATAGGTAGCATTCGTCGGTAAATCTTTCTTACGATGATTCATCCAGATCGCTTGCCAGCCTGCTTGTTTTGCTCCAATAATATCTTTTTCAAAATTATCCCCGATATACACGGTTTTGGTTTGGTCAAGGTCCATTTTCTGTTCAATAAAATCAAATACTTCTCTTTTCGGTTTTGCATGACCAATCGTACCAGAAATAAACGTCATTTCTGTCGGAATCCAACGACTAAGGCTGAGCTGTTTAATTTTCATTGCTTGATGTTTTTCTTCACCATTTGTAAGAATCCCAAGCTGTTTCCCTTCTTTGTAAAGTACATTCAGTAGTTCTTCGACTTCCGGAAACAAGGTAATGTTTTGTTGTTCCGTCACATACGTCTCATGAAAAATAGTCGCTCTTTCCGTATCTATAGGGATGTTAAAATCATTACAGGCAGCCATGATTCGTCCGGTTTGCCATTCAAATTGCGATATTTCACCTGCTTCACTTTGATCAAATAAAATCTCGCTATACTTACGACTAGCTTTATATAATTGATCGATTTCTTCGTCTGAAAATGGCTCTTGAAAAAGCTTCCTCACCGTTTTATGAAAAGATTGTGCTTGATCATATAGTGTATCGTCGACATCAAAAATTATCGTATCCATTCTCATAGCCCTCCTTATGTTATGATGATATCACTTATTTACCAATTAGAGAAAACAGAGAGCCAACTCTAAAAAACCGAATAAGCCACAGCACCTAGCCTAACGAGTAGGAAAGGTGCTGTTACTAGTTCATTAAAAAAAACTCATTACTTATGATACTGTTCCCTACTATTAATACTAAACTATATTCTTTACCAATCTGTACCGATTGGTGAGAATCAGCTCTACCCAAATATCTTGGTAAACAATCCATCCTATTAGCTGTAGAGCCGAAAAATAATTTTATAAATTCAAAAACGAGCCCAATTTTGGGCTCGATTAATCAATTCCTTAATTCAAGTACCGCAACATTTTCTACATGCGTTGTATGCGGGAACATATCTACCGGCTGGACTTCTTTCGTCTTATAGCCGCCTTCTTCTAACACTTTTAAGTCCCTAGCAAGAGTTGCAGGGTTACAAGAGACATAGACGACTCGTTCTGGTTTCATTTTGATGATCGTCTCCAGTAAAGCCTCGTCACAACCCTTTCTCGGAGGGTCAACGACAATGACGTCAGGGCGGATGCCTTGGGAGTACCACCATGGCATTACTTTTTCTGCCTCACCAACTGCAAAATCAGCATTTTCTATGTGATTAAGTTTCGCATTACGTTTCGCATCAGCAATCGCTTCTGGGACGATTTCGACACCATAGACATGCCTAGCACGCTGAGCGAGGAAAAGAGAGATGGTTCCAATTCCACAATACGCGTCAATGACCGTTTCTTTTCCTGTTAATTTGGCATATTCAAGTGCCTTATCATATAAAACCTTCGTTTGTTCAGGGTTTACTTGATAAAATGAGCGAGCTGAAATCGCAAATTTGATCTCACCGATATAATCATAGATGTATTCTTCGCCCCAAAGAACAGTCGTTTCCTCTCCAAAAATCACGTTCGTCCGTTTATTGTTCACATTTTGAACGATTGACTTGACATTAGGTAGTGCCTGACGGATATCATTGATCACGTTTTTCTTATTCGGTAGCTCTTTCCCTTTTGTCACAAGAACGACCATTAACTCTCCCGTTTTATGACCATAACGTGTAACGACGTGGCGCAGTGTCCCACGGTGCTTTTGCTCATCATATGCCCGAATGTGATAGCGGTTAGCAATCGCTTTAACCGTCTGCACAACTTGATCGTTTTCTTCCTGTTGAATGAGACAGCTCTCCATATCAATGATGCGGTGACTGCGCTCTTGATAAAAGCCTGCGACTAAGCCGCCCTCCCTTTCTGCAACAGGTACTTGCGCTTTGTTGCGATAACGCCAAGGGTCGCTCATCCCTAACGTTTCATGAACAGTAACGTCCTCGAGCTTGCCGATTCGCTCCAGTACATTACTTACTTGCTTACGCTTTTGCTTAAGCTGACCTTCATAATCTAAATGCTGTAATTGACAACCACCGCATTGCTCAAAAATCGGACAAGGCGGCGTCGCACGGTGCTCACTCGATTCGGTAATTTCAATTAGTCGACCGAACCCATAGCCTTTATTGACTTTAACAACCTTCACCTTTGCACGTTCACCTGGCAAGCCTTTTGGGACAAATAAGGCATAGCCATCGATCTTAGCGACTGCGGCACCCTCATGTGTTAAATCTTCAAATACAACGTCTACCATTTCATTTTTTTGTACAGGTGCTTTTGCTTTACTCATACGATCCTTCTTCCTTTACCGTCAGTTTATCTTTCATGATTGTAGCATACTTCATATCGAACTCAAAAATAAGTGCGTAGTGGCAATAGCCATGTTTACTAAGCTTCCTTTTTACTCCCACTGGCAAGAATCTTGATCCCTCCTCCGATCAGTAGTAAACTAACGACGATCGTTTGAAAATAGCGATGATAATACGTACTGATACTTACATCTATCCAGTTGATAAACATCCTATCAAACGCTTGAATTAAGACACTGTCAAATAGATAATATGCTCCTAGTAAAAGAAGTCCAAGGCCAATCCACTTTTGTCGGTGAATAAAGTACGAAATCACCGGGATATCTTCAAGCTCCTCCTCACCGCTCTTTGAGGCTTTTTGCAACCCATCAAAAAAGCTATAAAACCAAATCAACGGGATTAAAAACAAAAAGAAGGATAACCGCAACACATCAATCACATAAATGGTTAATAAAAATGCTGCCATTAGCTGCAATCCTCGTTGCTGCAGGCCTAGGTACATATGTCCCGCGCCCGGAAATACGGCTAACACCGTTGCGACTGCTTTACTCTTTTTTCCTCCACTGCGGCCAGCCTCTAAATCTTCTAATACAGTCCGATCAACTAACACGTCTCCCTGCTGTTTTCGGTTTAACATTTGGATGGAGTCAACAATATTGTAAATCCAAATAATCGGAAGGAGCCCCATAAAGACAATAAACCCTGATTGCCGTGTTAAAAACGCCACAAAAAAGACCATTGTTGCCAATCCAAAAAAGCCAATTAAAAATGTTAATCCTCGGTTCGTCAGTCCTAACTGTAAATGTCCCAGACCTGGAATAAACGATAGTAAAATCGTTTTGAAGCGCTCTTCCTCAACCGAATCGTTTTCGTCTTCTACTGCACGATCACTAGAACTTGGTGGCTCTTTTCTAAGTTGAAAAATGACGATATCAACCATATTTATTACCCATATAAAACCTGCACCAACGCCAAGCAATAAGAGTGGCTCAATCGCTCTGAACACAAAACTAGCCCCTACGCCAACGATAAGTAAACCGAAAAACATAAAACTATACAAAAACGCACGAAAGCCTTTGTTCAAATAAAGAAAGCCAGCTCCTGGAATAAACGACAAAAACAGTGCAATTAAAGAATTCTTTTTCATTTTTTTAGCCCTCCCTCTCGTTTGCTTCTAACAGTTCGAATAGACCTGTTACATAATTTAAAACTTCCGCTGAAAACGAATCGATTTGTCCGTGTTGGTACGTTTGCTCAACTGAAGAAACCATTTGTATTCCTCCCTCAAAAAAACCTGTCGTCATTAAGGTCAGTGTCATACTTGCAGCAATGACATAGTGTATAACCGTCTTTTTCTGAATCGAGGGCTTGCGCTGTTTTTTCACCGTAACGGTTGTCTCTTGCAAAACAGCTTCAGTAAACGCACGTTCATCTTCAACCACGGGCATGTCTTCACCTTCTTGTTCAATCACAGCCATATACAACTCCAAACATCGGTCACAGGAATACAGGTGTTGCTCCACTTCTTCTCTTTCATACTCTGTCAGTTCATCGTTCACATACGCCTTCCACTTTTCAATTGGATAATGAGTCACCTAAAATCCTCCTCCTTCCAATGTTTTTTCAGCCATGCTCTCGCCCGGTAAAGCTTGGTTTCAACTGTTTTCACTGTCACCTTTTGCTCTCTAGCAATCTCCTGGTAGCTCTTCTCTCGGAGATAATACTGCTCAATCACATCACGGTAATTACTAGGTACGTCTTCAAGGTGTTTACAAACCAATTCTCGTCTTTCCTTTACGATCATTTCTTCTTCAACATTATCATTTGCCGTTGTTTCAACTTCAATGGCAGCTTCTTTTTGTTTGCCAGCTTTTCGTTTCATATCTATCGCATGATTCACTGCCAGCCTTGTCATCCATGTTTTAAACCCTTGACCTTGATAACGAGGGAGAGAGTAATACATGCGGACAAATACACCCTGTGCAGCATCTTCAGCATCTTTTTGATTTCGTAACACTGAATATACTGATCGAAAAATATAATCACGGTATTTTTCAATTAGGATCTGAAAGGCATGTTCACTACCGTTCTTAATCTTTTCAATTAAAATCTCATCATCAATCTCCCTCTCCCCCTTTCTGCTCGACTCTACTACTATAGACGAAGTATACAGCAGACGCCCCTACACTTTGAAAAAACTTTTTTAATAAAACACAAAATAGCGTGTGTTTTCATTACACACGCCTTAACTAGCGAAGACCTTATTCATTGTTTTCTCTTTTAGGGGCCATAATTTCAAAATGATGATGCAGATTTTCAAATTCAGAAGGAAGCATCCCTCCATATTCACCATCTAAATTCAACTGCATATCGCCTTCAACATGAACCTTTACCCGGTTCGCTTCGACATGGATCACTTTCGGATGATGAATGTGCTCTCCACGTAACGCTAAGCTCGCGATCCGTACAAACTCTGGTAATGAGGTTCTCTCAACGATCGTTAAGTCAAACATCCCATCATCAAACTCTGCATTCGGAGCCAGCTTTTCAAAGCCACCGACAGAGTTCGTATTTGAGACGAGAAACAGCATAATGTCCCCTTCAAAAAGCTTACCATCATATTCAATCGTCACCTGCGTTGGTGAAAGTGAGCGCAATTTTTCAAAGCCTTTCACATAGTAAGCCAATTGCCCCATCATCGTTTTTAATTTACTCGGTGTATCATAGGTTAACTCTGTTAATGTTCCACCAGCAGCAATATTGATAAAATATTGCTCGCCCACCTTACCAATATCAATTGGGCGTGCTTCGCCTTCACATAATACATCACAGACAGCCTCAATTTCACGCGGAATCCCAAGTGCCCTAGCAAAGTCATTCGTCGTTCCAGCAGGAATAATTCCAAGTCTCGGTCTAACCTTCTGCCCTGCTAAACCGTTTACAACTTCAAATATCGTTCCATCCCCGCCTGCAGCAACAACTAGTGCAAAGCCATTCTCGGCTGCCCGATCTGCCGCCTCGGTGGCACAACCTTCTTTCGTCGTCGCATGTGCTGAGGCTTCATAGCCGGCCTTTTCAAGTCGTTCCAATATATACGGCAACTGCTTCCGTACTTGTTCACGACCTGCTGATGGATTATAAATGACTCTTGCTCGCTTCATTGTTATCTCCTACTTCGCTACAAGATTAAATTCCCATCATTAAGGTACATACATCACTTCGATCATGATTTCTCAATTCAATTTACAACCTCTTATATCTCCTATATTTTACATTATCTTATGAGACAAGCCAAATAAAAATGAAAAACAGTTCTCGACAGATTGTGAGAACTGTTTTTCGTTTCATTTGTAGACGGTTAGCGCTTTTTAATTTCTTCCATAATCAGCTTGTTAACAACTTGTGGATTCGCTTTCCCCTTCGTTGCCTTCATCATTTGACCAACGAGGAAACCAATCGCTTTGTCTTTACCATTTTTAAAGTCTTCGATGGACTGCTCATTGTTATCGAGAATTTCAGTAACAATCTTGAGAAGTTCCCCTTCATCAGAGATTTGCACAAGTCCTTTTTCTTTGACGATTACTTCAGGGTCGCCCCCGTTTTCAATCATCTCTTTAAAAACTTTCTTCGCAATCTTAGATGAGATCGTACCTTTCTCAATCAGTGCAATCATCTTCGCTAGCCCTTCAGCTGTTAGCGGAACTTCATTGATTTCCTTATAGTTTGCATTTAAGTAAGCTGATACCTCACCCATTAACCAGTTAGCGATTTGCTTTGCATCAGCATCATGCGTCAATGCTTCTTCAAAGAAGTCAGACATCGCTTTTGATTGTGTGATGACCATTGCATCATAATCAGATAACCCTAGTTCGCTCACATAGCGATCTTTTCTCGCATCAGGAAGCTCAGGAATATCTGCTCTGACACGTTCCTTCCACGCTTCATCAATATGAAGTGACACTAAGTCTGGCTCCGGGAAGTAACGATAATCATCTGAGCCTTCTTTCACACGCATAAGGATCGTCTGCTTCTTCGCATCATCCCAACGACGTGTTTCTTGAAGGATCTCTCCCCCAGATAATAATTCCTTTTCTTGACGTACTTCCTCGAAAGCCAAGCCTTTTTGTACATTTGAGAATGAGTTTAAGTTCTTCAACTCTGTCTTCGTACCAAATTCCTCTTGACCAACTGGGCGAAGTGAAATATTGGCATCACAACGAAGAGAGCCTTCTTCCATCTTACAATCAGATACTTCTGTGTATTGTAAGATCGCCTTAAGCTTTTCTAAGTAAGCATATGCTTCTTCAGGCGTGCGAATATCAGGTTCAGAAACGATCTCTACTAATGGTGTTCCTACACGGTTAAAATCAACGAGTGAGTGATCACCATATTCAGAGTGCGTTAGTTTCCCAGCATCCTCTTCTAAATGAAGTCGAGTAATCCCAATTCTTTTCTTCTTACCGTCCACTTCAATATCAATCCAACCGTTCTCACCAATCGGCTTATCAAATTGCGAGATTTGGTATGCTTTCGGGTTATCTGGATAGAAGTAGTTTTTACGGTCAAATTTCGTTTCAGGTGCAATTTCACAGTTCAATGCCATCGCTGCGCGCATCGCGTAGTCTACAGCTTGTTCATTTAACACCGGTAGTACACCAGGATGTCCTAAACAGATTGGGCACGTATGTGTATTCGGTGGTGCACCAAATTCAGTCGAACAGCTACAGAAAATTTTTGAATTTGTTTTAAGTTCTGAGTGAACCTCAAGTCCGATAATTGTTTCGAATTTCACGTCTATCCCCCCCTTACAGTTCCGGCTTAGCCTTATGATGATCTGTTGATTGTTCAAATGCATGTGCCACACGATATATTGTATTTTCATCAAAATGCTTACCGATGATTTGTAAACCAACCGGAAGCCCATTCGAGAATCCGCATGGTACAGAAATCGCTGGTACACCTGCTAAGTTCACAGGAATGGTTAAAATATCGTTGGCATACATTGTTAATGGGTCATCAATGTTTTCGCCAACTTTAAATGCTGTCGTTGGCGCTGTTGGCCCAACAATCACATCATATTTTTCAAATACATCTTCAAAGTCTTTTTTAATTAACGTACGCACTTGCTGCGCTTTTTTATAGTACGCATCATAATAACCTGAGCTTAACGCAAACGTACCAAGCATAATACGACGTTTCACCTCATCACCAAAGCCTTGGCTACGCGTCTCTTTGTACATTTCAATTAAGTTCTCAGCGTTATCGGAGCGTACACCATAACGAACACCATCAAAACGAGCAAGGTTTGCAGAAGCCTCTGATGATGCAAGTAAGTAGTACGTTGCAAGGGCATACTTAGAATGAGGAAGAGACACTTCTTCCCACGTTGCTCCCATACTTTCTAGTACTTTCAACGATTCTAATACACTATTGCGAACGTCTTCGTTCACACCCTCAGCTAAGTATTCTTTCGGTACAGCGATTTTCAAGTCCTTAACATCACCAGTTAATGAAGACAAGTAATCTGGGATATCTACGTTTGCTGACGTAGAATCCATCTTGTCATGGCCTGCTAGAACTTGCATCACTAGCGCATTATCCTCAACTGAACGAGTAATCGGACCAATTTGGTCAAGTGATGACGCGAATGCTACTAAACCAAAACGAGACACACGTCCATATGTAGGCTTCAGTCCAACAACCCCACAATAAGATGCTGGTTGGCGAATCGAACCACCTGTATCAGATCCTAATGAAAAGACAACCTCTCCAGCTGCAACAGATGCTGCAGAACCACCACTAGAACCCCCTGGAACGTGGTCTGTATTCCAAGGGTTACGCGTTGCAAAAAATCCTGAATTTTCATTCGAAGATCCCATCGCAAACTCGTCCATATTTAATTTCCCTATCGTTACAGACTCTGCGCCTTGAAGATTCTTAACGACTGTTGCATCATGCATTGGGTTAAAGTTGCTTAACAATTTACTTGCACATGTTGTTTCTAACCCTTTGGTCACGATATTATCTTTAATCCCCGCTGGTAATCCAAAAAGAAGACCTCTAGACTCTTCTTTATCTAACGCTGCATCTAATTGCTTAGCATATGCGCGTGCATTCTCTTCATCTAAAGTCACAAATGCTTTTACTTTTTCATCGACTTCATGAATTCGTTTATAAGAGGCATCAACTAAATCAGATACCGTAACTTCTTTTTTATGTAGTTGCTGATGCAACGCAGAAATACTTCCGTCTAAAATTGACATTCTTACCCCTCCTTTACTCTAAAACGGATGGAACTTTCACTTGTCCGTCTTGTTGATCTGGTGCATTCTTTAATGCATCCTCGTTACTTAAAGATTCTCTAACCTTATCTTCACGTAAAACATTTTTAATGTCTAATACATGTGTTGTCGGTTCTACACCTTCTGTATCAAGTTCATTAAGCTGTTCAGCAAAAGAGATAATGCCATCAAGTTGTTTTGTGAACATTTCAACCTCTTCTTCAGTAACGGAAAGACGTGCTAAATGAGCAACGTGCTTCACCTGGTCGTTTGTAATTCGAGCCATTGTCTCACCTCCAAATTTCGTACATCCACAATATATAGATAATACCAAATAACGCACCTATAGGCAACAAACCACTAATAGAGTAAGTTCAGAAAGGAGTGGCTTTTCCTTTTTTTGATCTTACTTGTAGCGCGCAGAGCCATTGTCATCTTTCTTAAACACAACATTAAAGTATATACAAAAAACCACCCTCTCTAAACATAGCTGAAAGAAAGGGTGGCTTTAAAGAACCTATTGTATGGAAGAAAACTCATCTTGAATTTCTTTAGCAGGCTGTTTATCTATCAAGCTGACGATGACAATGGCAAGCGTCGCAAGTAGAAATCCAGGAATGATTTCATATAACGAAAATGGGATAAAAGCCTCTGACTGTGGTAGTTGATTTCCAGCTGCATCTACTGGCGGAGTCGAAAGAATATCCCAGACGACAACGGTAATACCACCGACAAGCATCCCTGCTAATGCACCATTACGAGTCATACGCCTCCAGAAAAGTGATAGTAAGATCACCGGTCCAAAAGCTGCTCCAAATCCGGCCCATGCGTACCCGACTAAACCTAATACTGTATTATCCGGGTTATAGGCTAACATAATCGCAATTAAGGCGATCACAACAACACCAAGACGACCAACCCATACGAGCTCACGTTGCGTAGCTTCTTTTTTGATAATCCCTTTGTAAAAGTCCTCTGCAAGCGCACTCGATGAAACGAGTAACTGCGAATCAATCGTACTCATAATCGCAGATAAAATCGCTGCTAATAAAAACCCAGCGACCCAAGGATTAAATAACACTTGAGTAAAGGCAATGAACACCGTCTCTTCATTCCCTTGTCCTAAAGGCATTCCTTGTCCTGCAAAATAGGCAATCCCGATAAACCCAGTAAAGATTGCACCAAATAGCGACAACACCATCCACGTCATCCCAATAAAGCGTGCCTTAGGAATTTCTTTGGCTGATTTCACCGCCATAAATCGCGTTAAAATATGAGGCTGCCCGAAATACCCTAGTCCCCACGCAAGCAGTGATACGATACCTAGAATCGTTGTTCCTGCAAACGCATCTAAATACATCGGATCAACCTGTCCGACAGCGTTGACGGTTTGATCCCAGCCCCCCATCTCTGAAATGGCAACGACTGGGACAACAAGTAATGCTAAAAACATTAATATCCCTTGAAAAAAGTCCGTCCAACTAACTGCAAGAAAACCGCCTAAGAAAGTATAAGAAATAATAACAGCTGCACCAATCCATAATGCCTGTGTATACCCTAGTCCAAATGAAGCTTCAAAAAGCAGTGCACCTGCTACAAGCCCTGATGAGGTGTAAAATGCAAAGAATACTAAAATCACCAAAGCTGAAATGACGCGGAGAATTTTTGACTGATCACGAAATCGATTTTCAAAGAAATCAGGAAGTGTAATCGAATCTCCTGCAACTTCCGTATACTTTCTTAACCTTCCTGCAACAAATTGCCAATTCAAATAAGCACCGATAGATAACCCGATCGCAAGCCAAATTTCACTCATACCAGCAACATACATCGCACCAGGTAACCCTAATAATAACCAACTACTCATATCTGATGCTCCCGCACTTAAGGCCGCAACACTTCCACCAAGTTTTCGTCCACCAAGAACATAATCAGATAAGTTAGTAGTCAACTGATAAGCAAGTAAGCCAATCACAAGCATTCCAACTAAATAAACAATAAAGGTTAGAATCGTAGCAAATTCCAAATCTTATTCTCTCCTCTCAACAAATAATGAAATTAAAGATAGTACAATTAATAACGGCATGGGCACAAGCAGCAAAAATCGCGTTGCACCTGTTAACACAAAATCCACTCTTTCACCCCCAGTTTTTCCGTCTCCCTCGACACTTTTATTATAGACCTTTACTACACTACCATAACTTTTTACTAATATCATTCGACAAATACATAGCTAACCATGGAAATACCTGCGAAATAGCCTATTTATCCATCTCAACTAACCGAGGTGGATAAAACGTAACTATACCTTTAACTTTCCCACTATAACAACAATTCATTAAAAATAAAAAAGCCCATTGTGAGTGGATTTCTCACAACGGGCATGTGTCGAGTGAAGCCATTGCCAATCGTTTAACTAGTGTTGTCCCGACTCCCTCTTTCTATCTATAAATGTGAATAAACGGCTCCTCATTCGGATTACGAACAATCACGCTTTCTTGTTGGGAAACCGATGTCACATACACTTGTAACTTAAGGTCATTTGGAAACGTTTGTGTGATTCGGTCTGCAATAAACTGTGAGAAAGCAATCACTTCTGTTTTCCCATAAAACTGAATGGGGACATCAATCGTCAACTCTTGGAGCTGATCATTTTGATAATAGCCACGGCCAACCACCCCGACATAGTTATCGAAAAAGCCATTAATATCTTCGCGTAACTTTAAGAAGCGATCAGTATCCACTCGCTGTTCATTGCTTGCTTCATTCGAAGGAAATAAATAATAGCGTTCATTAATCCGTTGCCAACGTTCGATACTTTTGCCTGGATCTGCGACCGCTGAGGCAACAAATCGACCCGGAACGACTGAATCACGGGTTTGTTCCTGAAACAGTGCAATAACGATCGGGACATTAGATAGCATACCATCCTCACGGTTTGGATCTCGAAGTCGTTCAACCACTTGGTCGGCAATATTCTGACCTTCGCGGATCATCGTCTCTTCGTCAATCGGGACTTCATACGTATGGCTATAGGTCCCGTCCTCATAACGCTCACGGAAATAATACATTTGGTTTAGCGAGAGACCAATCACTATGCCTCCTAATTCAAGATTACCATTCTCATTTTCGACCAGGTAATTATGTTCAAGAATATGGGATATATAGCGGGGCCTGCTCTCTTCTTGGTCAGGTAGCGTCTCCCCCTCACCTAACGCTGGGTTCAGACCTTCTGGATTATCTTCTTCATGATAACGCATCAGCCAACTATTGATTTCAGTCCGATTAATGAAGTGTCCTTCCCTGAAAAAATACGTATCAGGATCAAAATGACCGGATGCAATTGAAGTTAATCCAACCTCAAGTTGCTCTAAATCAAGACGATTATCGACAACAGCATTTCCAAATCCTCGCCCTTCCCCGTGTGGGTACGATCCGTCATAAAGGACACTACGGTAGTAGTTTTCGGGTGTATCAACCTCAGGACTTAATTCAACGACTTGTTCATTTTCCTCTTCTACTTCAATCATTTCCTCTTCCCTTTCAAGAATCGGCAAACAACCTGAAAGGAAAATCATACTTGCTAAGACGATCACGCTCATCCGTTTGACCATCTTCCTCACTCCTCATCCATCATGTTCAACATCATGAACGTGAACATCATATTCATTGTCTTACCTTTGCAACTCAGTAACAAGGCGCGCTTCATCCCAGACCTCAACGCCTAATTTCTCAGCTTTAGCTAACTTTGAACCTGCATCCTCACCAGCAACTAGAACATCTGTGTTCTTACTGACACTGCCAGTGACCTTCCCACCTAGGCTTTCAATTTCCGCCTTCGCATCATTGCGGTTCATTTGCTCAAGTTTTCCAGTTAACACAAACGTCTTACTAGCAAAGCTTGAATCAATCGTCTCAGGATCCGGTTGCTTTGGCCCTTTATACGTTAAATGAATGCCTAAGCGCCTTAACTCTTCGATTAACTCTTCTACTTCTGGCTTTTCAAAATAGCTAACAACTGAATCAGCCATCTTCTCACCAATTTCATTGATCGCTACTAGTTCATCAAAAGACGCTTGTTGCAGTTGTTCAACCGTTTCAAAATGCATCGCTAACGTTTTCGCTGCTTTCGCTCCGACAAAACGTATGCCTAGACCAAAGAGAAGCTTCTCTAGTGAATTGTCCTTTGTCGCTTCAATTGCCTGTAATAGATTCTCAACTGACTTTTCCCCCATGCGCTCAAGGGTTAATAACTGTTCACGTTCAAGCTTATATAAGTCGGCAACATCTTGCACAAGCCCTTTTTCAAAAAGCTGTGCAATCACCTTTTCACCAAGACCATCAATGTTCATCGCATTTCTGGAAACAAAATGAATCAACCCTTCACGGATTTGCGCCGGACACTTTGGGTTAATACATCGCAGGGCGACTTCCCCTTCTAAACGAACAAGTTCACTCTCACATTCTGGGCAATGCGTTGGCATTGCAAAATCCTCTTCGTCACCTGTTCGTAACTCAGCCAACACATTGACCACCTCAGGAATAATGTCACCGGCTTTTTTGATAACGACCGAGTCACCAATCTTAATATCTTTTTCACGAATTAAGTCCTCATTGTGTAGAGATGCTCGCTTTACTGTCGTTCCAGCAACAGCTACGGGAGAAAGGAGTGCCGTTGGCGTCACAACCCCAGTCCGGCCGACACTAAGTTCGATCCCTTCAAGCTTTGTTACGACCTCTTCAGCTGGAAATTTATAAGCAATCGCCCACCTTGGACTTTTCGCTGTAAAACCCAGCTCCTCTTGGTAAGGAAGTGAATCGACCTTAATGACAATTCCATCGATCTCATACGGTAAACCAGACCGGCGTTCAACCCAACTATTGACATAATCAATGACTTCTTCTATCGACTCGCAGTGTTTCGTTTCATCATTTACTTTAAAGCCTAAACGATGTAAATATTGTATCGCTTCATAATGAGCCGTAATCTCGTCATTATTGATTTGTCCAATGCTATATAAAAAGATATCCAAATTCCGTTTTGCTGCAATCTTAGGATCTAATTGTCGCAGTGAGCCAGCAGCAGCATTTCGTGGATTAGCAAACTTCTCCTCACCAGCAGCTTCTTTTGCCTGATTTAATGTTTCAAACGAACGCTTCGGCATAAATACTTCACCGCGTACCTCGATATCAACGGCTTCTTTTAACGTTAACGGAATCGATCGAACAGTTTTTAAATTAGTGGTAATATCTTCACCAGTCGTACCATCCCCCCGTGTTGCACCACGGACAAACTTTCCTTCCTTGTAGCGCAGCGAAACGGCTAACCCATCAATTTTCAATTCACACGTGTACGTACAATCCGCCTCAATCCCTTGTCTCACTCTACGGTCAAAGTCCCGAAGATCATCCTCAGAGAAAGCATTCCCTAAGCTGAGCATTGGGATTTCATGCTGGACCTTTTCAAAGTGAGGCAGTGGTTCTCCACCGACACGGACCGTCGGAGAGTGCTCTGTTTTCAAATGAGGGAATTGATCTTCAAGTTTTATTAGCTCTTGCATTAATTGATCATACTCTGCATCAGACACGAGCGGTTGATCTAAGACATAATAATGGTAACCATAATCCTCAAGCTGTTCACGCAACTTTTCGATTCGCTGTATCGCTTTTTTCTCGTCCATTCCTTCGATCCTTTCTTACCTCTTTGTAATCGGAGCAAACTTTGCAAATAAACGTTTAACACCAGTAGGCGGTGGAAAAGCGATGTCTAACTCTACTGAATCGCCTTCTCCCTTCAAACTAACAACCGTGCCGATCCCCCACTTTTTGTGCTCCGCTTTATCTCCTACACTCCAACTAAATTGATCGCCACCTGTCACTGTCGTCGTTGGGGTCGACTTTGCTTTTGCCGCCACAGGGCTTGTTCTTGCTCCACGCGATGCCTTGGCCCATGCTGGTTCAGGCTTGGCACTTTCTTCATTTAATCGTTCAAGTGAATCCTCTGGAATCTCACTAATAAAGCGTGACGGCGGATTTGTATTGGTTCTTCCAAATAGCGTACGCATCTTCGCATTGGTAAAATACAGTTTTTCTTCTGCACGTGTAATACCAACATAAGCTAGGCGACGCTCCTCTTCCATCTCTTCAGCCTCAAATAAGGAGCGGCTATGTGGAAAAACACCTTCTTCTAGTCCAATTAAAAAGACGATTGGAAACTCCAAACCTTTGGCTGCGTGAAGTGTCATTAATACCACTGCATCCGTTGGACCTTCTTCATCTTCATCAAGCTTGTCAATATCAGCGACTAGAGCTAGATCCGTTAAAAAGGCAATTAAAGACTTGTCCTCATTTTTGCTTTCAAAATCATTTGTAACCGATAGAAATTCCTCGATATTCTCTAGACGACTTTGCGACTCAATCGTATTTTCATTTTTTAACATCTCGCGGTAGCCTGTTTTATCAAGCAGTTCTTCAACGAGTTCAGAAACAGATAAATAATCTTGCATCTGAACCCAGCCTTTTACTTGCTCACTAAAGTCCTTTAATTTATTTAAGGCACGGGCACTTAAACCAATCTCTTCAATCTCTTGCAAGGCACTATACATTGAAATCCCTTGTCCAGCTGCAAAATGAATAATTTTATCAACCGTTGCCGCACCGATCCCTCGTTTTGGAACATTAACAATGCGCTGCAAGCTTAAATCATCATCAGGATTTGCAATCACTCGTAAGTAAGCAAGTAAATCTTTGATCTCTTTTCTGTCATAGAACTTTGTACCGCCGACGATGTTATACTCAATGTTTGACTTGAGTAACATTTCCTCAATGACACGGGATTGAGCATTTGTTCGGTAAAGGATCGCAATATCTGAATATTTATGATCCCCACTACGGACCGCTTCACGAATTTTATCAACGACAAAGTAGGATTCATCCTGCTCACTGCCTGCCTCATAATAAGCGATCTTATTCCCGGATTGATTTTCAGTCCATAAGTTTTTCGGCTTACGGTTGAGGTTATTTGCAATCACTTGGTTAGCCGCATCTAAAATCGTTTTTGTCGAACGGTAATTTTGTTCAAGCAAGATCACCTCTGCATTAGGATAATCTTGTTCAAAAGATAAGATGTTTTTAATATCAGCTCCGCGCCAACGATAAATCGATTGATCCGAATCCCCGACAACACAAATATTTTTAAATCTCTCACCAAGCATATTGACTAACACATATTGCGCTCGGTTTGTATCCTGATACTCATCCACATGAATAAATTGAAACTTACGTTGGTAATGCTCTAGTACTTCGGGTACTTGCTTAAACAATTGGATCGTTTTCATGATCAAGTCATCAAAATCGAGTGACTGATTCTTCTTCAGTTGTTGTTGATATTCCGTATAGACATCTGCTGCTGTCTCTTCATAGGGCCCAGAGGCTGTTTTAGCAAATTCGGCTGGTTTTTTCAACTCATTTTTCGCGGAACTGATCGTTCCTAGTATGCTGCGCGGCTCAAACTTCTTTGGGTCGATGTTTTTCGATTTTATCACTTGCTTAATCAATGATAATTGGTCAGTCGAATCTAAGATCGTAAAGTTACGACTTACACCAATCCGATCAATGTCACGACGGAGGATTCGCACACACATGGAGTGGAACGTTGAAATCCAGATGTCTTCTGCAATAGGTCCAACAAGTGCTGCGACCCGATCCTTCATTTCGCGAGCCGCCTTATTCGTAAACGTAATCGCCAATACATTCCAAGGGGCAACTCCTTTTTCACGTAATAAATAAGCGATCCGGTGTGTTAAAACACGTGTCTTGCCGCTCCCTGCCCCAGCCATTAACAACAGTGGCCCTTCCGTATGTTTAACCGCTTTTTTCTGCTCAGGGTTCAAACCTGCAAGCATTTTCGCGATGATTTGTTCCTGCACAATGATCACGCCCCTCATAAAACATATGTTCTCATTACATTGTATCTGATAACGTAGTGCCTTTCAATTTATTCTTTGACCGCCTTCACAGTTGCAAGAGCGGCGTTGAGGTCATCATAGATGATGTTACCTACGACAACGGTGTCTGCAATCAATGAAATCTCTCTTGCTTGCTCTGTCGTTGTAATCCCGCCTCCGTAAACAAGTCTAGTCTCCTCAAGTACATCTTTGGCAGCTTTTACAATGGCTGGATCACCAAAGACTCCGCTGTATTCAATATAAAAAATTGGAAAGCGATACATGTGTTCAGCCATACGAGCATAGGCAACAACATCTTCTTCGGTTAAAGATGTGTTTGCATCTGTCAGCTTGGCTGCTTTTGATTCCGGATTTAGTATACAATACCCTTCCATGACAATTTCATCCCAATTCATAATCGGCCCGAATTCTTTAACAGCTTGGTGATGCAAACCAGTCACCCATTTTACCTCGTTACTGTTTAGTACCGATGGAATAAAATAGTGATCGAACCCTGGGGTTATCGAGTCAATCGTTGACACCTCTAAGGCACAAGCGACCGGATACCTTCTCACACGCGCTAATAATTGTAACGTATTATCGAGTGTAACCCCATCGCTACCACCAACAATAATTCCGTCTGTACCTGACTCACAAATTTTTTCTAAGTCAGCATCGCTAATTTCTTTATTTGGATCAAGCTTAAAGACATGTGTCCATTCTAGATAATTAAGCATGAAAATGGCTCCCCTATCTCTATGTAAATTTACAATCAATTTCCTCTACTATTACTTCATTTGATGATTATAACAAAAAACAGGACGTTATCTAAACAGGTACGAAAAAAATAAAAACAACCACGCTCGCATCATCAGCAGTTGTGATTGTTTTCCTTACGTTCGTACTACTATTCGGCTGTCTCTTCCTTTTCGCTTACCCGTTCTAATGTCATTTTATAACCATCATTACCATAATTTAAGCACCGCTTTACTCGTGAAATTGTTGCTGTACTTGCACCTGTTTCCGTTTCAATTTTATGATACGTAAAGCCATTCCGTAGCATTCGAGCCACTTCTAACCGTTGTGCCAACGATTGAATTTCATTAATTGTGCAGAGATCATCAAAGAACTGGTAACACTCTTCCAAATCTTCTAATGACAAAATCGCGTTAAACAACTGGTCTAATTCTTTGCCTCGCAATTTATCGATTTGCACTTTCAACCACACCTTCCTCATTACTAAAATCCGTTATTATGACACCTTCTTCAATCCCTGGCGAGTCGGGCACGATATTAATCCATGTTTGCCCCGGCAAGAATGGAACCGTTTCTCCATCAGAAACAGGCAAAATACGTCCACCCTCGTTGACCCAATCGATCTGCTGAGCTCTGCCTTGCTGTAAGAGCACGCCCTTCCCTCCAGAAGTAAGATTAATGCTTCGGCGACCGACATCATCAACTATGCGATGACTCATTTCAACAATAAGGACATTTTCCAATGCTACCGGATCACCCGTTTCATGATCAACGGATTGGTCATCACCATTAAAGCGGTGGTAAACTTGCTCGTCCTCATCGTACCTATAGGTTACATAATACCTATCTAGGTAGCTAACCGTAACATCTTCAGCCTTCACACCGCCAATCTCCGGCTCACCTTCATAAAATAATAATGGTTCGATATGTCGCTCCAATTGGTACCCTTTATCTTCTAACCCACGAACCATATCGTCATATGAAATGTAGGAGTTATGTGGTGCAACACGTTCTGATGATCGCTCGAAAAGTGTTCCATCATGATAAAGACCACTCAGGAAATCAGCTTTCCCTTGTCTTTCTAACATTTGTTGAGCCTCGGGACTCCAGCCATGCGTAACATATAATGAGTCATACCCATTTGCTAAATCAATATAATACCCTCTCGCACTACGGACAGGACCAATGACATCTGGCTGTTCACTGTGGAACATAGCTAACAGACGCGTCACAGCCCCTTCGGCCAACACCTCATAAACAAGATCTGCTTGGTGTACTCCTGACTGTGGCCTCGCTTGTGGGGCATTATTAATCATCACAGCAATGGCCCGATGGCGAACCGAGTCATCTGTACCTTCACCTGTTAATGGACTGACATAATCAAATGTCACCTCATCAATGGTCTCCTCATCCTCTGGTTCACTTTCATTGATCACATCGATTTCATCGCGACCTTCTTCTTCAGTCGTCACATCCTCACTCGAGCCACAAGCAAATAAGACTAGAGAACTCGCCATGAGTACTAAAAATAATCGTTTCATACTAAACCCTACCTCAACATGCCAAATTATTATACATCAGTATATCCTTTTATAGTTTAACGCATAATCGAAGGAAAGAGTACTGTTTTCTTATGAACATCATAGATTCCACGTTGTGTCACCCGAATATACGGCAAATGTGTGGATGAAAAGAAGAGAAGCGTATAGACAGGGTCCTGATGCTCATACCCTCTAGCGCGTAATAAATCAACAAACTCTTTGTGTTCTGCGATAAGCTCTGGCATTGGCTTATTTGACAACATCCCAAACAAAGGAAGTTCAATCTGACTGACCACTTGTTCATCTTCAACAATGAACATCCCACCGCCAGCTTTCTTTAAAGCATTGAATGCAACGACCATGTCCTTTTTATTTTTTCCAATCAAGACAATATCACCAGTGTTTGAAAATGAGCTTGCAAACCCTGATAACCGGCTAGCAAATCCTTTGATCACCGTATTAATCATCCATTTTCCATTACGGTCAATTAAAACAAAAAAACATTCATCATGATCATATGATAAGGAATCAACGGTAACTTCTCTTGAGACTTGATAAGGTTTGAGTATGACGGCGTTAGACAATTCTATTCCTAACGGCATTGAAAAATGCAAATCATCGTCCGTTAATTCCCAGTCAATGTCTAACGGCTTAACACCATAGTCTTCCCACGGAAACGTCGACTCTGGGTAACAGTCTTCACCTTGATAACGGATCCATTGTCCTTTAGCCAACACTGAGGTCGGTACGGGATCTTCCTTTTTAGTTAAGAAGTTTAGATGCGCCATTCGCCCTGGTGCTATCATGCCCAGCTTATGGTCGATGTTATAATACCTAGCGACATTATACGTCCCCATCGCATACGCATCAACAATTGGAACTCCTTTATCAATTGCAATTTTGATCAACTTATCAATAACACCTTGTTCATAGAAAGCTGGCGTTGATCCATCTGTGGTAAATAGGACGCGACTATAATCATCAACGCCTAACTCTTGTAATTCCTCTAACATTTTTGGCAAATCAGGACGAATTGAAGAATAACGTAAAGATGTTGTATAACCTAAGTTCAAACGCATTAAGGCTTCTTTACCATTTATTGCCTCATGGTCACATGTCACCCCTAACAACGCCATCTGTGAGAGCGTTTTTTCACTAGCTCCCGGTAAGTGACCTTCAATCGGTTTACGCAAACGAGTCGTCTCTTGCATCCAATGTAAGATTGAATCATCACCGCTCAATACTTTAGGCCAAGATGTTAACTCTCCCCCTTGAATCACCAGATGATGCTCTAACCATGCTTTCATTTTAGAATTTGAAAACAACTCTTCCTCTTCCTCTAACTCGGTTTGCGCATCATAACGACACCACCAATACATCGATGTCGGGAGCTCATCTAATTTCTCAACTGCGGAAAGCGCTTTCTTTTTATCCAAATGTAAAAAGAACATCATATTATCATTAATTAATGTTGTCGTTCCTCGTAATGCTGCATATTTCGCAAGCGAGTGGGGATTATATAATTGAAACGGGTGAGCATGGTGTTCAATATATCCAGGTACAATGTAGTGTTCACTGCAATCAACAACCTCAGTGTTCTCTACACGATCCGGAAACGCATCACCAACGTATACAATTCGATCCTTATAAATCCAAATATTTGCTGTAAACCATTGTCTACGCACACTATTTAAGTATGTTGCGTTCTCTAAAACGATTGTTGGTGACATATCACCACGAACAACCGCTAACTGTTCTCGTAAATGCTTCTTTGTCCAACGGTAAATTCGTTCTGTCATCGCCTATCACCCATTTCTTAAACATTTTCTATCTTTACTACTTGTATATTTTTTAGTGTTTCTACTATCCTACCATATTTTTGCTATTTAACACATTAAAGTTTCTGTAACAAATGTTAAAAAATTTGAAATCTTTAGTTGAAAGGTGTCGTTTTGCTATGAAACCGAATATCGGAATCGTAAATGCTATGGTTCGAATCACTGCTGGGTTCACTATTTTAGCATGGGCAACTGCTAAGCTTGTTCGTAACAGTTCAACATTTAACAATCGCAGCGATACAAGCGTCCTCCTCTGCGTTGCACTTGGCGCGATGAAAGTCGCTGAGGGAATTACCCGTTTTTGTCCGTTAACAGAATTAGCTGAAGAAGGCTATTCAAATCTAAAAAATAATCAAAACAACCAACAACAGCATACCTATCTCCCTAATCATTATAACTAATTAAAAAATAAACCTTATAAGACTTTTTCATCTTATAAGGTTTATTTCTATAGATTATTCAGTTAAGCCTTTGAACATGAGTATCTTTTCTCTACAAAGATACTCGCTCGTTCGCTATCGCTTTTTCTCCTATATCTTTACGATAAAAAAGATCTGTGCAATTGACCTTTTTAACATCTTCATAAACCACTTGTTGCGCTTCCTTTAATCCCGCTGCCTTACCCGCGACTAAAAGTACACGCCCACCATTGGTTACGAATTCACCGTTGTCAACTTTCGTTCCTGCATGGTAAACAAGTGCATCTTCACTTAACTGATCCAATCCTGCAATAACTTTTCCTTTTTCATAAGACTTCGGATATCCTTTAGCCGCTAAGACAACCCCAACAACAGCCTCATCAGTCCAAGTTAATTCTGGTTTCTCTCCATCTAGCAAACGAAGAATAACATCAACTAGATCCGTTTCTAAACGTGGTAAAACGACTTGTGTTTCCGGGTCACCAAATCGTGCGTTAAATTCAATCACCTTCGGGCCAGCAGATGTCATCATTAATCCGGCATAGAGAATACCAGTAAATTTTCTATCTTCTTTCACAAGCGCTTCAGCCATTGGTTGTAAGATGGTCTCCATGGCTTCATCTAAGTCTTTTTGGTCAAATTGCGGAACGGGTGAGTATGCACCCATACCACCTGTATTCGGCCCTTCGTCGTTGTCAAAAGCGCGCTTATGGTCTTGAGCACCAACCATAGGTACAACCGTAGTCCCATGAACAAAAGCCATTAAGGAAAGCTCCTCGCCTTCTAAATACTCTTCAATTACAACCGTTGCACTAGACTCACCGAATTGCCCTTCCTCTAACATCTCGTACAAGCTAGAAATAGCCTCTTCTTTTGTCATCGCAACGACAACACCCTTACCAGCGGCTAGTCCGTCAGCTTTAATGACAATAGGAGCTCCTTTTTCTTCAACATAAGCTTTAGCTTTATCATAAGACGAAAATGTTTCATAATACCCAGTTGGGATCTTGTATTTCACCATCATTTCTTTTGCAAATGATTTACTACCTTCAATTAATGCGGCAGCTTTTGTAGGGCCAAATACACGCAACCCAGCCTCTTCAAAAAGATCAACAACCCCTGCCAGTAAAGGAACTTCAGGCCCTACAATTGTTACATCTACGTTCTCCTCTTTTGCAAATGAAAGTAACTGCTGATGGTCATCTTCGGCAATGTCAACGACAGTGGCAACATCGCTCATGCCATCATTACCAGGGGCTACATAGACTTGTGTAACTTTTTCGCTTTGCGCGACTTTCCAAGCGATTGTATGCTCACGGCCGCCAGCGCCAATGACAAGAACTTTCACGAAAATCCTCTCCCACTTTGACACCTTTACGTATAAAGGTCCTTTTTATTTTTTAATGTTTGAAATGACGAACTCCAGTACATACCATCGCGATCCCAAGCTCATCTGCCTTATCTATTGATTCTTGGTCGCGAATGGAGCCTCCTGGCTGGATAATCGCAGTCACACCAGCCTTACCAGCTTCAGTTACCGTATCGTTCATCGGGAAAAAGGCATCTGAGCCCATAACTGCACCAGCCCCTTGCTCTCCTGCTTGCTCAATAGCAATTTTAGCTGCACCAACACGGTTCATTTGTCCAGCACCGACACCTATCGTCATATCGTCTTTTGCCAACACGATCGCATTCGATTTCACATGTTTGACAACCTTCCAAGCAAGCTTTAATGCCTTCCACTCTTCTGGCGTAGGCTCCCGCTTGGTTGGTACTGAAAGCTCTGCATCGGCAAGTCCATAGACATCTTCTTCTTGGACGAGGGCACCACCATGAATCGATGTTACCTTCTTCTCCGCTTCTTCCGCTTGATTTACACCAACTGTAAGAAGACGGAGGTTCTTCTTCGTTGTCAGAACTTCTAGAGCTTCATCTGTAAACGAAGGAGCAATAATAATTTCTAGGAAGATTTCTTTCATTTTCAAAGCCGTATCACGATCTATTTCACGGTTTGCCGCGATAATACCTCCGAAAATCGAAACCGGATCTGCTTCATATGCCTTATCGTAAGCAGCCTCAATGGAGTCACCAATACCTACCCCACATGGGTTCATATGTTTGACAGCAACTACGGCTGGCTCTTCAAATTCTTTTACAATCGCTAGTGCGGCATCAGCATCATTGATGTTATTATAAGACAACGCTTTTCCATGGAGCTGCTCGGCATTAGCAATAGAATTTTCCTCTACTAATGGTTTACTATAGAACGTCGCCTTTTGATGTGGGTTTTCTCCGTATCGAAGGTCCTGTTTCTTCTCATATGTAACCGTCAAAGATTCAGGACTTTCCTCGCCAACCTCTTTTGTTAAATACTCAGAAATTACAGCATCGTATGCTGCTGTATGACGGAATACTTTAGCCGCAAGTTTACGTCGTGTTTCCCCTTCAACAGCACCGCTTTCTTTAACTTCTGATAACACAGTCGAATAATCAGCGGGATCTACAATGACTGTCACATGTTTATGATTTTTAGCAGCAGCTCGTAACATACTCGGTCCACCAATATCAATATTTTCAATCGCATCGGCAAATGTTACATCTGGCTTAGCAATCGTCTGCTGAAATGGATACAAATTCACAACAACAAGGTCAATTGGAGTGATTTCATGGTCTTCTAACTGCTGTAGGTGATCATTTGACTCGCGCATCGCAAGTAACCCACCATGAATTTTCGGGTGTAATGTTTTTACTCGCCCATCTAAAATTTCTGGAAATCCGGTCACTTCTGAAATACCAATGACTGGAACACCTGCGTCTGCAATCGCATTTTTCGTACCGCCTGTGGAAACAATCTCAACACCCGCATCTGCTAATTGTTTGGCAAACTCCACAATGCCTTCTTTATTGGATACACTTATTAATGCTCGTTTGATCGTCATTTCTTGTTTCTCCCTTCAGTTCAAACCTGGTTGATTAGACGTTTATCCTCAAGCAACTCTTTTAATACTTTTGGATATAATTGGTGCTCAACTGTTTGAATTTTCTTCGTTACGTCCTCAATCTTATCTTGCTCGTCTATTTTTACTGCTTCTTGTGCAATGATCGGACCGGTGTCCATCCCTTCATCAACAAAGTGAATCGTCACACCTGTCACTTTCACTCTGGCTTGAAATGCTTGACCAATCGCATCCTTCCCTGGAAAAGCAGGTAACAATGAAGGATGAATGTTCACAATTTTACCTTCATAAGCTTTTAATAGCGTTTCGCCAACCAGCCTCATATAGCCTGCTAATGCGATAAACTCAACGTTTTTTGCCTTTAATTCACGCAATATCTCCTGCTCATACGCCTGTTTCCCTTCAAACTGCTTTGGTGTAAACGTAAACGTCGGGATTCCGTTCGCTTTTGCTTTCTCAATGACTTTTGCATGAGGGCGATCACAGATGAGAACTTTGACATCAACGGCTAGTTGCCCTGCATGCACCGCGTCAATGATCGCACTGAAGTTTGATCCCGTCCCTGAAGCAAATACTGCTATCTTTTTCATACGTGATCAATGCCCCCGATCGTCACACCATCGCCCGCTTTCGTTCGTCCGATGCGAAACGCCTGTTCACCTGATTTTTCTAGTTCTGATAGGACTACTTCAGCATCTTCTTCAGCTACGACAAGCGCCATCCCAATGCCCATGTTAAACGTCGAAAATAGATCTCCCTTTGCTATATTCCCTTTTTCCTCAATAAATGAGAAGATCGTAGGAACGGTCCATGAACCAGGCTCAATGGTAGCGCCCATTCCTTCTGGCAACATCCGCGGGATATTTTCATAAAAACCACCGCCGGTAATATGAGATATACCTTTGATTTGATGGTGTTTTATCAGCTCTAATAGCGGTTTAACATAGATACGTGTCGGCTCTAACAACTCTTCTCCCAGTGTTCGATCAAAGCCATCATACGTTTTTGTTAGATCAAGATTATGGTCATCAAGTAATACTTTGCGAACAAGTGAAAAACCATTACTATGGAGTCCATTTGAAGCAAGACCAATAATGACGTCACCGTCGCTTATTTTTTCACCAGTAATCAGCTTGGATTTCTCAGCAATCCCAACAGCAAAACCAGCAAGGTCATACTCATCTTCCTCATACATCCCAGGCATTTCAGCTGTTTCTCCACCAACAAGAGCACATCCCGCTTGCTCACAGCCATTGGCAATTCCTTTAACGATCGCTTCAATTCGCTCAGGCACAGACTTTCCACAGGCAATATAATCAAGCATATATAAAGGCTCTGCTCCTTGAACAACGATATCATTCACACACATTGCAACAGCATCAATGCCAATTGTATCATGCTTATCAAGCATAAAAGCTAACATCAGCTTCGTTCCGACACCGTCCGTCCCCGAAATTAAAACGGGCTCATTAAGCTGAAAGTTCGAAAGGTCGAACATTCCCCCAAATGCTCCAAGTCCTCCCATTACCTCTGGTCGCATTGTTTTGTTGACATGCTTCTTGATCCGCTCTACTGATTCATAGCCTGCTTCAATATCAACACCGGCTTGTTTATACGCATCCGACATTCTAAATCCCCCTCATCAATTATTTTTTCCGTCCAATCTTAAACTTTCGCATGTGGGTGAAGTGTGTCTGGATAGATTTCAGTCGGGTAACTTCCTGTAAAACAGGCTAAACATTGTCCATGGTTAGGATCTAGATCAGAGCGCCCAATACCGTTCTTTAATCCTTCTATACTTAAAAATGACAGCGTATCAGCACCCATCATCTCTCTCATTTCTTCAATCGATAAATTGGCGGCAATTAATTCATCAGTTGTTGATGTGTCAATGCCATAAAAGCATGGGTTCGTAATCGGTGGTGAACTAATCCGCACATGAACTTCGGTCGCCCCTGCTTCACGTAACATCTTCACAATGCGTCGACTCGTTGTTCCTCTAACAATTGAGTCATCAATGATGACCACACGCTTGCCTTCAACGACTCCACGTACAGCAGATAACTTCATCTTCACGCCTTGCTCTCTTAGTTCTTGTGATGGCTTAATAAACGTCCGTCCAACATAGCGGTTTTTAATTAAGCCAAGTTCATAAGGGATCCCAGCCTGCTCTGCGTAACCGATCGCTGCTGAAATACTTGAATCAGGGACACCGGTAACGACATCTGCTTCAACCGGATACTCCATGGCCAGTTGCTTACCTAGGTTTTTTCTTGCTGTATGAACATTAATGTCATCAATATTACTATCTGGGCGGGCAAAGTAAATGTATTCCATACTACAAATCGCCCTTGACGTCGAAGTTGAAAACATCTCCGAGCGCATTCCTTCATCATCAATGACAAGCAATTCACCAGGCTGTACATCACGTTCATACGTTGCACCAACAACATCGAACGCACATGTTTCTGAAGCAACCACATAAGCTTCACCGATTCTCCCGATGGACAATGGTCGTAACCCATTTGGATCAAGAGCAATCATGAGCTTGTTTTCTGTTAATACTGCAAAGGCATAGGCTCCTTTGATCATCGAAAGTGCGTTCTTTAATTTATCTTCTGTCCTTTGATAGGCACTACGCTTAATTAAATGAGCGACAACCTCTGTATCTGATGTCGATTGGAAAATACTCCCTTGCCCCTCTAGTTGATGCTTTAGTGCATTCGCGTTGACAAGGTTTCCGTTGTGAGCCACCGCTAACCCATCCGTTTGCGATTGGAAGAGAAGCGGTTGACAATTAACAAGTCCACCGCCTCCAGCTGTTGCATAGCGAACATGACCGATCGCCGCTTTCCCATGTAAGGTATCAAGCTCCCCTTGACTAAATGCTTCTGTAACAAGCCCTAAGCCTTTATGAATGGATAGCTCCTCGCCATCAGTAACAACAATGCCTGCTCCCTCTTGACCTCGGTGTTGAAGACTGTGAAGTCCATAGTAGGTAATCTGAGCAGCATCTTTATGTCCCCAAACAGCAAATACCCCACATTCTTCGTTTAAGCCTTTGATTTCAGTAAGCATGGAATAGCTCCTTTCCAGGCCGCTTGAATTTCCTCTGTCGAAGCTTGTAATACGTTTGTGCCGTTTTCATGCGTAACCGTTAGACTAGGCTCGCTTACCACTCGACCAATCACTTTTGCATCGACAAGTTCCTCAAACGTTGCTTGGTTTTCAGGTTTTACCGAAACGATAAAACGTGACTGTGACTCAGCAAACAGGTCAGTAACAACTTCTCCGTCAATTGTCACCTCCGCACCTACTTCTCCGTCAATGATTGATTCTGCTAGTGCGATACTTAGACCGCCTTCAGCGACATCATGAGCACTTTCAACAACACCCGCACGAATCGCTGCTAACAATTGTGCTTGTTTCGCTTGCTCATCTTCCAAATCAATGCTTGGTGCCTTTCCGGAAATTTCTGAGTTCACAAGCTTTTGCAGTTCACTTCCACCAAACTCAGCCTTTGTTTCACCAATTAAGTAGATCAGGTCTCCGGCCTCCTTAAAGGACTGCTTTGTAATATGGTCAAGATCCTCAATTAAGCCAACCATTCCAATGACTGGTGTTGGATACACAGCAACACCATTTGTCTCGTTATAAAGCGAGACATTCCCACCAATCACTGGCGTTGATAGCGTATGGCATGCTTCACTCATGCCATCTGTTGACTTTTCAATTTGCCAAAAGATTTCCGGGTTCTCTGGGCTACCGTAGTTTAAGCAATCCGTAACACCTAACGGTTGACCTCCAGAACAAACAATATTGCGCGCAGCTTCAGCGATTGCAATCTTGCCACCAACTTCAGGATCCAAGTAGATGTAACGTGAATTACAATCTGTCGTCATTGCAAGAGCTTTTCTCGTTCCACGAACCCGAACAACAGCTGCATCAGAACCAGGGCTTACTACCGTATTTGTTTGTACCATGTAATCATATTGATCATATACCCATTCCTTGCTAGCAACCGTCGGCTGTGCAAGTAAGTTTAAAAACGATTCTTTCACATCGCTAATAGCAGGAATGAAATCATCTTGCTTTTGAAACTCCTCGTAATACGTTGGCATGCTTGATGGCTGGTGATAAACCGGTGCATCTTCAGCTAGTGAATCGACAGGAACATCGGCAACAATCTCACCATTATGGTAGAGTCGTAGTCTTTGATCATCAGTCACACGCCCAACCTCAGTCGATAATAGTCCCCAACGATCAAAAATGTCTTTGATCTCTTGCTCTCGACCTTTTTTAACGACGATTAACATACGTTCTTGCGATTCTGATAGCATCATCTCGTATGGTGTCATACCTTTTTCACGTTGTGGAACTTTGTCAAGGTCCATTTCAATCCCTGAGCCAGCTTTACTAGCCATTTCTGCCGATGAAGACGTTAGGCCCGCAGCTCCCATATCTTGAATACCGACAAGTGCATCTGATTGAATCAATTCTAAGCAAGCTTCAAGTAATAGTTTTTCCATAAATGGATCTCCAACTTGAACCGCTGGCCTCTTCTCGTCTGAGTTCTCACTCAACTCTTCTGAAGCAAATGTCGCTCCATGAATACCATCTCGACCTGTGCTTGCTCCTACATACATCACCGTATTGCCAACACCTTTGGCTAGACCTTTTTGAATGTCTTTATGGTCGATTAAACCAACACACATCGCATTAACGAGCGGGTTGCCCTCATAACAAGGATCGAACTGAACCTCACCACCAACGGTCGGTACACCGATACAGTTTCCGTAACCTGCAATCCCTGCGACCACTTCTTCAAAAAGATATTTTACTTTCGGTGAATCTAGTTCTCCAAAACGGAGTGAATTTAACAGCGAAATTGGACGAGCTCCCATTGAAAACACATCACGGAGAATTCCTCCGACACCTGTAGCAGCTCCTTGATAAGGTTCAATCGCTGATGGGTGGTTATGACTTTCGATTTTAAATACAACCGCTTGTTCATCACCAATATCAATGATTCCTGCACCTTCACCAGGCCCTTGCAGCACCTTTTCCCCATCCACAGGGAATTTCTTAAGCACGACTTTTGAGTTTTTATAGCTACAGTGTTCAGACCACATCACGGAAAACAAGCCTGTTTCCGTATAGTTTGGTCTCCGTCCTAAAATGTTTTCTACCATTTCAAACTCTTTGTCTGATAACCCCATTTCAGTATAGAGTCGTTGTTCTTTAATCATTTCTGGTGTAGGTTCACGGTGTAAGGACATGGGTTTCCCTCCAATTTCGTAGAATTGATTTAAATAACTGCAAGCCATCTGCACTGCCAAGTAATTCATCAACAGCACGCTCAGGGTGAGGCATCATCCCAAGGACATTGCCGTTTTCATTACAAACCCCAGCAATGCGATCTCTTGATCCATTGATGTTGTCTTTATAACGGAACACAATTTGCTTGTTATCTAGTAAATGTTGTAACGTCTCATCGTCACAGTAATAGTTCCCATCACCATGGGCAACCGGAATCGTGATCACTTCATGATTTTCATAACCTGTCGTAAATATCGTTTCATTATTTTCGACGATCAATTCTACTTGTCGACAGATAAACTTCAAGTTCTCATTTCGCTTCATAGCACCTGGCAGTAAGCCTGCTTCTAGCAGCACTTGAAAGCCATTGCATACACCTAATACAGGTTTGCCTGCTTCTGCAGCTTGCTTAACAGCTTCCATAATCCGTGCGAATCTAGCAATCGCCCCAGAGCGTAAATAGTCACCATAAGAAAAACCACCTGGAAGTAAAATACCATCAAAACGGTCAAGATTATCTTCTGTATGCCATACGTACTCAACCTCTTCCCCTAATTCATCCTTGATGGCATGGAACATATCAGCATCACAGTTTGAGCCCGGAAATACGATTACTGCAAACTTCATGAGGGAATAACCTCCTCAACTTCATAGGTATAATCTTCAATAACTGTATTCGCAAGCAACTTCTCACACATTTCTTTTACTCTAGTATCTAAATCGTAGTCGCCCTTTTCTAAGGTCAGCTCCATATATTTACCAATTCTTACTTCCTGTACTTCGTTATATGTTAATGCGTGTAATGAGTTTTGCACGGCACTTCCTTGTGGATCAAGGACACTCTCTTTTAATGTGATATATACCTTTACTTTGTACATGCTGATCCCCCTAATCGATTTAAAATTTCTTGATAAGCATCTTGGATTGTTCCAAGGTTTCTTCGGTAGACGTCTTTGTCAAATTTTTCATTGCTATCGATATCCCACAATCGGCAAGTGTCCGGTGAAACCTCATCTGCAAGAAGAAGCTCTCCAGTACTCGTTAGCCCAAACTCTAACTTGAAATCAACGAGTCGAATGTTTACAGATTTAAAATGGTTAATCAAAGCTTCATTGACTTGTAAGCCAACCTTTCTCATTTGTTGCAGCTGTTCTGGTGTAGCAACCTTTAGTAGTTTAATATGGTCTTCAGCTACCATCGGATCACCGAGATCATCATCTTTGTAATAATACTCAACGATTGGCTCGTCGAGCGGTGTGCCTTCTTCCATACCAACGCGCTTCGCTAAACTTCCAGCAACGATATTACGAACGACAACTTCCAATGGAATGATTGTCACCTTTTTAACGAGCTGCTCTGTTTCTGATAACTGTTTAACAAAGTGATTGTGAACACCAGTTTCTGTTAACCGTTCAAACAGTAGTGAAGTAATTTGGTTATTTAATTTCGCTTTCCCAACAACTGTATCTTTCTTCTCACCGTTAAATGCTGTCGCCTCGTCCTTATACTCAACCCATAATACGTTTGGGTCTTCGGTCTTAAAAATTCGCTTGGCTTTCCCTTCATATAACAACTCTTGTTTTTCCACGCTTAGGACCCCCAAAAATCGGAATATTTAAACTTTTTATTTTGCAGAGGGAGCAAATACGCTCCCTCTTTTTTTGTTTTTAGGCTAAACCAACACGGTCAAAAATGGTATCAACATGCTTTAAGTGGTGATTATAATCAAAGCAGTTTTCAATTTCCTCTGGTGTCAGTACAGAAGTAATTCTCTCTTCCTGCTCCACGAGCTCACGGAATTGAATCCCTTTTTCCCATGCTTCCATCGCTTTTGGTTGTACAAGATCATACGCTTCTTCACGTACCATGCCTTTGTCAATTAACGAAAGCAGGACACGCTGTGAATAAATTAATCCATATGTTCTTGTCATGTTGCGTTTCATGTTCTCAGGGAAAACCGTTAAGTTTTTGATGATATTCCCAAAGCGGTTGAGCATATAATTTAGGGCAATTGTTGCATCAGGAAGAATAATTCGTTCGGCTGATGAATGAGAAATGTCACGCTCATGCCATAACGGCACATTTTCATAAGCGGTTAGCATATGCCCACGAATCACTCGCGCTAGCCCCGTCATGTTCTCGGAACCGACTGGGTTTCGTTTATGAGGCATCGCTGATGATCCTTTTTGACCTTTAGCAAAAAACTCCTCAACTTCACGCGTCTCACTCTTTTGCAGACCGCGTACTTCAACCGCAAACTTTTCAATTGAAGAAGCAATAAGTGCTAATGTTGCTAGATAATTGGCATGGCGATCACGCTGCAAGGTTTGCGTTGAGACGGATGCTCGTTCAAGGCCAAGGTTCTCACACACATATTGTTCAATAAATGGATCAATGTTGGCGTATGTACCAACAGCTCCTGATAATTTACCTACACGTACACCTTCTGCTGCTTGCTTGAAACGCTCAATGTTCCGCTTCATCTCTTCGTACCAAAGAGCGAGTTTTAACCCAAAGGTTGTTGGCTCAGCATGAACACCATGAGTACGTCCCATCATGACTGTATATTTATGTGCAACGGCCTTGTCTTTTAAAATCTCTAAGAAGTTTGTTAAGTCCTTCTCAAGAATCTCATTCGCTTGTTTTAGTAAGTATGATAATGCGGTATCTACAACGTCTGTTGAAGTTAACCCGTAATGGACCCATTTTCGCTCTTCTCCTAAGCTTTCGGAAACCGCTCGTGTAAATGCCACGACATCATGTCGAGTCTCTGCTTCGATTTCATGGATGCGCTCAACATCAAATGTCGCTTTTTCGCGAATTTTCTCCACATCACCTTTTGGGATATCCCCAAGCTCAGCCCATGCCTCACAAGCAACAATTTCAACCTCCAGCCAAGCTTTAAAGCGGTTCTCCTCTGTCCAGATCGCCCCCATTTCAGGGCGTGTATAACGTTCAATCATTTCAGTTCCTCCAGTCTTTTTCCTAAATTACCTGTCGTTGTCATTTTATCATACCTACCAAATGTTCAGCGCTTCAGCTTTTTCTAATGCCTCATCGACATGATCTGCAAGAATATTCACGTGCCCCATTTTCCGTTTTGATTTCGCTTCCTCTTTCCCGTACAAATGCAACTTCACGTCGGAAAACTCAGGAATTTTGTCGATCACAGCATCGACATGTTCACCAAGTATATTCACCATAACGACCGGCTTTAATAAGTTTGTTTCCCCTAATGGCCAATCGCAAACAGCGCGAATATGTTGTTGAAATTGCGACGTTTCACATGCATCAATCGTATAATGACCAGAGTTATGCGGTCGGGGCGCTAATTCATTGACATAGATGTCACCACTTTTTGTTAAAAACATTTCAACGGCAAGTGTACCCACCATTTCAAACGATTGTGCCAGCTTCTTCGCAATCTCTTCTGCTTTTTGTTCGACATGAGCCGATATACGCGCTGGTACAATCGATTGATGTAGTATATTGTCGCGGTGAATATTTTCAGCAACCGGGAACGTCTTCACTTCACCTGAGACACTTCTTGAAACAATCACTGACAATTCCTTTTCAAATGGAATCCATTGTTCGAGTACAAGCTGTCCTTTGTTTTCTAGCGTTTGATAAGCCTGTTCAATATCAGCTTGTTCTTTAATCACGACTTGCCCTTTACCGTCATAGCCACCTCGGCATGTTTTTAACACTGATGGCGTGCCAATCTCATCAATGGCGGCTATTAAATCGGCAAACGACTCGATAAGTCGATACGGGGCTACTTGGATGGCAAAGGACTCAATCGCACGTTTTTCACGGCCGCGATCTTGAGTTACCGATAATAGCTGGCTTCCTTGCGGTAAGTAGAGATTATTTTCAAGCCAAGCTGCCGTATCCGCATTGATATTTTCAAATTCATACGTTAGTAGTTGACATTGTTCAGCTAACTGTTTGGCACCATTTAGATCATCATAATTAGCGATCACTTCAACATCAGCGACTTGACCGCACGGAGAATCCGCTTTTGGTTCAAGCACGGCAATCTTATAGCCCATCTCTTTTGCTGCAATTGCCATCATTCGTCCAAGCTGACCACCGCCTAGTATTCCTAATGTGTCCCCTGGTTTAATCAACTTGTTCATAATGTTTCACTGCTTTCTAACACTTTATCTGAGGTTTCTTTTCTTCTTTTTTCAATTCTTTCATCAATGGCTGGAATTTGTGTTCCAAGCATTTGTGCTGCTAAGAGGCCTGCATTCGTTGCTCCTGCCTTACCGATCGCTACTGTCGCTACCGGAACACCACCCGGCATTTGCACAATCGACAAAAGTGAATCAAGTCCATTTAAGGCCTTCGATTGCACCGGGACACCGATAACAGGAAGCGTCGTTTTCGCTGCTACCATCCCAGGTAAATGTGCAGCGCCGCCTGCCCCTGCGATGATGACTTTGATGCCACGTTCTTTGGCTTGTTCTGCATATGAAAACATAAGATCAGGTGTCCTATGCGCAGAAACAACCTTTTTTTCAAACGGAACCTCTAGTTCTTCTAGTACCTTACACGCATGCTCCATCGTTTCCCAATCTGATGTACTCCCCATAATTACACCTACTAAAGGGTTCATTTTTGAGTCCTCCTAGCGCTAGTTATCTATCCTTCTATTAATCTATACAAAAAAACCTAGTGCATGGTTTTGTTTCTTCTAGGCGAGAAAGCAAACCAACACTAGGCGTTAGCGTCATCTAAAACTGCTTGACTGCAACATAGTTGTTTAAGGCTTTCCCTCATAGTCTAATGATTTATGGTCATTAGGTAGAAACTTATGGGCCATATTCCCAAGATTATATGAGGTATGTAATTGAGTACTATTTCTGTTGCTTTTATAGTAGCAGTTTGTAAGATTACTTGTCAACGAAAAATCGAACAATGTTTTAACATTGTTATTAATTGTTCGTATTTTACTGCAGTTTCCCTTCGAAAATAATTTTTTGCCGTAAATAAACAGGCTCAATCTTGCCATTCTTTTTTTCTTCTTTAAAAACAGGTTGCTCAAACCTACGAGTTGGCATATACCCTTCGTTCTGCATTCGTTTCAAACAGTCATCAATCGTTTCATTTTCCTGAACTTCAAATCGTTGTTTTGCTGGCTTTTTACTCACCGTGACTTCAACCCCCAAATTCTTTTCACTTCGAGCTCATAAAATAATCTTATCAACAGTTTACCCTTTTTCATTCTAGTCCAATCACCTAAACATCGGCAACTAGCTTTTAGAAGTGACAATAACGTGACAAGTCAACCCTTCCTATGTCAAGACTATAATCGTGTCATAGCACTATCTGAACACTGTAGGTACAGAAGCGCAAAAAATCGCGGCAGTCGAGATTTTCCCGACTACCGCGATGGAGATCTTCATACAGCATCGTATCAACTTTGCTTATCTAACCCAAGAAGCTCCAATGATAATTAAGAGGATAAACAGCACGACAATTAACGCAAAGCCACGTCCCGCACCGTATCCATACGTTGGAGCGCCATACCCGTAACCTGGACCATAGCAACCGTACACAAGAACACCCCCTTTGATGCTAACTACTAATAAACTATGCAGTAGGGTGCTATGTTGTTTATGATAACAGCGGAATTAGCTCTCGCAGTCCCCAGCTTACGTTATCAATGAAAGATCGTTAATAATAATACCCATTCGGATAGTAATACTGAGGATAAAAATTCATTTGCTGATAGCTCGTTTGAAGCTGCTGTTGCTGTGCAGATCGGTATGGGAGGTGTATGCTCTGATCGTAAGGGGTAAGCGTAGTATGTGATCCATAACCTACAGCATAGTCTTGCGATGGCCAGAGGACATTTGTCAGCTTTTTATATTTAATAGGTTCGTCACTAACATAGGCACAGACATTTCCTTTTGTAACTGAATGGTGCTTGTGTAAACCCTTATGACCTGACATTGACGGGATGATTACTTGTGTACCCTCAAGAATGCTAGCCGGATCATGAATATGTTGGTTATAGTTAAGCAGTAAGTTAACATCAATATCATACTTCTCTGCTAATACATATAGCGTTTCTCCATGTTTACAATGGTGAGTTTTCAATGATATTCCTCCTCTAAGCAGATGTCATCATATTCATATTCAAAAACAATTGATTTTGGTATTTGTACCGAGAATTTTTTGTCATTCCAATCTTATCATCAGACAACCACCCAACTTTAACTATGAAGTGATTGTAATCTATACAAGGTTGTCCCGGTTTTCATACTAATAAAGAAAGGACAGTGACGAGGGAGGTAAGGATGATGAGAAAATATCGGCATCAAACCAATATTCATCACTTAAGCATCAATCATGCTCGAGGAGGTTCCATTAACTTTGGCCCCTCGATTCATAAGGGCCACCAAGCCAACTCAAAGTTTGTTGCTGGAGAATATATTATTGGCGACGAATTTAACATTTGCTGTCCTCCTAAAGAAAATGAAAACGATGAAGAAACTAATAGTCCTATAGAAAGTGTGTCCGAGAAAGCGATTGAACAGCTATTTAACGAAGAGGATGATAACGAGGAATCGGAAAACAACCTAAAGAAAGATCAACCATTTGATTAAGGAGCAGCAGCACCGAAAATAAAAAAAGGATGTCCCAGAAAAGTGATTTCCATCATCATTTGGGGCATCCTATCTTTAGGTAAACGCCTTTATTTAAATTTAGGAAAAAATCGAAATTGGCTTTGAAATACCTTTTGATAATTTGTCGCCTCCATTAAGGCTCTCTCTTCAATCGGTATTCGAATGATCATCATTACCGCATTTAGAATCGTAAATACAACCGCTGTTACATAAGCCTGAAACAATAGTGGTAATGCAATCAACTCTGTAGCAACAATGACATAGTTAGGGTGTTTCATAAATCGATAAGGTCCTTTGGCAATAACCTCAGCCCCAGGTAGGACAATAATTCTTGTATTCCAAAATACCCCTAACGAAGACAAGCTCCATGCCCGCGCTAGTTGGGCTGCTCCAAAAAGAAGAAGCGGGAACCACCACCAAGTAAATAACGACCGATCAAATAACAGAACTTCTGACACGAACGAGGCAAAAAAACCGATATGGAGAGCAACAATATATTTGTAATGCTCTCTACCAACTTCATAACCGCCTTTTTCCTTTATCACTAGCGCATTTTTATTTGCAATCAAAAGCTCAATCATTCGCTGTACGATCACCACGCTAATCAGCATGAAAAACAGTGCCATCCAATGACCTCCTATCTCCACTCTACCAAGAGTAGCTCCGAACTAAACCCCGGCCCTAAAGCCCCGATAAGTCCGGTCTTCCCTGCTTGTGGTAATTGTTTCATAAACTCAAGCAACACATATAAAACCGTTGGAGACGACATATTTCCATTGTGCTTAAGGACTTCCCGAGAGATGGATGTCATGTCTCGCTTCGAGTCGAACATCTGATCATAAGCATCTAGCACTTTCTTCCCTCCCGGATGGGCAATAAAATAATCAACATGATCAACTGTCAACTGATGGCTTTGTAAAAACTGCTCAACAATCGTGGAAAACCACTGCTCAACCAAAATCGGGATACTTCTTGCAAAGACAACATACAAGCCATCATCTTCAACATCCCACCCCATCACATCTTCTGAATCGGGCAATAATTGTGAGTTCGTAGCGACAATATGTGGGAGTGACTGATGTTTTGACAACCTATCTCTTACTTCGTCACCAACAAGTAAAACGCATGCGGCCCCATCAGCAAATAGAGACGTACCAATTAAGTTACTTTTCGTTTGATCATCTCTCTGAAAGGTTAGACTACATAACTCGATACAAACGACGAGTACTTTCGATGTCGGATAGGCTAAGCAATGTTCATAGGCACGGCTAATTCCAGCCGCACCACCAGCACAGCCGAGACCCCAAATCGGAATCCGCTTCACATCTGATTTAAAAGGTAGACGGTTTGCTATTCTCGCCTCAATACTGGGGGTAGACAGTCCTGTACTTGAGATGAAATAAATGGCATCGATCTCACGACAATCAATTCGATGTTTTAAGAAAAGTTGATTCTCTAGACATTTCTTAACGGCTGATACACCATAATTGACCGCACATTCTACATATAAATCATTTCTCTCCTTAAAGGAATGCTCCTTATCGTACCAGTGAAGTGGCATCGCAAAGTGACGTTGCTTAATTTGGCCATTATTAAACACACGAAGCAGACGCTCAATATCAACAAATTCTTCCCGAAATGTCTCTCTAGCCAGTTCAATCGCTTCTTCCTGAGTCACTGTATGTTCTGGTTTATGCGTACTAACAGATAGAATGGCTGGCATGATTTCCTCCTATATTAGAAAAACAATCTATTTACCTTTACTATTTACAAACAGATGGAAAAAAATGCGAACAACAATTGACAAATGTACAGCACCATAACAAATACCACTTGTTGGTTATAAAAAAAACCATCAGTTCATACACCATAGGAGAAGTAGAATTAAAAGGTGGTGTCCGACGTTGATGGAACGGAAGGTTGAACAAATTGAAGGCTATCTAAATCGGTTAGAGAAAATGATCGTAGACACCAAAAAAGATCTTGAGTCTCAAATTGTTAATCTCACGAAAGAGCAACAAGATAGTCAAAAAGATCCTCATCCACAGAAGATGGAACTTGATTCGATGCGTTCTTTACAATTAAAAGTTGACTATTTAACTGCAGCAAATGAACAAATGTTCCAACAAAACCAACGATTACGTGAGTTTATCCAAGAATCATTGGAAAGCGGAGAGGTACCAACGAAGGAAGGCTATGTACGCGCTTTACGGGGAGACTTTTAAGTGCAAACCTAAACCAATCTTCATATAAAATATATTTGATTGGTTTTCACTTGTGTCATCCGCCCATAAGAAATCATAGGTTATTAGTAAGGCTAATATTCGGGAGGATGTTACGTTGACACACGTGAATAACATTGTTGGTATTCGGGTGAATAATGCCTCAAATAACGCCTCAATTAACTTTGGGAACACCGTTCACAAAGGCCATCAAGCGAATGTAAAAATGAGTGTCGGTTATTTCCAAGCAGGCGATGCAAACTATAGTCCACTTCAATTTAACAATGCCAATCTTGTAAATGATCCTGATGTAAAAGATCAAGCGCAAGCGCAGATTTAATTCTAAATCAAGGCTCTGTTAGATGATCGCCTATGCTAACAGAGCCAATAGAAAGGACTTAAGCGTATGCAAATCAATATTAAAACGATCAGGATTAACTCGATTAGTACAATCGGATCTTTAAATATCGGGAAAACGGTCTTTACTGACAACCATTCCTCATCCGCTCGGTTTCCGAAGCCCTTTTATGAAGAGATTGAGCCTAAGGAAGAGAACAACAATAATGAAAATAATGATGAAGAAAACGAAATCATTGAGATTGGAACACTTGGCTTACCCCCACAATCGAATTAAATTCCCACTCTCAGTGCGCAAAAATACAAGTCATGTATCAATCAACAAAGCCATAGAGTAAGTAGAGAGTCACAATAGGGGGCGATATCGATTCATTACTATAATTGGGGTTATCCCTATTTTCAACCAAAAGCTTGGGATTACGAACAACCCACATATGATTATCCGCAATCTACTTACCAAACAGATGATCCATATTTACCTAAAGCAACCAACAATAAAAAAAATGAAGAAAATGAAGACCTAAATGAGGTCAAGCCTAATCAAACTCTAGCATTATTAGAAAAACTCCAAAAGAAAATCGAAGAAATTGAAGAAGAAAACCAGCAACTAAAAGAAAAATTGGAGTCCATTCAACCGATTAATATCGAAAACATCAACTACAAGGTTCAAGAACTAACGGTTAAAGAATTGTCGGGGACACTTAATATTGGAATGACCGCACTTACAGACCCAGAAAACATTAAAGAACTCATTAAAGAGCATGAAGACATTACATTTAATGATTTGAATACAGAGGAGTTTAATGAAATGGAAGACCTAGAAAACGAAGAAGGGCCTGAAGTAACAAATGCTAATACGAACCAAACATAAAAAACAAAAGACCAAAGACCATCGAATCTTTTCTAGATAAAATGGTCTTTGGTCTTTTCATATTAAAGAAACTGTCATTCTTCATCCAAATTCTTTATGTTTATCTTTTGTTTCGCTTGGTTTGAACGAATCAAGCGATGTAAGTGGATCACTAATAAGCCACGCTGAAATGCCGCATCAACTTTATCATCACGAACTGGATAAGGTAATTCTAATGTGCGCTTAAATGGTCCTTGTGGAATTTCTTCTTGAATGAGACGAAACCCACTAAAATCAACGTGAACAGATCCCCTTACTTCAAGCGTGCGCTCGTAGGCATAAATATCAACGTCTTCAAGTTTTAAGCCTGGCAAGGAAAAAACACATAATAATTCATTGCCTGTTTCATAGATATTAACTTTTGCAGGGCTATTATCATTGGCTAAGTTTTCAAAGTTTGAAAAGAAATCATCACCTAAAAATTTCGGCAACATATCCTTCCAATTGTTTGGTAAATAATTGTTCATACGCCTCCCCCTTACGCCTACTCCTTTTACATATACATATGCTCCAGTCAACAATGCTGTGCCTATCCAATTAAGAGTTACGGTTAGGGAATATCCACTTCTTATCTTTTATACGTTTTACCCAGAAATTTTTAAAAGATAGGTACATCCTTACAAATGATACATACGATGAAAGAGTAAAGTAAAGTTAGGGGGCGATGACATTCTTTACACATATGAACAATATCCTTGGGATTAGGATTAACCAAACGTCGAACAATGCCTCAATGAACTTCGGTCATGCTGTTCATAAAGGACACCAAGCAAACTCGAAACTTAATGTCGGTTATGGGCAACCAGGGGATGCCAACTTCAGTCCATTACAATTTAACAATGCTAACTTAACGAACGACCCAGACGCTGTCGATCAGGCTCAAGCACAAGTTTAATATCTTTTACGTTGATGAGGAATGAGTGTGGCTATTTTGCATACCGACCACTCTGCCATTCGTTAACATTAACCATCCCTTCTAATGTGCGCAGTGCTTCTTGTTCATTCTTCGGTAGTTCTGCGGCCTCATAAGACGGAAGCATCCGAAATAGGCGTGCAATCCTCGGTAAATGTAAATTGGCCTTTCTTATTAATTCCTCATCAACTAATAAATCTGGTCCTCCCATAGCAAGTAGCTTCCCTTCTCTCATCAGAATAATATGATCAGCCCAGGAGGCTGCAAAATCTACATCATGTGTCGATAGAATGATCGTTTTACCCATAAAATGCAACCCCTGTAAAAGTCCAGCTACTTCATCTTGGCCAACTGGATCAAGGTAGGCCATCGGTTCATCCAAAATAACAATTTCAGGTTTCATCGCTAATATCCCCGCAATCGCCACTCGTTTTTTTTGCCCATAACTTAAATGATATGGCGCCTTTGTCTTAAACTCACGCATACCGACAGAACCCAAGGCAACTTCACAAACCTCATGAATTTCTTCTTCTGATAAGCCTAAATTCCTCGGTCCAAACTGGACATCCTCCCAAACTGAACCTGAGAATACTTGATCATCAGGATCTTGAAACACTAAGCCTACTTTTTGCCGGATCGTTTTTGCTGTTTTTTTCGTAAGCGGTACACCCATAATCGTAACGGAACCTTCCTGCGGGAGTTTTAAGCCATTTAAATGATGTAGTAATGTCGATTTTCCAGCACCATTTGGTCCAAGGATCGCCACTTTTGCCCCAATCGGTATCTGTAAAGATAAACGATCCACCGCCTTCGTTGAATCTGGGTATTCATAAACAATATCATTTAAATTAATCGCGTCCATATGCCCCTCCTGTTTTGCAAACTTGATACTAGAGCTCTTTTGTTCTATCCATACATAACAAACCACAAAAAAAGAACACCCTCAAGCCATACGTCATCTAAAGGACGTCGAGAGATAAACAGCAATACAGAAACCAATTCAATAAGCAACCATATTCTCACACTATTCTATGAAGCACGCCATTCAAAACGACTTACATGAAGGACATCTATCGGTCTTTTTCTTGCTCATTTTGTTCTTCATCAGCTTCATGAAGGACATTTCTCATCCTTTTCTTGCTCATTTTGTCCTTCAGCGGCTTCATGAAGGACATTTCTCATCCTTTTCTTGCCCATTTTGTCCTTCAGCGGCTTCATGAAGGACATTTCTCATCCTTTTCTTGCCCGCTTTGTCCTTCATCAGCTTCATGAAGGACATCTATCAACCTTTTTTAAGTCGTTTTGTCCTTCAGTACCTGCAAGCGCCTCCATGAATGACATCTCTTTCCCGACGCCCCCCTCGGTATCCTTCAATAAAAAAAAACACCGTCCACAATGAGAGGAACAGTGCCAGCCGTATGACTACCTTTGGTCTCGGACGTACACTCTCTATTTAAATGACTTCCCAAGCTTTCCTGCATCAACCATTGCTGCTAAAACATCTGCGATACAACGTGTACCGAGCAATGCCGTTTGATCACTAACGTCGTATGGCGGAGATACTTCTACTAGTTCCATCCCACACACGCCTTCTCTAGCAACAATATCTAAAAACTCTAACCCTTCTCGTGGCAAAAAGCCACCAGGCTCCGGCCAACCAGTACCTGGGACAAAACCGGCATCAAAACTATCAATGTCTACACTCAAGTAAACAGCCTTCGCTCCCCCTTGCCAAGCCTTCTCAAGAGCTATTTCAGCAACCTTCTTAACGCCTAACCTTTCGATATCGTTAATTGAAATCGCAGTTGTATTAAATTTACGTACGTTTTGAACAGCTTCCCGCGGAACTTGCCAGCCACCAATCCCCACTTGAACTAAGTTTTCAGGTGGGGCATTCGGAATGTTCGTCGCATGGAACCACGGTGTTGTGTGCATCCGTTCATCCATATCCTTTTCTTGTAAATCTAGATGGCGGTCCATATGAATAATTCCGACTTTGCCACCCACTTGGTCTGCGATTGCTCTAAGACATGGGTAACCAATCGCATGGTCGCCTCCTAGCATGACAGGCATTGTCCCCTGTGCAAACACATGCGATACCGCCTTATAAATTTGGTCAAAGCTTTTTTCAATGTTTGCAATTGTGAACACGTCACCAACATCACACATATCTAGTGATTCTGCTAAATCGACACCCTTTTCATAGCTATAACTCGTATAGAGCTTTGAGATTCGACGCATTGCTTCCGGACCAAAACGAGCCCCTGCTCGGTATGTCGTACCAATATCAAATGGAACACCGATAAAAGCCACATCGTATTCACCTACACGTCGCACGTCTTCTAAAAATGGTGTCCTTAAAAACGTTGGTATTCCCGCATAAGCCGGGCGTGGTTCCCTTGTAAATGTCGAAATCGTCCGGTCTCCAATTGACGGGGCCGCTTCTAACCCATACTCTAATGATCGTTGCAGAATTTTCTGATGCTCGACTTCAGGGATTTTTGCTTCTTTTTCAGCATGTTCGATCCCAAGTAGATCCGTGTTTCGTTCACTTTCTAATGCTTTCTTCTTCCTGAAGCTTAAGCCGTGGTTGTCAAAAAAGCCCACCATTTCACCTCCATGATTGTTTTTTCTTAGCTAATGGTTTTGTGAAAATTATTCCATTACTGCAACCCCTTTTATACCTATTCAACCGATCGCCCATCATTCCAAAAATCTACAAAATATAAACAAGCTCGATTTTTTATGTTAAGAAAAATTATTTTTGGGTGTCTTCTACTTGCTCACGTTCTAACGGCCAGACAGTTGTTTTATTGTTCAACTTTTCGGTCTGAATAAAACGTTGCAAATGAATAACTAACAACCCCTTACGATAAGTCACATCGACTTGATCATCCCGAACTGTAAAAGGCAGTTCAATGGTTCGACTCATTGTTCCTTGAGGGATTTCTTCATGAAGTAAACGGCGATCTCCATCGTCGATAGAAATGTCACCACGCACTTCTAACCTTTTGTTGTTCACGTAAATGTCCACATCGGTTAGTTTTAGCCCTGGCAACTGTACAGCGCAAATCAGCTGTTGACCACGCTCGTAAATATTTGCACGTATCCCGCGACTATAATCTGAGAATAACTCCTGAAACTCTGAAAAAAAGTCATCTCCTAAAACATCTGAAATTGAGCCTTTCCAATTGTTCATGTAGCGTTTCTTCCTTTCCCTCCTTTGTTTTATTATTAATCTATGTTTATGAGTCCAATGAGTAGGCGGTGCCTGGTTACCATTCGTCACTTTTTAACTTTCCGAAGATAACGACATCCTCATATCCCTGATCTAAACGATAATATTGACGCAAGATACCCTCTTTCTTGAAATTGTAATTTTTCAATAGCCTTAGAACCGCTTTGTTCTTCGTCAATGTATAGGCATGAATTTTATTAAGTTGGAGATGATTAAATCCATACTCAATAAGCTTTGGTAGCAATTCAGTTGCGTACCCTTTCCGCCAATATTTACTTGAGATGTTTCCACCGATTTCCGCATGTTGAGAGTGCCGGTCCCAATTGCGAAACCCGCAAGTTCCAATCAAATCACCCGTTTGTTTTTGGACGATGGCCCAACGAATCGATCCATCATCAACATATGGATTTTGAATTTGAGCGATAAACTGTTCTGTCTCCTCTAAACTTTGAAAACCACTACTATTATCAAATTGCATCACGTTAGGGTCTGAATACAAAGCGTAAATCTCCTCTTTATCACTCATTTCGATATCTCTTACCATTAGTCGCTTCGTTTCAAAATTAATTGAATTTGGAACACCAAACATCACGATTCACATCCTTACTAAAAGTTAAAAAGAAGTGCCTCATACTAGCCGACTGACTAAATACCCGAATGCAGGAGTTTATTCTGACGATCGTCGTCCCAAAATTACTTTAGGGGTACCTCGAAAGGAATAATCCTTCCGAAGCACCCCTTCCAATCAACCCCTACCAAATAAACGGACGTGGTAAAAACGCCAGTGTTGCTATCGACCCAAGGCCGATCCCGATTAGCGCACCAGCTGCAAACCCTGGACCCCAAAAGAATGTGCCATAACCACCAGGTCCACCTGGTGGAGGGGGTGCTGCACCATCAAGCGGACGAAGATAAACTGTTCGGTAGTCAACTCTTTCGATATGACCACGGTAAACTTTCCCACGGACATCTTTAATCTCGACTGCTCTGCCAACGTTTTTATGACATAGGTCATAATAATGACTTACAGACATTATTTCTCCTCCTCACCTTCAAAAATAGTAATGAAAGCCGTTCGTTCTCTAACCGCTTTCACTGCTTCTTTACTAGCTTACGGTCGTTGTCCGCAATCTGTTTGGACATCTATAACCCTTTTAAACATCTATCCGTAAATTTAGGCGGTGACTGATTCGATCCCCAAGTATGAACAACTAGTTATTTAACCGTTTCATCCTTTCCTAGAAGCCATACTGTATAGTAGTGTCACTTTTAAAATATGAGGAGGTTTTTTATGTTTCCTGCAAATCAACAATCACAACGGTTTCCATTTCAAGGAAATCAGCCGATGAGGTTTGACCCAATGGGATTTAACCCCTTCGACTATCATAATCAAACGTTTCAGGAAGACGATCCATTCCGTAGAGATTTTTTTATGCCACAGCAGCCACCGCAACACCAAGGACAACCGTTCCAGGACCAAGGGTTCCAAGGGCATGGATTAGGGGCCCCTCGCCAAAGGCGAATGCCTTCATTGCTTACTGATGCAAACGGGAACATTGATTTCAACAAAATCGGCAATGGTGTCCAAAGTGCATTAGGAATTGCAAGCCAAGTGGCTCCAATGATGAAAATGTTTGGTGGTTTCTTCAGGTAACACGTTAGAATGAAGTAACTCTTAAGTAGTCATGGTATCCATCCCACTACTTAAGAGTTTTTTTGTTGTTTATTCAATTGGGGCATATTGAGGCTGTACCACAAATATACATGATTCGTGTATGAAGGAGGGAACAGGGCGTGCATATTGCTGACGGTGTACTAAGCGTATCGGTGGCCGTTGCTACAACAGTAGGTGCGGTCGGCATTTTAGCCTATTCATTAAATGGTATAAAAGAAGATGAAATCCCTAAAATCAGCCTACTAACGGGTGCTTTTTTTGTGTCATCGTTAATTAACATACCCATCGGTCCCACATCCGTTCACCCTATCTTAAGTGGGTTCCTTGGTTTGGCTTTAGGTAGAAGAGCTCCTATTGGAATTTTTATTGGTTTGCTGCTACAGGCGACATTATTTCAACATGGTGGCTTAAGCACACTCGGGGCTAATACCTTATTAATGTCGCTACCCGCTTACCTTGTCTATTATCTATCTTCACTTCTAAAAAATGTTTCCTTTTTCATGAGAGGGTTTAACGCCGGTTTCACAGCCATTATAGGGGGCATTTTCCTATTGATTTCATTATTATTCCTATCAGATGCTCGTTACAATGATGGTCTTTTTTCAGTAATTAACATCGTAGCCGTTGCCTACTTGCCTTTAGCTCTACTTGAAGGAATATTAACCGGTTTCTCAGTCAAATATTTGTACACGGTCCGCCCAACATTTTTCGAACAAAAATGAAAGCTTACCTCAGCTATCGGAGTTGATGAAGATGAAAAGAAAATTTTTCCTTGTCCTCTTCTTTTTCTCGTTTATTGCCGCTTCTTTATTGTTCTTTAACAACGAACACATCGCTTTTGCACACCGAATGGTCGTTGATGTCGAGAGTAATCATGTTCATGTCCGCTATGATGATGGCACAAACGCACCGTTAGCAGTTGTAACTGGATATAACGAAGAGAACCGTCTACTTTTTGAAGGGGAAGTTAATAAAAATGGACAGTACATGTTTGACGAAAACCTCGACGTCAATTATGTGATGGCTGATGATGGGCTTGGTCACCGTGCTGCGTGGAGAAAAACAGAAACGAACAGCTCATTATCAGCTGTTCCGGTTTCCATTCGCGCACTTCTAGGTGTATCGATTTTATTTTTTATCGCTTGTTTCTTTCTATATCGCAAAAGTCCGTCAACAACCAGTACGTAAGTAAGGAGTGGTCGCTTGTGAAAAAGAAATTGAACCTTCGTATCTTTGTGCTCGTCATGATTTTCTTGTTTACTTTGGTCCCCAAAGGATTTGCCCACGAGCTGTTCATTGTTGTCGATGAAGAAGTTGGTAGCGAAGAACTTGAAGTTGATGTCCTTTGGGGACATTTAAGAGATTTTGTTGATAATACTGACTTAGAGGACTACCAGTTACATGTTAAGCATCCTAATGGAAAGATCGAGTCACTAGAGTTGGAGGCCGTCGGTGTGCATGCGAGATCATTTGTTTCTCCACCTGAAGAAGGGTCTTATGTCTTTTGGGCAACTCGAACACCAAGACCTTACTCACCTGATGATGAAACAACCATCCTAAGTAATCACATGGCAAAAACAATTTATCAAGTCGGAGAAGGTAATGGATCCCCCTCTATAACTGAAAACCTTACACTAGAAATCAATCCCGAAGTTGACTTGACTTCATTTACAACCGGTACATTCACAGCCCAAGTTATGTATGACGGAGAGGTAGCTGCCAATGCCATTGTTAGTGCATACGGCCCAAGCGGAGAAATTCTAGAAGAAACGACTGATGAAGACGGTATGTTTTTATTTGAAATTGAAACCGAGGGTCAATGGCTTTTCAAAGCCACTGTTGACATGGACGAAGCTGGAGAAGTAAACGGCGAAGAATATGAAAGTATTAGCAACACAACAACCTTAATCATCGATAATACATCAGGTGGTGAAGCTCAACTAAACATTGACCAACCGCCCTATACGCTGACATTTATTACTTTATTTATTGGTTTACTGTTAGGTTCAGCGATAACGATGTTAGTAGCAATGAGAAAGAGAAACCACTAAGTTCGATTTACGCTTCGGCTCATCAGCCCAATAAAACTGCTTGAGCCAAAATCAACACTGCTCTTTTAGAAGGTAGGTGAGTTCGTGATGCAAGCAGACCAAAGCGAATTTGCAGGAATTGCTCGGTGGGCCCTAGCTTGGGAGTCTCGTGCAAAACTGATTGCAGCGATTGTGTTTATCTTTGGAGTGATCAGCCTACAAACAACACCAATTGCCCTACTGGCTTATGGAATCTCTCTCGTTACGACAATGGCTATTGGTATTTCATTGATCACATTACTAAAACGCTATTTACTGATCGCCCCATTTGTACTACTAATGACGATTCCACTTGTTATCGGAGGAGGGTTCCCAATTGATCCTGATCGAGTCGAATTTGCTAGCTTAATCATTCTAAAAGCGATCACTTCAATGACCGTGATCACGATCATATTAGAAACACAAACTGTCGAACAATTTATGACTAGCCTAGCCGATCTAAAAGTACCACCAGTCATGATCACTGTCCTGCTTCTCTCCTATCGTTATGTGTATCTATTCCTCGATGATATCCAAAAAATGCAGCTCGCCTTAAAGACACGTTTTTTTAATGGTGGGATCTCGATAAAAAAATTAAAAGTCTATGGACAGTTGACAGGATGCTTGCTAATTAAGTCACTTGATCGTTCAGAAAAAGTATTTCAAGCCATGCAAGCCCGAGGATTTAATGGGATCTTGCGCTTTGAAAAATCAAGAAACCTTGATAAATTTGATTTTTTAAAATCAACACTTGTCTTAATATCAATGATCTTGTTGCTATTCATTGAACAAACATATATGAAGTAGTCACTTAAGGGCCAACTGAGGAGTAAGCCTACTCCACCGCCCCGTCTTCACCGTTAGCACACTCTGTACCCTTTTCTACCAAAAAAGAGCTATGGAGCGAACCCCATAACTCTTTTTCCACTTCTATTCTGTTAAAAAGGCAAAGTATGCAATGAATACAAAGAATAATACATACATGATCGGATGAACGTCTTTGCCTTTTCCTTTACAAATCATCGTAATCGGATACATCACAAATCCTAGTGCAATCCCTGTAGCAATGCTGTACGTAAGTGGCATCGCTACAACTGTAAAGAAGGCAGGAACGGCAATTTCAAACTTGTTCCATTCAATTAAGCTTAGCGATGAAGCCATTAAAACACCGACAATAATGAGAGCTGCTGCTGTTACCTCTGCTGTCACAACTGTTAATAACGGAGAGAAAAAGAGAGCAACTAAGAATAACGCCGCTGTAACCACTGATGTAAATCCAGTACGACCACCTGCAGCAACACCAGCCGATGACTCAACATATGCGGTAGTCGTCGATGTACCCAAGATGGCACCAATTGAACTCGCAGAAGAGTCAGCTAGTAAAGCCTTGCTCGCACGCGGTAATTTATTATCTTTTACAAAACCGGCCTGATTTGCAACCGCATATAACGTTCCTGCAGTATCAAAAAAGTCTACAAATAAGAATGTTAGAACAACGACTAATAACTGAACGGTAAAAATTTGATCCCAAGAAATGTTCGTAAATGCCACACCGAATGTTGGCTCTAGACTCGGAATTGAACCGACAATTGCTGTTGGCATTGGCGCTAACCCTGTAATCACACCAACAATTGCTGTGACTACCATTCCATAGAAAATGCCACCTTTCAATCCTCGAACCATAAAAATGACGGTAAGAACAACACCGAACACAGCTAACAATGTCGGACCTGCTGTCATGTCCCCTAATGCTACCGCCGTTGCCTCATCTGCAACAACAATACCAGCATTTTTTAATCCAATAAAAGCGATAAATAGGCCGATCCCCGAAGCCGCTGCATATTTCAATTCAGCTGGAATCGCATTTATAATCAATTCACGAATTTTTAGGAGTGTAATTAAAATAAAAATAATACCTGAAATAAATACACCGAATAAAGCTACTTCCCAATCAATCCCCATACCGATAACCACAGAATATGCAAAGAACGCATTTAATCCCATACCTGGCGCCAATGCAATCGGGTAATTCGCAAGCACACCCATGATTAACGTTCCTAGTGCTGCCGCTAAAGCCGTCGCCGTAAAGACAGCTCCCGTATCCATCCCAGCATCAGCAAGGATAAGCGGATTAACAAATAAAATGTACGCCATTGACAAAAATGTCGTTAAGCCCGCAATCGACTCTTTACCATAGCTTGTTCCATGTTCTTTAAAACCGAAATAACGATCCATTCAACCTCTTCCTCCTCTAATTCTGTAATAATAACTTCCCAGATTTAAACAGATCCAATAAAAAAAGCTCTAGATAGAATATCTACCTAGAGCTTTAACAACAAAAAATCTGGATTCCTGACATAACGTACACAGGAAGTCAAAAGTGCCCTCCCGCCTAAATGCCAGATATATCCGATCTTCGTAGTTAAGCTATTTACGGTAGCTTGGTAGAGACTCACGGGCCATATTCCCATGATTATACGATTCGAATGACTATCATGTTGACTCTTACATCTTAACAGGAGGATTCAGTTGTGTCAATAAAAAGACGAACATTTAAAACAAAAATAATTTCATCATTCGTTTATTCCCACTCGATCGTTGCTGGTGGCTTAGACGTAATATCATAAACGACTCGGTTTACGTTCTTTACTTCATTAACGATTCTTGTAGAAATGACTTCTAGCACATCATACGGAATTCTTGCCCAGTCTGATGTCATTCCATCAATTGATGTGACTGCACGAATTCCTACTGTATAGTCATAGGTTCTTGCGTCACCCATCACACCAACACTTCTCATATCAGGTAGGGCTGTGAAGTATTGCCAAATCTCGCGATCAAGACCTGCTTTTTTAATCTCATCACGTAAGATCGCATCTGATTCCCGAACAATCTCTAACTTGTCATCTGTAATTTCACCAAGAACACGAATACCTAATCCTGGTCCTGGGAATGGTTGGCGCCAAACGATTTCATCTGAAATACCTAACTCCGTACCTAACTTTCGGACTTCATCTTTAAATAATGCATTTAGTGGCTCAATCAACTCAAACTTCATATCTTCAGGAAGTCCACCAACATTATGGTGCGATTTAATCGTTTGCGCCGTATCTGTACCACTCTCGATAATATCTGTATATAATGTTCCTTGTGCCAAGAAGTCCATATCTTTTAATACGCTTGCTTGCTCTTCAAATACGTAAATAAATTCATTACCGATAATTTTACGCTTCTGCTCTGGATCTGAAACCCCTTGTAACTTTCCTAAGAAGCGGTCTTTTGCATCAATTTTAATAACATTCATATTAAAACCTTCGCTGAACGTCTCCATTACGCTTTCGGCTTCACCTTTACGTAATAAGCCATGGTCAATAAACATACAAGTTAACTGATCACCAATCGCTTTATGAATCAGGACAGCAACAACTGATGAATCAACACCACCGCTCAATGCACATAGAACTTGACGATCGCCTACTGTTTTTCTAATTTTTTCAATTTCAATCTCGATGAAGTTCTCCATCGACCACTTTCCTTCACATTCACACACTTTAAAAGCAAAGTTCTCTAACAGTTCGTTGCCGTATTGTGAATGGCGAACCTCAGGGTGGAATTGGACACCGTATAGTCCGCGAGACTCATCGCTCATAGCGGCTACCGGACAAGAAGGATTTGTCGCATCAACGGTAAACCCTTCTGGCGGTGCAACGATTAAGTCACCATGGCTCATCCAAACGGATTGTTCAAGTGGTAACCCTTCGAAAAGTTTTGATTGGTTTTCAACCTTAATCATTGCTTTTCCATATTCGCGATGGTCTGCCGCATCAACTTTTCCACCAAAATGCTGTGTCATTAATTGAACACCATAACAAATCCCTAAAATCGGAATGCCTAAGTCGAAAATCGCCTCATCACATTGTGGTGCCCCTTCAACATAGGCACTGTTTGGTCCACCAGAAAAAATAATTCCTTTTGGATTCATTTTTTTGATTTCCTCAGCAGAAAGCGTATTAGGGTGTAGTTCACTATAGACGCCTAGGTCACGAATTCTTCGAGTAATCAACTGGTTGTATTGCCCACCGAAATCAAGTACTACAATCATTTCATTGATGTTTTCCATTTTTCCATCCATCCTCTGCGATTATTATGGTACTAACGATATGAAAAAAGCTAGACTCGCCCACTTGATCTAAAGGCAGAATTCTAGCTTAATCTCAGCAACCCCGCCTTCATAGTCAGGTCATTTACGGTAACCTGGTAGAAACTCTTAGACCATATTTCTAAGTGTATATGAAGGAGTATACAAAATATAGGAACAAATCCGAATAAACATGGACTTATTTTATCAACCGCACAGTCAAATGGTCAAGATCCGATTTTTTTAATCAAATTCCTCCACGTTGTGCGTTTATTCGACCATTCTTGCGTTGCTGGCTTACCACCGTAATATATTTTTTCATAAACGACTGTCAAATCTGTCATTGCATCCGTCGCAAACAATCGATCGACTCTTGACGCAAACTCTCTCAACGTCTCTTCGTTACGTTTTGACACTCCCGACATTGACAAAAGCCATAATAGCTTTTGATAAGCATCGACAAAAGCATCTTCATCGTGGCGTTTTTTCATACGATAAAGGACATAGACACTGCCGAGTTGGCGCCTTTTTACAACGACTACTGTTAACAGGACGATGGTCAAAGCTATAACCGACGCAAACACAAATAGACGATACCAACTTGTCTCGCTCCGCTCATCTTCCTGTTTTTCCTCGATCGCGGCAAAGGCCTCTTCGGCTTCTTGCTCATCCTCTAAAGATGTAAGCTCGGATTCGTCGCTAGAACGTTCTTCATCATCAAGTACGAACTCAAAAGGATTCCCGAACCCACTCGTTGGCTCAAACGGAACCCAGCCAACCCCAGGAAAGAAGACTTCAACCCAAGAGTGTGCGTTAGCATTTGTCACTTCATAGACCCGCCTTCCTTGTTCAGCCCAATCAACGACTTCACCTTCTGTAAATCCTTTGACCCAGCGAGCTGGAATGTCGACAGCGCGTAACAAGACAACCATCGATGTTGAGAAGTTATCACAATACCCTTGTCTTGTTTCAAAAAGAAATTGATCAACGTAATCTTGGTCTGGATCCGGTACAGCGACATCCATCGTTTCATATGTAAAGCCTTCTTCCGCAAAATAGCGTTCAACCGCCCTAGCTTTATCATAACGGTTATCGTACTCCGAAACAATCTCTTCTGCTAAATGAACGACACGCTCTGGCAATTCATCAGGAAGTTGCAAATAGCGCTCGATCTCTGGGAAATCATCGATACGTCCATCGCTTGCTCGTAGCAACTCTACTTCAAACTGTGGCGACTCGTACTGAATGTCATATTGGTCAATTGCGCTACGTTCACCACGAATGTATGAATCAGCTCGTCCTGTATGAACATCAACAGCGACATGATAGAGAGGATCATCTTCAAATGCACGTAACAGCTGACCTGGATAAAACAGATGTGTGAAACGTTGGGTTTTGGCGACTGTAACCGTTGCCTCGTGTTCAACGTAACCCGTTTGAGAATAGAGATAAGCCCCTCCAGCTTCGATTCCTGGAGTTGTTGTCCTCCATCCTTTACCTGTATAAAAATCCTTCGATTCCCCGCGCCAGTAGTGTCCTTCCTCAGCTTCAACATACAGCACAGGGCTTTCATCATAGATAAAGCCGCCACCGAGCTGTTCATCATTGTCGCCATAACCAATTCGCTGAGTACCTCCTACACCATCACCAAGTCCATCCCCACCAAAGGCCTGTTGAAAAGCCGGAACTGGATCTGCCCACTGCGGTTCATATTTTGGTGCACTGATGGCAAACAAGGCAGCTACGGTAACAACACAAGCGAGCACAAACACCCATGCTCCCGATCCAACACCTCGTCTTCCTATGACTCGGTTGAAAGCTAGTAGTCTATTTTTTTGAAGGATACCTAATAAAAGAAAGCCGATGATAAACGTGCGAATCATCGCAAATGTAGCGTCATACTCAGTGAACGTATCAAGCACCGCTATGTAACTAACTGTAAATAGTAAAAAGAATAGAATTCGCTTTGCATAGACAATCCAGTAAAATAGCAGATAGCTGATGATCGCTAGCAGGATAAAAAACAATAAACTTCTAAATAAATCTGATAGATGATACCAATTTCCGCTAGCAAGCATCATCATATTTTCGGCTATATCGATGCCAAGGAAAACCAACCACTCACTAGTAAATAACGGCGGGTTGAAGTACAGCAAATGCAAACCAACTAGCATCGCAATAAATTGCAGTGGCACGGAGATCCAATAGCGTAATTGCAAAAATGTCACGATAAACGAAAAGGCGATAAACAGGATGAACACATGAATGTTTCCTGTATCACTAAACACCGGCAGCGGTAACAGCCATTCCCACAAGAGAAGAAAACCTAAACCATAGGCAAAGAAATATCGACGGATCTGCACATTTTTATTCGTTATCATCTCTCATGTTCACCTACTTTCAGTTATCTCCTCATTCATCAGCCATGTCGTACAGACTCTCAGAAACGACATAATGGAGGATCCCTTTTTGCCATAAATGACTTCTCACTTGGTGTTGCTGCTCTTCTTCATCTTCTTTCATAAAAAAGAAAACAACGTGATCATCCGGCTTAAATAATGGCTGCAACCGCGCAATGGTTTCCATATTTAATACCGCACTAATAACAATAAACGTTTCATTAGGCGAAGAACGTTTGAGATGCGCGGTCATTGCTTGGTGTTGGAGCTTAACCTTTGCTAACCGCTTAAAAATCGCCCGGTAATGATTCATACCACGGTCTGTTGGTAGAGAACTGTATGGGTCATTAATCATCTCAAACCCTAATGGTCGCTTCCGTTTCATATAGTGATCCGTTACCGATGCAACAAACTCAACGACTCGTTCAAAAAGCATTTCATGACTACAAAAAGTATCGAGCACTACTGTATAGCCTTCACCTTTGACCGAATCGAACTCTTTGGTCATTAATTCATCTTTTCGAGCCGATACTTTCCAATCAATGCTTGCTAAGCGGTCACCAGGAACATATTCACGCACACCTGATACGACAAGCGCTTCTTCTATCCCTTCTGTTGCCGCAACCTCATTTTCTGATTGACTTGCAACAATTGACCATTTTTGTAATGGCCGGATGGTCGGGTAAACGAATACATCTGATTTCACTGTGAGCGTCTGTTTTTTTTGTACAAAACCGAAGATATCACCCGTCCGCACCTCCACTTCAGCAAATTGATATTCACCCCTATTAACAGACGTACATGTATATTGAAACGATTGCTCCTGTTTAAATGAAAAGAACGAGACGGCGCTCGCTTGGCTTTGATCGGCTTCTTTCATCATCGCTGGTGGTAAAACATCACGAACAGTCACATACAAATAAGGTAGGTGTTTCTTCCGCGTGACTGTAACCGTGACCTCCATGTCTTCCCCAGCCATAAACGTATCCTTATTCACCTTCCGCTCAATCGAAATGCTCCGTAATGGAAAAAATAAGGAGGCGATCGAAGTAACCATTACGAAGAGAAAACTATAAAACAAAAACCAACTAACAAAGCCCCCCTGAAACATTGCATAAGCAAATGAAGCAACCAACAACAAGAACAAAAAGATCCCCCTTGCCAATGCGATCACGATTGCGAACATCTTTTTCATCTTCGAATCGTTTCCTTGCCTGCAACCGGCACCTTCACCTGATTGAGAATCTCAGCGATAATGTCTTCAGCACGGACATCAGATAGGCTTATATCATTTCTTACAATCATCCGGTGCGCTAATGTATATGTAGCGAGTTCTTTTATATCATCAGGCAACACAAAATCTCTTCCGCGCAGATAAGCATAGGCCTGTGCAGCTTTCATTAACGCAATCGAGCCACGCGGACTAACACCTAGGTGAACATCGTTATGGCTTCTCGTTTTGTTCACAATCGCAACAAGATACGACTTAATAGAATCATCGACATAGACTTTTTTGACCTCTTCTTGCATGGCCCGCAATTGCTCTAACGTTAATACCGGCGTAATCGCCTCTATCGGATGCTCACCTTGCACACGTTTCAACACCTCTAGCTCTTCAGCTTCTGACGGATACCCAAGTTTCAGTTTAAAAAGAAACCGATCCAACTGCGCTTCGGGTAATGGATACGTTCCACCATATTCAATTGGGTTTTGTGTCGCCATCACAAAAAAAGGCTTCGGTAACAATCTCGTGTCACCATCAACGGTCACACTTCCTTCTTCTAACGCTTCTAATAAGGCCGCTTGTGTTTTAGGAGATGTGCGGTTAATTTCATCCGCTAAAACAATATTAGCCATCACCGGTCCAGGACGAAATTCAAAACTCATCGTCTTTTGATTAAAAATAGACACCCCGGTGACATCAGACGGTAAAAGATCAGGGGTGAATTGAATACGTTTAAAATCGGCACCTACAGCTTTAGCAATTGCCCGCACCATCATCGTTTTTCCGACCCCAGGTACATCTTCTAATAAGATATGCCCATCAGCCAAAAGGGCAACGAGGCTTAATTCAACTTCTCTCGTTTTACCAACAACAGCTTTTTCAATACTTGTAATCACATTCTCTAATTGAACACGGCCGTTCTCCATCATCCCACCCCTTCCAAACTTAAATATTCCTCTTATCATTCTGTTACCATCTATGATAACACTGTTTGATTACACACGCTTTACAGACCTACTACCAAGCACAGGATAAAACCATACACATTTTCCCATAAAGGAAGAAGGGGCTTCCCTAAAGCAGGCAGGAAACATGACAAATTCCCCAACCTTGAATCGTAGCTCCTCTAAAAAAAGAAAACATGTATAAAATCGAGCGAAACCCCAAACGGTGCGAACCGTTTGCGACGACGGCAGTCGGCGTAGTGGAGACAATGAAGAGTACGTTGAAAGCCGGTTTTGCTTTCAAAAGAACTAGTAATTGTAACCACGGTAAGGGTTAAGCGGTTAGCCAAACCATGGAGGGTGGATATATAAGTAATAGTCACCTCAGAATGACAAAACGAGGTGAACCATCACTTATAGGAGAGCCCCTTAGTTTATCGATTTGCTATCTCACGAAAATGTACAATACGATCACTAACTGTATTTAATAAATGCTTGTTGTGGCTAATCGATATAACGCCAATGTTTCGTTGCTTTGCAAGGTAAAGAATAGCATGCCAAATTTGCGCTTGTGTAATGGCATCTAACATCGTCGTCATTTCATCGGCAATTAAATACCGTGTCGTAGGGCCAAGCGCACGAGCGATACAAATTCGTTGCAACTCTCCACCTGATAGTTCATTCGGCCACCGATTCAACCATTCTCTTTTGATTTCCAATAACTGAAGAAGTTCTTCATCATAATCAACGCCTTCCTTTAGCGTAGACTCAAGTCGCCATCTAGGGTTAACAGCCTTTTCTGGGTGTTGCCATACTAACTGAACAGGATGTACTTCGTCCTCAAATCGTCGAGTATGCCCATCGACTGTCACACGACCTTCTAATGGTGAAAGATACCCCGCAATGATCTTAGCAAACGTTGTTTTCCCCGTCCCGCTCGGTCCGGATAGCCCTATGATTTCTCCTGGTTGAACCGTTACATCGACATTCCTCATTAGCCACTCACGTTTGCGATAACGATAACTGACTCCCTTTACTTCAAGCATGAAAACACCTCACCGTACCACCATTAACTTCTTTTGATAATGGTTGTTCATCCATGCAAATCGGAGTTGCCCACGGACACCTTGGTTGAAAGATACAGCCTTGGGATGATTGCTTCGTATCAGTTACCCAACCCGGAAGTGGTGTGAAGTCATTCTGCGGCAATGCATTCCATAAAGCTTTCGTATAGGGATGTCGCAATGCTTCACCCTTCCCTGCGAAGTCATTAACGTTAGCGACTTCTACCGTTTCACCAGAATACATGATGGCAACTTTATCAGCAATGGCCAATACTGTATCGATATCGTGAGTAATAATCATGACGCCTTTGCCCTCGTCAGCTACCTTCCTAATAAGGTCCATCGTTTCCTTCAGCACCTCTTCATCTAATCCAGGAGTCGGTTCGTCTGCGATCAATAACTTGGCATCACTCACCATTGTGGCGGCGACTAATACTCGCCGCGCTGTACCACCTGAGAGTTGAAAAGGATATTGGTTTTCAACCTCAGTTGCTAACCCAACTCTACGAAATACCTCACGCTGGACTGACTTCTTCGCTCTTTCTTTCACTCCTACTCTTACTTGCTTGCCTGTTTTCATTAACGGATCAAGGGCATTGATCGATTGTGGCATCAATGATATTTCATTCCCTCTTAGTTCAGTTTTTCTTTGTTGATCAAGGATTTCACCTTTATACTTGATCTCCCCTGATATCGCCGCATTCTCTGGTAGGATCCCGATAATTGCATTAGCAAGTAAGCTTTTCCCAGAACCACTCGCTCCAAAGACAGCTACGATTTCCCCCTCCGCTATGGTGAGATCGAGACCACGAATGACGTGCTGTTTCGTTTCTCTCAATCCACTTGTAATCGTATGAAAGTGAAGCGATAAATTGTTTACCTCTAACAACGGTGTTTTTTCATGCTTTTGATCTTGATTCGATATTGGCATCCACTTCTCTCCCTACCTTCTAGTATTGAATGGGTCGATTAACTTTCGAAAGCTATTACCGAGAATATCAAACAAACCAACCATGATCAGCAAAGCTAGGCCAGGAAAAAAGGCAAGCCACCACATACCTGTTGATAAATATTTCATCGACTCTGATAAAATAACACCAATCGCTGGTTGTTCAGGTGATAAACCAAAACCTAGAAAGGTAACAGCCGCTTCATGTAAAATCGCATGCGGAAATAATAAAATAAATCCAACTAACAGTTGCGGGATAAGGTGCGGAACAATATGACGCATAGTAATCCAATGCTTTGATTTGCCTAGACGGTAGGAGACTTGAACATATTCCATGTTACGAATCTGTAATATCTCTGCACGCAGTACGCGAGCAAGGCTTGGCCAATGGGTCAAAGAAAGCCCGATGACAACCCCTTTAAAGCCGCCCCCCATCACAAACGAAATTAATATTAGTGTGACTAAATGAGGTACACTCAGGAATAAATCAGTCAACCAGCTAACAATATAATCAGCCGTTTTACTCCAAAATGAAAGAAGACTCATCACTAGCGCAATAACTGTGCTCACAAATGCCGCAAATAGCCCAACACCTAAACTGAGCATGAGACCATTCAGTGTTCGCGCTAACATATCTCTACCTAACCAATCCGTTCCAAATAGATGTTCAATGCTTGGGGACTGATTGCTCTGTTCAAAATTCACACTCATCTTCTCTGAATCAATGAAAATTCCACTAAGCACCATTATCGAAAGAAGTAAGAGTGTAATTGCAATCGTAGCCAATGTCCGTTGTCGTAAATTAAGACCAAGAATTCGGCGAAAGCCTTTTGAGGTTGGTTCGACTTTTTTATTCATTACATTCCCTCACTTCTAATCCTTGGATCAATCCCACGGTATAATAAATCTGCCATTAAGTTCCCAATAAACACAAAACAAGCTGTAAATAATACGATTCCTAACAGGAGCGGAATATCGCCACCTAACCCTGCGGCTACGACGGCTTGTCCTAGACCAGGGTAAGAAAATACTTGTTCAGCTAATACCGCCCCTCCAAATAATTCACCAAAAGAGGCAAAATGGAGGGAAACAGCTGGTAAAGTGATATTCCTTACACCGTGACGCCAATAGATTGAGAAACTAGATTCGCCTTTTGCCATCGCAAAGCGAACATATTCACTACTTAATACTTCAATTAGCTTTTGCCTTGTATGCAAAGCCACATTTGCTACACCTAACACACTTAACGTTAACGCAGGTAAAAATAAATGAGACAAACGCTGTGTCCATGTTACTTCATCTGCTAATACACCAGCTGGCGTTCCAAGACCAACAGGGAACCAGCCTAACCACACAGAAAAAATCATCAAAAGCAATAACCCTAACCAAAAACCAGGCGTAGAAGCTAGTGTAAAACAATACCACTTAATCATCTTGTCTACGAACGTCCCTTGTTTCATCCCTGCTATGGATCCTAAGACAAAACCAAGTACACCTGAGACGATCCAAGCCAAGCCCATCAATGCGAGTGAAGCTACGAAACGTTCCACGACCACTTCAGAGACAGGACTGCGGTAGATTAACGATGTTCCTAAATCCCCCTGTAAGAGGGCTGTCGCCCAAGAAAAATATTGTTGCACCCTAGACTCATTTAAGCCCCAGTATTCAGCAATTTGTTCTTGCTGTTCGGCACTTACAATCATCATATCTGCTCCAACATACGATTGAACCGGATCAATTGGAGAAATACTTACTAATGTAAATGTAACAACACTGATGGCTACAAGTAAGGTAAGAAGCCTGATGATTTTATTAATTGCATAGAAAAGCATATTTCTAAACCCCACTATATACCCTACTCTCCTATCGTTTTACAAAAATTAATCTACCCACTTCCATTGCGTAATAAAGTCAGTAACTGGCCAGCCATGACCATGTGGTTGGATTTTCTGTTCTCCTATGTCCAACCCTTCCCTTACAAAATAGAGATGATGTAGATTTACAAGCCAAGCCCATGATGCATCACCTTTAGCACTCAGGCCTATCTCTCCATCCCATTGTGCCTTTTGCCAATATTCAATGGCCTCTTCTTCTGTTGATGCTTGCAACGCTTGTTCCATGTATTTATCTACCGCCTGATTATTATAGAAATTCGCATTAAACCAACCCTCACCTTGCATATCACTATGATACAGGTTATAGATTTCGATCGGATCATGACTTCCCCACCCCATCATAACTGGGTGAGAATGTACGAGCGACTCCAATTCACTCCAACTTTTCCCTTCTGTTGCTACATCAATTCCTAGTGGCTTAATCATATCAGCAAATGCAAGTGACAGTGACTGCCTGATCACGTCATCTGCTGGATACAACAAGGTAAACTCAGCACGTAAACCTTCCTTTTCACGAATACCATCTTCGGTTTCGTGCCATCCTGATGCATCAAGGAGTTCTTTTGCTCCTTCCATATCTGCATCAGCGATCACCGTTTCGTCATTCCACCATGGAAGTCCGTCAACATTCGTATAAGCAGGGCTTCCGTAACCATCAAGAACACCATTAACGAGAGCTTGGCGGTCGACCGCTTGATTGATCGCTTCTCGGATTACCGGGTCCGCTGTTACGTCGTTACCAATTGTGTTCCCTTCGCCTGTCTCCTCGTCTGGGGGAAACGGGAACATAATTCCTCGATTATCAACGCTATCTAGGACGACTAAATCCATACCAGGAACGTCTTCCTTTGCAAAAATAGATGGCACAGAAACGACATCAACCTCACCGGCTCTCGCGGCTGCGAATGCCGTATCTTCTGCTAAAAATAAAAACGTTAACTTCTCAAAGTTTGGTTTCTCACCATAATAATGAGGATTTTCTTTTACAATTAATTGTTGGCCTTTGTCCCATTGTACGAGTTGATAAGGTCCTGAACCAATCGGTGTTTCTTGATAATTTTCATCATAAGCATGTTTTGGAACAATCCCCGTTGTCACTAACAGCGACGTGAAAGTAGATAGCGGATGTTCTAATAAAAATTGAACCGTAAAATCATCTAGTTTTTCTATTGTATCAACCATCGTTACATCAACGATCGAGCCGCTTTCCATCGCTGTCTCAAATGTAAAAATAACATCATCAGCAGTGACTGGCTCGCCATCGGAAAATAAGGCATCTTCACGCAAAGTGACCGTCCACGTTTGTCCATCATCACTAACTTCATAGTCTTCTGCCAAGTCACCAGTAATCGATAAGTCTTGTTCTCTTACAAGCAAAGTGCTTTGAAACAACGGTGACCCATATCGTCCCCAGCCCGTTGTCGGATCAAAGCCTTCCTCAGGCTCCCCACCGACTGCTAAAACTAACTCGTTCGCTTTCGCTTCACGTTCATTCTGCTCATTTGCTAGATTCTCATTAGTTTCTGTACATCCACTTATTATTAGCACAAGTAAAAATAAACCCGCAATGTAAATCGCCTTCATCTCACAACTCCCTCTATGAAAATATGATTAAACTATAACATTTACTTATTATCTCTCATTCTTTTAAATATGAAAAGATGGACAAGACAGTCTCAAATCCATTCCTTGCAAACAAAAAACAGGCCACACCACTCGCTCTCTATGAGAGCGTCGAGAGCCTGTTCGTTCATTTTGCTAATAAACGTCTAGCTTACCGTTATACTTGCTTCCAAACTTGTTCATATACCTTTTTTAAAGGGATATGGTGTTGCTCGGCAATTCTCCTGCAATCTTCAAATTCCGGAGAACTCTGAAAAACCTCGCCATTTGATGAAATTCCTTGCTTCACCGTGACATCTCCCCAAATTGTTTTTACCTTTATGAACCTTCTCTCCATCCGGTGAACCGTTAACGGATAATAACGGATCCCTAATGTTGTCGTCTCATTCAGTAATATTTCTTTCATTTTAGTTATGCAGTTTTGATGACACAGCAACTGAAGTAAAATACCTGGTCTATTTTTTTTCATATAAATGGGCGTATAAAAAATATCATTTGCTCCTGCATCAAGTAGCACATCCATGACATACCCAAGCCATTCTCCGGATATATCATCAAGGTTAACTTCCATCTTTATCATTTGATCATCTATATGTTCCTCATTAGGTGGTCCATCTAACATACAATAGCTCCTCTCAACACCTACTCACTTTTGGCATTCGTTGCAATACGATCAATTAAAACCGCATTGTATGCCCCACCAAAGCCATTATCAATATTTACAACACTAATACCCGAGGCACACGAATTTAACATCGTTAACAGTGCGGATAAACCTTGAAAGTTTGCGCCATAGCCTACGCTCGTCGGTACAGCAATCACAGGATGTGAAACTAAACCACCAACAACACTAGGTAACGCACCTTCCATACCCGCAATCACAACCGTAACAGTCGCTTGCTGGATCTCCTCAATGTTATCTAGTAATCGATGAATACCAGCTACGCCTACATCATATATACGATGAACGTTACTACCGAGCACCTCCGCAGTAACAGCTGCTTCTTCGGCTACTTTTAAATCAGATGTTCCTGCACAAACAACAGCAATATAACCCTTCTCCTCGTTATCTGAGGGCTTGCGTTCTTGCTTCCAATACAAAATTCCAGCCGCCTCATCATACGTAAACTCCTGGTGTTCTTGCAACACGACATCTGCTTTATCTTTTGTGATTCGTGTGACTAGAACGTCATTACCCTTTTGTTTGATCGACTCTATAATCGAAGTGATTTGTTCAGGAGACTTCCCTGCACCATAAATAATTTCAGGGTAACCTTGACGTTGTTTTCGATGATGATCAACTTTAGCAAACCCTAAGTTCTCATAGGTCGCTAATTTTTCCTTTGCCTCCACGACACTGATCGTTCCCTGTTGCACTTGCTTTAAAATATCTTCTACCTGCATTCGCTCACCTCATTGACATAATACATAAACATCATTAGATCCGGAATAAACGACCACCATTTCATCATGAAAGGTGGTCGCTTTTCCTGATTATACTTTATATAGGAATAATAATTGATTACTCAAAACTTTTAGCTAAAAATGTACCGATATCCTCATATTTTTCATATAATGCTTTATACTTCGCGTGGTTGTCCAAATTGGGTTGAACAACCGTTTCGCTAGGTAATTTTTCTTTAATCGCTTCAAGCGAGTCCGCCTTTTTGATCCCAACTAAAGCGGTCCATGCCGCTCCCCAAGCAGCGTTATGGTGTGTGTCCGACAGATAGATCTCTTGCCCAAACATATCGGCCATTATTTGCACCCATAAAGGAGATTTCGTTAATCCACCATTCACACTGATCTTTGTAGGCTTTCCGGCTATTTGCTCTAATGATTGTCCAATTTGATAAATATTAAACGTAATTCCTTCAAGTACAGCTCTGACTAAATGCTCTCGCTTATGCCCCATACTTAGTCCATAAAAATTACCTTTTGCATGTTGATTCCATAACGGTGCACGTTCACCATTCACATAGGGGTGAAAGATCACCCCTTCTGCACCAATGTCAACATCCTCAACACCTTCAAGTAGCTCTTCGTGACTTCCTTCAAAGGCCAATAAATCTTTCAACCACTGTAAGGCGATCCCGCCATTATTTGTGGCTCCGCCAATGATCGCCGTGTCACCTGTAAATGCGTACGTAAATGTTTCTTGCTTTTCATTTGTTTTCGCACCTTGCATCACTTGCCTGATCGCACCGCTTGTCCCAGCACTAACAGCTACTTCGCCTTTAGCTATCGCACCACTACCTAAGTTCGCTAATTGGCCATCCGCAGCCCCAATAACAACTGGAACATCGCTTGTGATTCCTATTTCTTCAGCTATAGCGTCATTTAGTCCCGTTAACACATATGTTGGAGGTACAACGTCAGATAACTGTTCCTTACCTACACCTGCCGCCTCCATTGCTTCCTCATCCCAACGGTACGTTTGCAAATTGAAAAGACCTGAAGCAGAAGCCATTGAATAATCAACGACACGTTGATTAAACCACTTTTGTAATAAAAATTCCTTCATTGACATGAAATAGGTTGCCTCTTGATAAGGCTTATAGTTCGTTTCTTTCATCCATAACAACTTAACGAACGGAGACATCGGGTGAATTGGTGTTCCTGTTCTTGCGTAAATATCTTTACCAATCGTTTGTTTCAACTTGTCTACTTGTTTGCCACTTCTCCCATCTGCCCAAATGAGCATTTGCGATAACGGTTGATAATCATCACTAACACAGATGAGTGAATGCATCGCACACGAGATACCAATCGTAAGTAATTCTCCTTGCTTCACATCCCCTTTAGCCATGACTTCCTTCACTGTCAGCCTTGATGCCTTCTCGATTTCTACTGGATCCTGTTCTACCCATGTTGGGTTAGGGTAATATGTGGAAATCATCTGTTCTGACTCACAAACAAGAGTCCCATTCCGATCAAATAGTACAGCCTTTACACTTGTTGTACCTAAGTCTAGACCAATGACTAATTCTCTTAACATCGCTTCATCTTCCTTTATCAACAGAATATTTTCTTCAAAAAAGGGGCTCTCTCGTAAGTGACTGCTCACCACATCTAATACCTGTGGTGACTTGTTACTTGGCCGAGATCGCCCCTTACTTAGCCCCTTATATAAGCCTATGACAAGACTTTATTCATGCTCCCACTCTTATATCCGCTTAAATCTAACGTTATATACTTATATCCAAAGTCTTGAAGCTTCTTTGTAATTGTATCATGATTTTCTAAAATAACACTCATATCTTGAGGTTCAACCTCGATCCGTGCAATTTCTTCATGAGTTCTCACTCTAACTTGGCGAATCCCTAGTGATTTTAAGTAAGCTTCTGATTGATCTACCTTTGTTAATTTCGCTTGAGTAATCGTTTCACCATAAGCAATCCGTGAAGAAAGACAAGCGAATGAAGGTTTATCCCATGTCGGTAATTCGCTTTGACGAGATAGCGCTCTGATTTCTTCTTTAAAAAGATTTGCTTCCTGTAACGGACCACGTACACCTTTTTCTTTCGCTGCCTGCATACCTGGACGATGTTCACTTAAGTCATCAGCAATCACACCATAAATAACATTTTCATACCCTTTTTCCTCCATAATCGGAATCAGGTGTTCAAATAAGCTATTTTTACAGAAGTAACAACGATTCTTGTCATTTTCAGTATAACCAGGAATCGCTAATTCTGATGTCTCAATGACTTGGTGATTAACATCAATCAACTTAGCTAATCTTTTCGCTTCTTGCAACTCACTACTTGGATATGTTTCTGAGTCAGCTGTAACAGCCAACACATTTTCTTTACCTAACGTATCTACAGCAGCTTTTAAAAGAAAGGTACTGTCAACCCCTCCCGAAAAAGCGACAACAACCTTTTTCATATCGTGGAGAATAGACGATAACTTTTCATATTTCTCATGTACCACAGCCTTTTTCTCCTCTCCTTGGCTTCACCTTTGTCGACTCGTTAAGCCGTTAAATTGTCATACTTCCAAATCCACCATCTACACGAAGGAATGTACCCGTTACAAATCCTGAAGCTTTATCAGAAGCTAAATAGACCGCAGCTCCTTGTAATTCTTCTGGCTCGCCGAATCGATCCATTGGTGTATGCCCCATAATTGAAGCGACACGCTCTTCACTTAAGATTTTACGATTTTGTTCTGCAGGGAAGAACCCTGGAATAATACCATTAACACGAATTCCGTATGGTGCAAATTCTCTTGCTAAGAATTGAGTCACATTATTGACACCCGCTTTTGAAGCAGAATACGTAAACACTTTCGATAATGGTGTTGTTGAAGAAACAGATGAGATGTTAATGATACTTCCTTGTCTCTCTTGCTCAATCATTCGTTTTGCAAATACTTGCGTCGTTAATACAAGGCCTTTTAAGTTAACATCCATAATATCATCCCACTCATCCATCTCTAAATCAAAAAATGGTGTAGGACTATTTTTACCAGGAGCGTTCAGGAGAATATCCCAGCCACCTGCCCAAGCTTCAATTTCATTAGCTAACTCTTCAACCGATTGACGAGAACTAACATCTCCTTTAAATGCTTTTGCAGTGCCCCCATTTTCTTCAATTTCTTTGACAACAGCCTCTGCCTTTTCTAAGTTACGCCCAACAATTGCCACTTTCGCACCGTGTTCTGCTAACCCTTTTGCCATCGAACTTCCAAGTACGCCATTTCCACCTAGTGCTACTGCTACTTTCCCCGTTAAGTCAAATAATTTACTCATTTATACTCTCCCCCTAATTAATATTCATATGGTTTAAAATAAATTTCCACTTTCATCAAAATCAAGCTCGTACAAATCAGAAATTTGTTCCGTATTTGAGTTGGAGTTTACGTCTTCAAGGAACGCTTCAGACACTTCAATTTCACTTAACTCTAATGTATTTTTAATACGGACCATCTTAACTTTCGTAAAATCTAAAATGTTGCATGTTTTAACCGCTGCTTTAATTGCTAACTCATCATTTGCCAATGTCGTTGAGATATGGGTTGGTTTGACAACGGTAGACGTTAAGCCATTGGCATACGTCGTTTCCCGATCCATCTTATCAACGAGGCGCTGTGTTGTGAAATCTGACGTACCTACCCCATTTGCATTACCTTCCGTTTCGTCTGTTAAATCGAGCACGACCATCTTTGTTACATCTGGTCCCCCGTGCGGATAAGGGGTTGGATAACGACCGGTAATATTCGGGTCCATACCGTCACCACTGATATTTTTTCCAATCTTATCAATCACAAGGACATCAATCTTATCAAAGTGAATCCGAGGTAACAGCTTTTTAGCTAACGTTTGTAGTTCAGTTTCTCTTTGTTCAACTTCTTCTGGAAGAAGCGCTTCAATTTTTGCCACTTTATCAAAAGCATTCTCAACCGATGCGACAGCAAATATAATCGGCATATTGTCCATAATGACCCTTGCCATCTCTGGAACAAATTCATGCATATGCTTAAACCCAAGCTGATGACATGCTTCAGCACCCTTTTGTTTCCCTAAACCAATGCTAATCATTTTCATGATTCCACTTTCCACAGGTCCGCGGAATGCTGTGTGAGGCTTCACACGGTTAATGACAACAATCCCATCTGCTTCAGAAGCGATCTTGTCAACATAAACCGGTAACCCATTGTCTAGTTGGGCAATTTTAATCACTTCCATCGAAGAGCGGATTTCTGCATTTACGTTTTCTTCAGTTACTCCTAAATGTTCGAGTACCGCTTTTTGGCCTTCGTCAGTAGCCCCTCCATGACTTCCCATACACGGAACGATAAATGGTCTCGCCCCCAATTGTTGCAAAAACCTTACAGTTATCGCGGTCATATCGACGAGGCGATCTAGCCCTCGACTCCCAACGGCTACAGCGATTTCCATCCCTGGCTTTACGTTTTTCTTAATGTCTTCCCTATTTAGCTCGGCTTCTAGCGTCGCTTCAAAGTCTTCCACTTTATCAGCTGAAAACGTTTGCTTTACTTTTGCCATTTTAGGTACTGGTATATCTTTTAATAAATCCTGTATAATCCCCATGGACCACACTCCATTCTTGAAATTATATAGCGGAATGAATGGCTCATCCATTCTTTATGTCAATCTATTTTCCCCTGAAACATGTGTGTTAACACGTTTACAGGCTGGTTAAATAGCCAGCTTTAAAAAGAGTAAACGCTTTTATTTTTTAGTTTGTTTGGTAAACAAATTATTAATTTAAGAATAGCATTTTATTGATTACACGTCAATTTGTTCTATGATTATTTTTTTATGAGGATGTGTTAAAGTTTAGTGTTAATGCTCGTTGATATTGGGCTCATTTCGTGCGAAACCTTAGTTTCGCACGCCTTTCAAGTACTGAAAGGTTGGAAGATATGAATGAAATCATGGAGAAAATTTATTTTCTCATAGGATTTCATTCATATCTCCCATAAAATGAGCCCAATATCAACATTCAACGATAACAGAGCCTTTTGCTCCGCTCATTGCTACGAGTCTGTTCCAAAATGGAAATCCCCCCTTTTTTGAACAGACTCTTAAAACAAATGCCTCGCTAAATAAATAACAAGAGTAACTGTTATCGCACTAACGAATGTTGAGTATAAGACAATTTGTGCGGCAAATTGTGGATGGTTATCGTATTCTTGAGCAATAACCGCACTGTTAACCGAGGTCGGCATCGCTGAGGCAATCAACAGTGCCTGAGCTGTAACACCCTCAATGCCAAAACTCACAATCATCCCTAGCGCAATGATAGGACCTACGATTAATCGAATAAACAAGCTAAAGTAAACAGAAAACATACCAGATATAAACTTAATTTGGGCGACCTGAGCCCCTAATGTTAATAAAGCAATCGCAATCATTGCGTCTGCAATATACGTTGCTGGCTCCCAAATAAATGTTGGTATTGAAATGCCATATACATTTAAAATGACCCCTGTCATCATCGCATACAAAACAGGCATTTTAAAATAGCCGAGCGCTGCAGAAAGTTTCCCTTGATCAACCGACCGAAGAGAAAAAACCCCGTAAGAAAATAAAAAGATATTTTGCAATGTAAGAACAATTACTTGAATCGACATCGCGTAAGGATCACTTTTAAATACTAAATCGTTGACTGGAACTCCATAGTTTCCTGAGTTAAAAAAAATCGCACTATTTGTAAACGTCGTCTTTTTTCCTTTGGTTAACTTTAACAACTTTGCAAAAGCTGTTGATAGAACATATAGAGCAACAACAAAAAGTACAAAGAAAAATAAGATATTAACAAATAATTGTCCGGAAAATTGAGACTCATACAATGTAACAAAAATAAACCCCGGAACAACAAAATAAATATTTAATTTTGCTAAGGTTTTCAGATTCATATTAAACTTCTTTTGCATGAGAAAACCTATTGCCATAACCATAAAAATAGGCAATATAATATCAATTAATATCGTAACTAATTCAAACAACCGTCTCCCCCTTTCTGCTCCTTTTATTTTAATCACGTAACATTCCTTCTATATCGTACCATTTAAAAAAGTGTAAAGTTAACGTGAAAAATCAGCAAAGAAAAAGTGTTGCCCTTTTCATCAATAAGTTAGGGCAACACTCCTCATTTATTTTGTTACAACGAGCGCTCGTTCCTGCGCCTCTAAGCATAGCTCAGCGGCTTTAAATGCGTGCTTTTGCGTCATCGCATGCTCTGTTTGGTGAATACAATCTTTAATGAATTCACCAAAGAATGGGAAGCCTACTTCTCCTGATAGCTTGTAGTGCTTCTCACCGTCTTTATTCACTAGAAATAAATGGTCACCTGTTTCTTCTTTGGCAACATCAACGTATTTACGAATTTCGATTGTTCCTTCTGTTCCAGTAATAAAAGTACGGCCATCGCCCCACGTACTTAATCCATCTGGAGTAAACCAATCTACTTTAAAATATTGTGTCGCACCATTATCACCTCGTAATGTTGCATCACCATAGTCTTCTAACTCTGGATAGTCAGGATTATTATAATTCCCTACTTTACTATGCAAGATCTCTGCATCCTCACACCCTGCATAATACAAGAACTGTTCAATTTGGTGACTTCCAATATCACATAAAATCCCACCGTATTGTTCCTTGTTGAAAAACCAGTCAGGGCGACTTGGAGCATTTAATCGGTGTGGACCAAAGCCAGTTACTTGAATCACTTGTCCAATTGCCCCATCTTTAATCAAGTCACCAGCAAAAACGGCCCCTTCGACATGAAGTCGTTCACTAAAGTACACCATATACTTTTGCCCTGTCTCTTTAACCACTTGTTTTGTTTCTTCAAGTTGAGCTTTTGTCGTAAATGGCGTTTTATCTGTGAAATAGTCCTTCCCTGCTAGCATCACCTTATTACCTAAAGCACTTCGCTCTGATGGGATGGCTGCTGCAGCTACTAATTTAATAGACTCATCATGTAAGATTTGTTCTAGTGATTCTGCTACTTCCACATCAGGGAACTTTTCTACAAAGTCATCCACTTTCTTTTGGTCAGGATCATACACCCATTTCAACGTTGCCCCCGCTTCGATCAGACCGTTACACATACCAAAAATATGACCATGATCAAGCGCTACTGCTGCAATGTTAAATTCACCTGGTTCGACCACAGGGTTTGGCTTCCCCTTTGGCGCATATGTCATTCCATCTTTACTCATATATCTTCAACTCCATTACACAAGCTTTTGTTTCAAATTAACATTCCAAATTAAAACCAATCCGAATAGCCTAACTTTCTTAAATTAGTCGCTGAAATTTCTAGACAATCAAATGGATCTCTACCATACGTATCATCTTGTTCAATTAAGAAATACTTAGCACCACTTTCAAGTCCTGCATCAATCACCGCGTTCATATTAAGGTTCCCTTCACCAACCTCAGCAAATTCAATTAGATTTGTGAATTTATTGAAGAACTGCTGCATATCTTTTAGATCTTCTTCTTTTACATCTAATTGTCCGATTCGATAATCTTTTAAATGCAATAAAGAAATTCGATCTTTGTAATTTTTAATCACTTGTACAGGATCTTCCCCAGCTCGCTGAATCCAATGAACATCTAATTCGAACCCTAGTTTTTCCGTATTGTTTTTCATCATATCTAATAAGTATTCGCCATCATATTTTTGGAATTCGATATGATGCGTATGGTAATAAAGTTCAACATCGTGATCTGCTAGTTTCTCTGCCATTTCTTCTGCACGTTTAATAAATTCCATGATTTGGTCTTTATCACCCATAATATTTAATGGCAGCATACCTATACGTAAGTAATTACAATCTAACGTTTTACAGTCATCGACGATCTTATCAAAATCGTCCCTTAATGTTTCACCTTCCATTCCAGGTAACATCGGTTCTAACGGAGCGGAAAGAGCCGCAATTTCAATCTCAAAATCTTTACTCGCTCGTTTTAGTTCTAACACGTTTTCTTTTGTCATCGGGATTTGCGAAACTTCGACGGCACGATATCCCAAATCGTTGATCTTTTTCATTGTTTCATAGACGCCTAGGTCTTTCACCTTGTCTTTTAACATCATCATTTGAACACCGATTTTACCCGTTTTCATTGATAGACCTCCATTCGAATCTCTTTATTTATCTCAGAAGACCTCCGAATCGCACTGATCATCTCCATCGATCTTTGGGCATCCTTGGCATGGATATAATCATCGCAATTATTTTCGATGCAATCGTAAAAATGATTAATGAGCTTGGCATGACTTGCACCGTAGTAAAACTTAGCCCCTGATAATTTTGCATCCTCAATCACTTCTTCTTTTTTTCCGCCATTAACCGCTTTTGTCAAAATGCTATCTTTTATCGTAAGTTTCCCCTTCTCTAGTAGCACTTGTAGCTCTACTGAAGAGTTGGAGGCATTGGTTATCGTCGCAAAAAATAAGCCTGTTGCCTCATTTGCAAATTTTATATTCGCTACGGCAGTATCTTCTACTTCATAGCCATAATCATATAAGTTATCAATCGATCCCCTTATTTGCTCAATCTCTCCACCAATAAGTTGCATTAAATCTAACGTATGGATCGCTTGATTAATCATCACGCCGCCACCTGAATACTTCATGAGTCCTCTCCAAGGCTTTGTATCATAGTAAGATTTCGGTCGGAACCACGTGACAAGACCCTTCACCCCGGTTACGTTCCCAAATTGACCACTTTGAATGAGTTCTTGGAGTTTCTCAAACGTTTCATTGAACCGATTTTGTAGCGAGACACAGATCTTTACATCCTTGTGGGCCTCTTCTAAATCAACGATTGCCATCCCTTCTTCGGCACTTCTTGCTAGCGGTTTTTCTAAAAAGACATGAACGCCTCTTTCCACACATTCCTTCGTAACGCGGTAATGTAAGTAGTGCGGTAAACAGATATGCACACAATCCAATGTTTCTTTATCTAACATATCTAAATAGTCGGTATAGAACCGAACATCTTCGACTTCATTTCGTAATGTGACATCAACATCACACACTCCAACTAATCTAGCATCTCGATTCGCTTGTATAGCTGGTATATGAATCTTAGAAATATCACCAAGGCCAATAACGGCTATGTTAAGCATAAGCCTTACCCCTTTCAAAACGAACTCATCACTAAGTTAGCCATGAGTCCGTTTCGTTTACTTCAAGCTCACCTTTTAAACGGTTTGCTTTTCTTCTGCAATCTTTTTATTTAACTCAGCGAGGTATAACTCTTCATCAACTGGAAGCTCTACCTCTTTTCCTAACCAACTAGATAGGTGGATCGCATTAGCTAGGGCGACACCATGAATTCCGTCGCTACCAGGGGCTAATAGTGGTGTGCCATCTAAAACATTTGCAGCAAAGTTCTCTAGCACTGACGTATGCTGAGCACCCCAAACACTTTCAAATTCGATAACTTCTTCATCATATATTTCACCTGGTCCGTTCCCCATGAAAATTTTCATAACATCTTGCATGCTCATCGACTTACTCATCTCAGACTCAGGCTGTTTTAATCGTTTTATCGTCACTTTCTTACTATCATCAACGACGATTTTCCCTTTATCTCCTAAAATTTCAAAACGGTCTGTTCCCATCACATCATGTGTACACGTAACAAATACGCCAGTTGCACCATTTCCATAATCAAGGAGTGTCGTCACTTCATCTTCGACCGCGATATCACGTTGATAACCATATTTCACGTTTGAATAAACCTTTTTAGGCATGCCACAAATCCATTGTAATAAGTCTAATTGGTGTGGTGCTTGGTTAACGAGAACGCCTCCACCTTCACCTTCCCACGTAGCACGCCAAGCACTTTGATTATAATAACCTTGTGGTCTCCACCACGTTGTGATGATCCAATTGGTGCGACGGATACTACCAATCTCACCATTATCAATAACTTCTTTTACTTTTTGGTATAGTTCATTTGTTCGTTGGTTGAACATAATTCCAAACGTCAACTCTGGCTTCGTCTCTGCAAATTCATTTAATTCTTTCACTTGTTTCGTATAGACACCTGCTGGTTTTTCTACTAATGCATGCACATTTCTCTTCAATGATTCAATTCCCATTTCAGGGTGTAAATAGTGTGGTACACATGTCACTATAGCATCGACATTTCCACTCTCTAACATATCTATATAATTTTCATAAAACGGAGCTCCTGGATATTTTTCCTCAGCTACCTTTTTCTTTTCAGGGTCAATATCACAAATTGCACCGATTTCCATATTACTCACTCTACCGTCTGCAATAAAACCTGCATATGCGTCACCTTGTGCGCCTAAACCAATAATACCCAATCTCACTTTTTTCATAATGATTCCCCTCCAACTAAACATGTAGCTTAGAAAAGCTCAATAAATACCATATTTTCAATCAACTAAATAACTACAAACCTCGATGGATTCCTACTCATGTTAAAATGTTGACAATCTGCCAACAGAAGGCTGAAAGCCTTTTCAACCTTTGTTTTATAAGGATTTCAATTAATTTGATTATATCTAACAAACACCTAAACCTCATTACCTGTAACTGTCTATATACGCAACATAATTGACTGAAAATGCACACGAAATTTATAGATCTAAATTAGTTACAGTCAGACACTTTCAATCCAAACTACCATTGCGATATCCGTTCCCCCTTTAGATTCAAAGGATCTTCAACGACTACTTGTTCACTCTCAAAAACATTTTATAAAGAGTTTTCACAAGATGTATTAGAATATCGCTTCACAACGATCAACTTACAGCTTTTTCTTTCTCCTCTGCAATTTTATCTTGAATCTGTTGCATTGTAGCCGCATCAAGCTTATAAAATTTCATAGCTATGATTGAGATAATCCAACCTATTACCGGTACTCCAAACGCTATGAGTAGCGTCATATATAATAAAGCATCTGTTAAGGGGTCACCTATTTGTGGAAATTCTTCCGTATATCCAATAAACGCGACAAGGAAACCAATCAACGCTGGCGCTAAAGATGACACTAATTTATCAACAAAGGAGAAAATGGCTGACATCATCCCCGGAATGTATCGTCCTGTCCTGTACGTTTCATAATCCGAAGCATCTGCGATCATCGGGATAACAATCGAAGGAGTCAGTGTCCCTACACCTCTACCAATACTGTAAAGTACTAGGAAAATAATTGTTGTCAAGCCAAAACTCTCAAAGTTTGCTATGCTTGGATCCTCCACGATTAAGAAAAAGGCTGTTAGAGCAACGAATGAAACAACTCCAATCCACGAAGCATTCACTAATGTTTTCTTCATCCCGGCTGTCCTTGCATATCTCACACCCAAAAATGTAACAAGGAGACTCGGAAGAATGATAATTAAGGATACTGTACCACTCAAAGCAAAGTTTCCTAACAAGATACCAAAAAGCATAACCATCACAGGTTGTTGCATCATAACAGATGCTGCTAACTTGTCAGTCGAAGCTGAAATAACGAGCATTTGCATAGGACGGTTCCCTTTTAATACCGGCCAATAATCTCGAAATCTTGTTTTCGTCGATAACTCTGCTAAACCATAGAATTCTTTACGGTCCTTTTGCCAAATTGCAACGAAAGCTAATACTGTTAATACGCCAGACAAAGTAACTGCAATTGTATTTAACTCTACGAATAGTCCCATTGTAAAATCGCCATGCTTTGCTACGAGATAGGATGAGACAAAGATTTGACCAACTGTAAACAGGCTAATGTTATAGACAGAGTCAAAAATACTGAATAACGGACGTTGCTTCGGATGGTTCGTCAACACGGTTTGTGCCGCTCTCGTAACCGACGTTTGCATTGTATATCCAATAATATAAATCGCATGCGTTACAATAAAATAAATTAATAGTGCTCCACCTGGTATGTGGTGCATGTTATACATTAAGATAAACGAGATCGCTAATATTATATTACCAATCAACATAACAGGGCGGAACTTCCCGAATTTCGACTCTGTTTTATCAATAATAAAACCAATAATTGGATCGGTCACTCCGTCAAATGCACGCATAACCGTTAATATCGTACTTACAACAACAACAGCTAGGCCAGCAACTCCTGTTGCGTAATACGTAATAAACATCATCGCAAACATATAAATGTTTGTCGCTGTATTGTTAAATGCAAAACACCCAATTTGCCATAACTTCGCTGTGTGATACCCATTTTGCTCCATATCCATTGTTTGGTTATTCATAATAATCCTCCTTTATCTTTTCTTCACAAGGAAAGCGCTTTCAGGAAGGGTAAAAAAATAAATAAAGTCTAAAATCGATGCTAACAACTGTCGCTTCCTTACATAAAAATCATTTTCATTCCATTAATTCGTTTGCTAAACAAACTAACTTGCGATCATTCTTTATCAATAGATCTATTGAATAATACTCCCCCCTCACCTCTATTTGAAAGTTGACTAAATTTTCTTAAATTTCCTGCCGTAGCAATTGAATATACTTATATACTATAAAAAAAATGGCTAGAAGATCATTAGCTAGTCGTGTTCAGTTTTCGCTGATAATTGACTGAAAGCACTTTCTGTGGTGGGTAAATGTAAAAACCCAATTCAATAGGTCCACTACTGAACTGGGTTTTTGCTGTTTTCTTCAACTCTATATTCCATCTAACCGCACCGTACGATACTCTCTTGCGGTCATTCCTACTTTTTTCTTAAAATAACGACTGAAGTGCGCGACACTTTCAAACCCACAATCATAGGCTATATCCTTTATTGGCTTATCTGGTTCCATTTCTAGAGAATATTTTACTTGTCTAAGTCGACATTCCATTAAATATCCCATGACTGTATACCCGGTTATCTCCTTAAAAACATGCGATACATACGATTTACTTAAGTTTAGATTCTTAGAGATATCTACAATCGTCAACTTATGCTTAAAATTGACTTGAACATAGGCAGCAATATTTTCCGCATGTTCAGCTTTCGCCTCTTTTTTTGGTGCGATTGGTTTATCTTTTAGCTTACTTAAGCGATAAATGATAATTAATGCTTGTAAAAGTAACACTTTAAGTTCAGTTTGAGTTTGGATATCACGGCGCTGGCTACTTTCCTGCAAGAGAGCCATTCGTTGAATAACACTTTCTAATTGAGAAGATTCCTCGTTTTCACTCGGTCGAATTAAACAATGATGAAATCGTTCAAATGCCTCTAAAAGGTAATGACACCTCATTTCATCTATTAAACCACAGATCCACTTAGGAGAGAAATGAATAATGCTTCTAATATATTCACTTTCGTCACTGACATTCGGTCTATGCTGCGCTAATCCATCCATTAGTAAAATATCACCTGGTTCTAGGTCATAAATTTGATTATGGATCAAATAACGACATGAACCTGCATGTAACATGTAAATTTCATACTCCTGATGTGAATGATAATCTAAGGTAACACCAAAACTCCCTTGGATTCGATAATTCACTTCTAACTCTTCTAAATGCTTTGTCACTTCTTTCAACGAGGATGGTTTATTCATGCTCATAAGCTCCTTAAAAACAACAAATCATGTTGCTTATAATGAGAGGTTACTAGTTTTAATTTTCCCTTGTAACTGTTTGAAGCGTGCAACGACGTTTTCAACTGTAAATCCATACTCTTTTAAGATACGATCTCCAGGAGCTGACGCACCGAACGTATCGATTCCTAGTACTGCGCCTTCGTCTCCTGTATAACGCTCCCAACCTAATGTTGCCCCCATCTCAATTCCTAGGCGGTGTTTTACGTTTGAAGGAATAACAGACTGTTTATATTCTGCTGATTGTTGTTCAAAACGATCCCAGCTTGGCATACTTACGACAGATACATGAATGCCTTCTTTCTCAAGTACTTGTTGCGCTTCTAAAGCTAAGGACACTTCTGAACCACTTGCAAGCAATAATCCATCTACATCGCCATTTGTCTCAGAGACGACATAGGCACCTTTTTTCACACCTTCATACGCGTTTTCTCTCGTGGAAGGAAGTGTAGGCAACCCTTGACGAGTGAGGACAAGTACTGTTGGTTGATTTGTGCTTTCTACTGCTAGTTTCCAAGCAGCTGCTGTTTCATTACCATCTGCTGGGCGGATGATAGAAACATCTGGAATCGCACGTAACGCCGCTAATTGTTCTACCGGTTCGTGTGTTGGACCATCCTCTCCGACAGCAATACTATCATGCGTAAATACGTAAGTCGCTGGTACTTTCATAAGAGCAGAAAGTCGTAACGCTGGGCGTAAGTAGTCAGAGAATACGAAGAATGTAGATGCGTACGGCTTTACTCCTCCATGAAGAGCCATACCGTTGACAGCTGCCGCCATTGCAAATTCACGAACACCGAACCAAATGTTACGTCCTGCATAATTGTCACGGGAAAAGTCTTCTTCGCCGTTTAACATCGTTTTGTTTGAAGATGCTAAATCAGCGGAACCACCAAACAAGCTTGGCGTATTTTTGGCGATCGCGTTTAGTACTTCTCCACCTGTTGCACGTGTTGCTGCTTTGTCGCCCTCTTCATAAACAGGTACATCCTTGTCCCATCCTTCTGGAAGTTCGCCTTTTATCGCGGTTTCTAGTTGGCTTGCTAATTCAGGGTGTGCTTGCTTATAATCAGCAAACATTTGATTCCATGCTTCTTCTTTCTGTTTTCCTTCTTTTGCAAGCTCGGCATAGTGGTCTCTTACTTCATTCGGCACATAGAAATCTTCTTCAAACGTCCATTTATAAGACTCTTTTGTTAATTTTGCTTCAACTTCGCCAAGAGGAGCACCGTGAGAAGCAGATTTTCCACCTTTATTTGGTGAACCATAACCAATCGTCGTTTTAACTTCGATCAACGTTGGACGCTCATCTACTTTCGCTACTTCGACTGCCTTCGAAATTTCTTCTAGATTATTTCCGTCTTCAACGCGAATGACTTGCCATCCGTAGGCTTTATAGCGGTCTTCCACACTCTCTGAGAAAGACTGGTTCAAGTCACCATCTAAAGAAATATCATTAGAATCATAGAATACGATTAACTTCCCTAATTTGAGATGTCCTGCTAATGAAGACGCTTCTGCAGAAACACCTTCCATTAAGTCACCGTCACCGCAAATACTGTATGTGTAGTGGTCAACAACATTAAAATCATCACGATTGTAAGTCGATGCTAAATGACGCTCTGCCATCGCAAAACCAACAGCCATTGCCACCCCTTGTCCTAGAGGGCCTGTTGTTGCTTCAACTCCTGGAGTATGCCCAAATTCTGGATGCCCAGGTGTGCGACTTCCCCACTGTCTAAATTCTTTTAAGTCTTCCATCGTTACACCGTATCCGTGCAAGTGTAACAAGCTATATAAAAGCATAGACCCGTGCCCTGCAGATAAAATAAAACGGTCACGGTTAAACCAGTCAGGATTTGCTGGATTATGGTCCATATACTTCGCAAATAACGTATATGCCATTGGAGCCGCTCCCATCGGCATACCAGGGTGCCCTGATTGTGCTTTCTCGATACTATCAATCGATAACGTACGAATCGTGTTAATTGATAACTGATCAATATTTGTTGTCATAGTAAAACCTCATTTCGATTTTTAATAAAGTTATGTTTCATTTTCAGCCTTAACAGAGCCAAAATTTTAAAAGCTATTTAATCATGTTGAATATATTCACGCCATTTTAAGTCCCCGCGCTCTAAACCACGGATTAATAATTCTGCTGTCCCCATGTTTGTTGCTAAAGGGATGGCATACACATCACACAGCCTTAGTAAAGCTGTCACATCTGGCTCATGTGGCTGTGCTGTTAAAGGGTCTCGAAAGAATATAATCATATCCATTTTGTTTTCTGCAATCATTGACCCGATTTGTTGGTCGCCCCCTAATGGACCAGATTGAAACCGGGTTATTTTAAGTTTCGTATTTTCTGATATTCTTTTCCCGGTTGTTCCAGTTGCAAATAGCTGATGGTTTACCAAGCAATATTCATAAGCTTGGGCAAACTTAATAAGGTCTTCCTTCTTTTTATCGTGAGCAATTAAGGCGATATTCACTGGCACCTCTCCTCAATAGTTGTATTGTGAACGAACTTCCCTGTTACTTCATCTATCTATATTCATTACCAATGATGACACGAAGGACATTTGGTTGGTTAGGGAACGTTTTTGTGCCAGCCCCATATCCAATCGATTGTACTTGCATTGCGGGTAATGTACTAAATTCTTGAGCAAGTGCAGCAATAAAAGCAGCCCCCGTCGGCGTTGTTAACTCCGCCTCCACTTCACTACTAGCGATTGGTACACCACGTAAGATTTCTAATGTGGCAGGGGCCGGTACTGGATAGATCCCATGGTCAATACGAATCTTTCCAGAGCCAACTGGCACAGCTGATGATTGTATTTTATCGATTTTTAATTGATCTAATAAAATCGCCGTTCCGACAATATCGATAATTGAATCAACCGCTCCTACCTCATGAAAGTGGACATCTTCTAAAGCCACCCCATGTATATGCCCTTCCGCTTCACCGATTTTTCTAAAAATTCCCAAGGCTATTTTCTTCACTTCTTCTGATAAGTCAGCTGCTTCAATCAACTGTTTAATATCAGCGTAAGAACGATGGTGATGGTGACCGCGATAGTGGTGATGCTCTTCATGCGCGTGGGTATGGTCATCATGTGAGTGATGATGTTGATGCTCTTCATTTAACAGTACGACATCAAATTTCGTACTACTAATGCCGTTCTTTACAACTGATGTCCATTTCAACTTGTATTCATCTGAAATGTTTAACTTTTTTAATTCCTCAACAAGGTGGTTAGGATTAGCACCTGCATCAATGAGAGCGCCAATAAACATATCACCACTTATGCCTGAAAAACAATCAGTATAAAGCGTTTTCATTACAATTGCTCCTTTTTTTGATATAATCGAAAATGCCCATTAGTAAAAGTTTGGATTTTTGATGGCTTTTTATTATTATATTTATATAACCTGTTCCTTTGTTTGTTAAACAAACAATAAACACTACCTATCAAAATATAAGTAACCACTATGATACCGTAAAGGAGGATAAAAAATGGTAACAGGTGATGGTGCCTACATAAGAAAGATCAATAGAACCATTATTATTAAAGAAATTATTCACAATGGAAGAATTTCTCGTGCCGACCTCTCGAAAATCACTGGTTTGAATAAAGCAACGATTTCCGTTCAAGTTTCTAATTTATTAGAAGAGGGTCTAATATACGAGACACAACCAGAGCATAATGTGATTGGAAGGCGACCAATTATGCTTTCAATTAATGAAGCCGCTGGTTATGTATTAGGCATTGATCTTGACTACAAAGAGATTCATTATACGTTAGCTGACCTATCAGGGAAACCTATTCAAACGAAAACCATCGATTTAGAGACTGACGATTACAACAAGATTGTGCAAAAATTAATTAACGACATCAAAGAATTCAAACAATTAAGTGAGAATACTCATTATGGGTTAATTAATGTCACAATAGGTATCCATGGAACCGTTAATAAAAATGAAACCATCTTTTTCATTCCAAGATATCAATGGCATAATAAAAATTTAAAAGCAGACCTGATTAAAGAAATTGATATTCCGATTCATATTGAAAATAATGCTAACTTGTCCTCCTATGCGGAGAAAGTGTACAAACATCAAGATAGTCATAATTTGCTCACCATCATTCTGTCATCAGGAATCGGTACCGGTATTTTAGTGGACGGCATATTACACAAAGGCTATCACGGCTATGCTGGTGAAATGGGCCATATGATTGTTATGCCAAACGGTCACCCATGCAAATGTGGTAATCAGGGATGCTGGGAGCAATACGCAAGTGAGCCTAAGCTGTTTAAACAACTTGAAAAGCAACTAGGTGAAACATCAATGACGTACGACGATCTACAGAAATTATTAAGAGACGAACATCGAATGGTTCTAGAGCAACTCGATGAATTTATCACCTTTGTCGCCATTGGACTAAACAATGTCATCAACATTTATAACCCTGAAACCATCGTCTTAAATAGCAAGGTACTTGAAATGTATCCAAATGCAATTGAACAAATCAAACAGAAATTAACTTCATCTGTTAGTCAATATCGTGAAATTGTTCTATCCGACCTTGGATATAGCTCTACAGTGATGGGTGCATGTGCCTTTTCTATTCAAACGTTCTTTGAAGTATCCGACTTGATCTTAACATTGGACAAGCCTCATAGTTAGACATTAAATAGACCCAAAAGAAGGAGCGGTACCTCTGTACAATGGAGAATATGGATTCAACAAGATTCTAATTGTATCTACATGCATGAGGTAAGAAGTCACTTCGCTTTGGGTCTACTCTTTTCATGAACAGTCGTCCACTGAAATCTTTTTTATCTTATTAGAACCATTGAGTATGGAACACGCCTTCTTTGTCTTTACGCTGATACGTATGTGCACCGAAGTAATCGCGCTGAGCTTGTAATAAGTTTGCTGGTAAGTCTTCAGAACGGTAGCTGTCGTAGTAGGCAACCGCACTTGAGAATGTTGGCACGGCAATACCATATTTAATCGCTACAGATACGACTTCTCTTAATGCAGACTGATACTCTTCAACAATCTCCTTGAAGTAAGGGTCTAATAATAAGTTCGTTAAACCTGGCTCGTTGTCGTATGCTTCTTTAATCTTTTGTAAGAATTGAGAACGAATGATACATCCACCACGCCAGATCATCGCAATATCTCCGTAGTTAAGGTTCCAATCATACTCTTCAGATTGAGCCCGCATTTGTGCAAACCCTTGAGCATATGAACAAATTTTACCCATATAAAGGGCTTTACGAACAGCTTCAATTAATTCTTGTTTGTCACCATCAAATTGATTTACTTCCGGCCCTCTTAATACTTTGCTTGCTTTTACGCGCTCTTCCTTCATTGCCGAGATAAAACGAGCAAATACAGATTCTGTAATTAACGGAAGTGGAACACCTAAATCTAATGCGTTTTTACTTGTCCATTTCCCAGTACCCTTTTGTCCTGCTGTATCTAAAATAACATCTACCATTGGCTTGCCTGTTTCATCATCAACTTTAGTGAAGATATCGGCAGTAATTTCAACTAAATAGCTGTCTAACTCACCTTTGTTCCACTCCGCAAAGACTTCATGAAGCTCTTGTGCATCCAATCCAAGGACATGTTTCAAAATGAAATATGCCTCAGAAATTAATTGCATATCACCATACTCAATCCCATTATGAACCATCTTGACATAGTGACCAGCACCGTCCGGACCGATATAGCTTGTACAAGGGTCTCCTTCAACTTTAGCTGAAATTGCTTCAAAGATTGGTGCCACTAATTCATAAGCTTCTTTTTGCCCACCTGGCATAATTGATGGCCCCTTCAATGCACCTTCTTCTCCACCTGAAACACCAGTACCGATAAAGTGGATACCTGTTTTATCTAGTTCCTTATTACGACGGATCGTATCTTCAAACAGCGTATTACCACCGTCAATTAAGATATCACCTTTATCAAGGAAAGGTTGCAGAGATTCAATCGTTGCATCCGTTGCTGGACCTGCTTTTACCATTAGCATAATTTTTCGAGGTTTCTCTAAAGAGTCAACAAATTCTTCAATTGACTTTGCTCCAAAGAAGTTCTTTCCTTTCGCTTCTTCATTTAAAAACGCCTCTGTTTTATCATACGAACGGTTAAAAACTGAAACAGAATAACCTCTGCTTTCGATGTTTAGCGCAAGGTTCTTCCCCATTACTGCTAATCCAATAACACCAATTTGCTGTTTCGACATACACTGTCACCTTCTCTTTCATTATTAGTTTTAGTTTAAAGCTTACTTAATTAATGGAAAAATAACGTTTTGCATTTTCATAGCAGATGCCTCTCACATACTTTTCAAGTAGTGGCATATCTTTAGGCACTTTCCCTTCTTCTACCCATGTTCCGAGTAAGTTGCACAGAATTCGACGGAAATAATCATGGCGTGATAGAGATAAGAAACTTCTAGAATCCGTCAACATCCCAATAAAGTTACTGATCAAACCTGTATTTGCCAGAACCTTCATTTGGTCTTCCATGCCATCAATCGTATCATTAAACCACCAGGCGGTACCGAATTGCACCTTGCCAGGAATCTCTGAGTTTTGGAAATTTCCTGCCATGGCAGCAAGCACTTGGTAATCATTCGCGTTAAGACTATAAAGAATTGTTTTCGGTAACTTACCTTCATATTCAAGAGCATCTAAGAATTGAGAAAGTTTTTCTGCAAGACGGCGATCATTCATCGAATCAAAGCCGCTGTCCGGACCTACTTTTTCAAACATTCTTGTGTTGTTATTTCTCAGTGGCCCAATATGAAGCTGCATCGCCCAGCCTTTAGCCGCATATAATTCACCTAATCGAATTAAAGTCAATGTTCTAAACTGGTCTGCTTCCTTTTCAGATAGAGTTTCACCGCTTAGGCGCTTTTTGAAAATAACATCCACTTGAGCTTGCGTCGTTTCTTCATAAAACATCACATTAATTCCATGGTCTGAACTTCTACAACCTAATTGATCAAAGAAATCAACGCGCTTGTTTAACGCTTCAAGGAAATCATCGTAACTAGAAATTGACACTCCACTTACTTCCCCAAGCTTAGTTACCCACGAAACAAACTCTTCCTTTTCGATGGCTAAACCTTTGTCTGGTCGAAATGAAGGAGAAACATTACATTCGTATCCTTCCGCAACCATCTTTTGATGATTCGCTAAATGATCTGTTGGATCATCTGTTGTACCTACAAACTCCACTTTATCTTTCTTTAGAAGAGACCTAACCGATAATTCTGGCGTTGCCAGCTTCTTGTTTGCCTCCTCCCAAATCATAGGTGCAGTCTCCTCATTTAACACTTCATCAATATCGAAATATCGCAAAAGTTCTAAATGAGTCCAGTGGTAAAGAGGATTGCCAAATGTATTTGGAACCGTTTTCGCCCAAGCGAGAAATTTATCATAATCACTTTTATCTCCAGTGATATAGGCTTCATCTACTCCATTTGCTCGCATCGCTCTCCACTTATAATGATCACCCGCCAACCAGATCTCAGATAAATTAGAGTACGTTTTATCCTCCAAAATCTCTTGGTCGTTTAGGTGGTTATGATAATCTATAATAGGCAAATGTTTTGCAACGTCATGGTAAAGTTTCCTTGCTGTATCATTATATAACAAAAAGTCTTCTGTGATAAATGTCTTCATTACACCTCATCACCTTTCATGTTTTATTTTACCCCAATAACCTTTACACCAGCTTGCAACTAAAGTTCAGCATTTTATCTACGAACCATAAATCACTACATTTAATTATTTTGTTTACTAAACAAACTAATTACTTATATAATAAATATATAGGTAAAGCGCTTAATTTTCAAGCATTCTTTTATAATTTTTTTGACAATTTCATGAGAGCTTTAACAATTATCCCCCCCCACCGCTCTTGTTGTTCAACAATTATGCTGCGACGCTATGCTACAAATTAAGAATCAGAAAATTACATTCAAGGAGGATATGTTTTGAGAACCGGAGATGCAAGTTATATAAAGAAAATGAATCGAAAGATATTAATAGAAGAAATTATAAAAAATTCGTCCTTGTCTAGAAGTGACTTGGCAAGAATCACAGGTCTAAATAAAGCGACTGTCTCAGCTCAAATTAATGACCTTCTCAACGAACAGATTGTACGGGAGCTAAGTGAAGGAGAATCAACGACACGCGGACGAAAACCGATCCTAATTGAGATCAATGAGTCAGCTGGTTTTAGTATCGGAATGGACATTGACGATGATCATATCAACATCATCTTTACGAATTTAAAGGGCAAGCCCTTTCATCAGTTCGAATTAACAATCGAACATTATGATCTTGATCAAATTACTGAACAACTCATTAACGAACTGTCTCCGCTGATTAAGAAGTATAAGCACACGCATCATCCAATTGGTCTTGTCGGAATAGGCGGCGGTATCCATGGAATCGTAAACAATGATGATGAAATTATCTTTACTCCAAAACAGCAATGGTCGAACATCTATATTTCGGACAAGCTTGAAGATGCCTTTCAAACACGAGTATACATTGAGAACAACGCGAACCTATCCGTATTTGCTGAACAAGTCTACGACGAGTATCTATCCAATCTGTTTTGCGTTACTCTGCACTCAGGGATCGGTCTAGGGATTGTTAGTGAAAATAATATTTATCATGGTTATCAAGGCTTCGCAGGTGAGATCGGTCATATGATTATCGAATCTAATGGCCGAGTTTGTACATGCGGCAACCAGGGATGCTGGGAATTATACGCTTCTGAAAATGCGTTAAAGAAAAAGTTATCGGAAAAAGACCCCTCTCTTTCACTTGATAACTTGCCAACGGTGCTCACCACACCTAAATATAAACAAATATTTGATGATTACCTTGATTATTTAGCATTTGGTTTGAATAACATTATTAATATCTTTAACCCTGAAAAATTGATTATTAACGGATCAATCATCAACCACCACTCTGCACTCATAGAGGAAATTAGTGCAAAACTTAATTCGAAAATCAACAATTATCGTATCTTAAAAATTTCCTCACTAGGAAAAGATGCTTGCGTACTTGGCGGTGCTTCCTTGGCTCTCAAACACTTTTATGACGTCAATGTGATCCACTTTGCCAATTACGATTACGATGCACCACGATTACTGGGTCATCCTCTACATTGAAACAATCCTCTTAACATCCTACTGACAAGCTCCTTTGATTGTCGTAGGATGTTTTTTCAGTTCTAAAACCAAAATAACACAGATGAAAAAAAGGCCTCCACTTGCAAATAGAACATACATGTGAATCATTATATTTTAAAAAAGTCCAATTTTCGTTTACGATAAAGACAAGCTTGAATATCATGATTTAAACATGCCAAACATAACCAATATGTGAAAGAGGTGATCCTTATGGATAAACAGACAAGGCTTGAAAAAGCCACGTTTGCAGGCGGATGTTTCTGGTGTATGGTGAAGCCATTTGACGAATTTCCTGGTATTAATAAGGTAGCATCCGGATACTCAGGTGGCTTCAAGGAAAATCCGTCGTACGAAGAAGTCGTTTCTGGAACAACTGGTCATCGTGAAGTCGTACAAATCACTTTTGACCCAACAATTTTCCCCTACGGAAAATTGTTAGACATTTTTTGGAAAAACATCGACCCTACAGATGAAGGTGGTCAATTTTTTGATCGCGGGGAACAATATAAAACCGCTATCTACTATCATAATGATGAACAAAAAGAAATTGCGGAAGAGTCAAAGCGCGAACTTGAAGAAAGCAAGAAATTTAGTGAACCTATTGTCACAGATATCCTCCCTGCTAAGACCTTCTATCCAGCTGAAGAGAATCATCAAGATTACTACAAAAAGAATGCTTTCCATTATAACCGCTATTATGAAGGTTCAGGGCGCAAAGCGTTTATTGAAAGTACTTGGAGAGTAGACAAGGATCCAAAACAGCTTAAAGAAAAGCTCACTCCTATTCAATATGAAGTGACCCAAAATAACGGAACAGAGCGACCATTTGAAAATGAGTTCTATAATAACCGTCAAGAAGGTATTTATGTTGACATCGTATCAGGAGAGCCCCTTTTCAGCTCAAGAGACCAGTATGATGCTGGTTGTGGATGGCCAAGCTTCACACGCCCAATTAGCCACTACCATATTACGGATAAACTCGACAGGAGCCACGGAATGGTACGAACTGAAGTACGCAGTAAATTTGGTGACTCCCATCTTGGTCATGTCTTTAATGATGGTCCAATTGAAAAAGGCGGTCTTAGATATTGCATTAACTCCGCTGCCCTGAGGTTTATCCCAAAGGACAAATTGGAAGCAGAAGGATACGGAGAATATGTACCCTTGTTTAAGGATGTAGAGCAACCTAAGAACGATAGTTTCTTACATCTGAAATCCTACGGCCGACCGACATAGTCGGATCATTAAAGCTGATTAGATATATACTTTTTCCGATATATCTTTTACTATTATTTCCTTACCCAACCATGCTAGAATCTTGTGTTACTTTTTTATATAATAAAAAGAGAAGTGCGCGAACACTTCTCTATACAAACTCTAACCCCAATTAGAGTTTGTTAATAACATTTCACTATATTCTTAAGAGCCACCTTTACTGTAGAGTTGGGTGGTTTTCTTTCTCTGTTTAACACCTACACATAAGGTATCCCCTGTATCTGTTCTAACAGTGAAAAACATTCGACCACCTCCTTTATAATCACTTCTTCTTCCGATCCACTTCAGTGAAAAGAAGAAATAGTAACAAACCAACTCCAATTAGGAAGAAAACCATAAATGAACTTATCGCAATAAATAGTTGTCCTGTAGCAAACCCTGATGTAAAAGCTACAAATAAGCTAAATAAAATCAGACCGATTGCTGTGGCATAAATAATTGCACGAACCTTATTCATGGCGTATTTATGACTAGTTTCTCTTGTCAAAAAGCTATAAACAACAATTGCTCCACCTATAACAACAAAAATAATTGGTCCTGTTACAGCTTCTAATGGGAGACCCATAAAATACAACATAGCAGTAGTTAACACTCCAAATAAGATCACCAATATTCCAGCAATCAAACCAGCTGTCGAAATTCGGGATGTCATGCTTGAATAAACTGCTTGCCTAGCTTTATCTTGACCAATGTCCCGCATATCATCAACTAACCCACTTAAATCACCTAGAGAACTAACAGCCTCTTTAAAAGCATCATCCTCTTCCATTCCGCTTTTGATATAATCACTTATCTTTTCCTTTAAATTTGTGGTTAACTCCTCCTTCAAATCAAACAACTGTTGGCTATCACCAACACCTGAAAATAATTTGTTCACATAGGTTTGAATCCGCTGATCCAAATTACTGTTCCTCTTCACCTTTAATTCCTCCCTCAATCAATTGATCCAATACAACTTTTGCAAACTTCCATTCATTTTTGTTTTGTTCATATTTCTCTATGCCCTCTTCAGTAAGACGATAATATTTCCTGCGTCCTCCTTGTGTTTCATCCCCCCAATAGGAGACAATCAAGCCTTCCTTTTCTAACCTACGAAAAGCGGTATACAAAGTTGCTTCTTTTAATTCATACTGATTTCCACTCAGTTCAAGAATAGTCTTAAAAATTTGATACCCATAACTATCTCCTTGACGTAAAACATTTAAAATGATTGTGTCGGTATGACCACGGATTAAATCGGTCGATATTTTGTTCACCATATTACATCACCTCCTTAATTATATAATAAACAACATTACTATGTCTGTCAAAGTAATATATCCAAAAAAGAAAGTCGCTCTACGATTCTAGTAAAGCGACTTTCAAGATAAAAAGATTTCTAATAGGTTATTGTTTTTGCCACGCAATCGTTTATGATAAACACCCAATCTTACATCTAAATCCTTCATTTATCTACTCATTAATTTCTAATAAGGTAGTCGAAAGCACCTAAAGCTGCAGTAGCTCCTGATCCCATAGAAATAATGATCTGATTATACGCACTATCTGTACAATCTCCCGCTGCAAATAAACCAGGTTGAGTTGTAGAACCATGTTTATCAACGATGATTTCACCCATCCGATTGCGTTCAACAACACCTTCTAGCCAGTCAGTATTTGGCACGAGACCAATCTGAACAAACACACCCTCTAATTCGATATGTTTCACTTCTTCTGTGTCTCGATCGATGTACGAAATACCATTTACACTGTCTGTACCAGTAATTTCTTTTGTTTGCACGTTTTTCAGAACAGTTACGTTAGGAAGGCTGTGTAGACGCTGTTGTAGTACTTCATCAGCTTTTAGCTCTGGCATGAACTCAAGAACAGTTACATGGTTGACAATTCCTGCAAGGTCAATCGCCGCTTCAATACCAGAGTTACCGCCACCAATAACAGCTACATCTTTTCCTTCGAATAAAGGACCATCACAATGTGGGCAATAAGCTACACCTTTATTTTTAAACTCTTCTTCACCGGGAACGCCAATATTACGCCAACGAGCACCCGTTGAGATAATGACACTTTTACTCTTTAGAACACCGCCATTTTCAAGCTCAAGTTCGAAAAGATCGTTCTTTTCAAGGCGATTAGCACGCTGTGTGTTCATAACATCAATATCATAGTCTTTGACGTGCTCCTCAAGACTTGCAACAAGCTTTGGACCTTCTGTTTTCTTAACACTGATGAAGTTCTCGATACTCATCGTGTCTTGAACTTGCCCTCCAAAGCGTTCAGCAACAATCCCTGTACGAATACCTTTACGTGCCGCGTACACTGCAGCACTTGCACCTGCAGGACCACCACCAACGACAAGGACATCGTAAGGATCTTTATCTGAAAGCTCCGCTGCATCCGGTCCAGTACCCATCTTCGCAAGGATTTCATCAATTGTCATACGTCCACCACTAAAGAATTCACCATTTAGGTAAACCGCTGGTACCGCCATGACATTCTTGCGATCTACTTCTTCTTTAAACGCTGCACCATCAATCATCGTGTGTGTGATATTAGGATTGAGAACGCTCATCATATTTAATGCTTGCACAACTTCAGGACAATTATGACAACTTAAGCTAACATACGTTTCAAAGTGGTACTCTCCACTAATGTCTTTGATACGATCAATGACACTTTGGTCAGCCTTTGGCGCTCTTCCGCTTACTTGTAATAAAGCTAATACTAATGAAGTAAACTCGTGTCCTAATGGAACACCAGCAAATGTCACGCCTGTATCTTCGCCAATACGATTTACACTAAAGCTTGGCGTTCTCGCTAATGTCGCTTCTTCCACCGAAATCCTATCTGACATAGAAGCTAGCTCTTTTACAAGAGCTAGCATGTCATTAGAAGTTTCATCGGAACCGGCACTAACTTTAAGCTGTATATCACCTTCTAATAGTTGAAGGTATTGGTCTAATTGTGCTTTAATATCTGCTTCAAGTACCATGTTCACGCACTCCCTTTTTTTACTTAGATTTTACCTACAAGGTCAAGGCTTGGCTTAAGTGTTTCGCCACCTTCTTGCCATTTAGCAGGGCAAACTTCGCCTGGGTTATTACGTACATATTGTGCTGCTTTGATCTTGTTAATTAAAGTACTTGCATCACGGCCAATTCCTCCAGCATTGATTTCAACCGCTTGGATGATACCGTCAGGATCGATGATAAATGTACCACGATCAGCAAGACCTGCTTCTTCGTTTAATACTTCGAAGTTACGAGAAACTGTTTGAGATGGATCACCAATCATTGCATACTTGATTTTTCCGATTGTCTCAGAGCTATCGTGCCATCCTTTATGTGTAAAGTGAGTATCTGTTGAAACAGAATATACTTCAACACCTAGTTCTTTTAGGTTCGCATATTCGTTTTGTAGATCTTCAAGCTCAGTTGGGCATACGAATGTGAAATCTGCTGGGTAGAAGCAGAATACACTCCATTGACCTTTTAGGCTTTCATTTGTAACATCGATGAACTCACCGTCTTTAAAAGCTTTTGCGTTAAATGGTAGTACTTCAGTTCCAATTAATGACATAATCCTATTCCTCCTGGTAATAAATAATTTTTTTAGAATTACAGGCTACAGATAATAATTTTTATTTATCTGTAATAATTCTAATTCAATAACCATTATCAATTAAAAAATGGATTTTGTCAATAAGTAACATGAAAGTTTTTATATTATGTATGGAGATTTATTGTTAATTGCAGAAATATTGGTGATGGAAGAACATGAGTATTACTTTTCACTCCAGATTAAATGAGTTTAAGGAAGGTAAATATTTTTTAAATGGATTAGAAAAAAAACAAAGAGCTATACCCTTATTATATATATAAAGCGCAGGGACTTCATCTCCTACGCTTCTGAATATCGTTTCTCAAATAAAAAAATAGTACTCCGTTTGATTAGGTCTGGTCTATAAACCAACTCAAAATCATCATTAATATCAATACCTTTATTTATTTCTCACTAGATCTCCTTTATTTTTTATTAAGACAGCCTGGTAGGTATTTGTTAAGGCTGCGAAAGTCCATAATACTCCTTAACTAACCGTATAAATTTTTTAGCTGGTGTAGATAAAAAATGATCATCAAGCCAAATGACGCCTAGAGACGAGGACATATTCGCATTGCTTATCGTTGTTGAGTAGAGATCAGAGCTTCCGTAGACATCAAAAACAGATTTTGGTACGATCGTTACCCCCATTCCACCCTTAACGAGCTCCATTAAAACTTGCATATCGGAGCATTCGGCAATACTTGTTAGTTCAACCTTTTCGCTAGTAAACGCTTCAAGGATCGTATTATAAATACCCAATCCCTCCGTACTAGGAATAATAAAGGGCAAATGCGAGATCTCTTCTAACGATATATTGTCTACTTCTTTATTGCTTACGAAAACAAAGGGCTCATGGATAAGATGTTCATATACCAACCCTCGATGTTCAAGTGGAAGACGAACAAATGCAATTTCAATCGCCCTTGTTTTTATTAATTCCGCTAAATAAGACGAGTCATTTAGAACGACTTTTAAGCTAACTAAGGGGTAATGTTCATGAAAGGCTTGAAGCATTTCCGAAAATCCCGAAACCGATAAGGTATTGAGCCCGACATCTAGTGCACCTTTTTTCCCCTCATCCGTATCCTTTAATTCATTTTTAATTTCTTCAACACTGTTTACGAGCTGCAACGCACGCTGATAAAGGACATTTCCTTTATCGGTTAGCTCCATACTCTTACCATTTCGCTCGATTAGTTTAACGCCTAGATCATCCTCCAATTGTTTCAACTTGATGCTAAGCGGTGGCTGAGACATATGTAGCCGATGGGCAGCGGCTGTTATATTCTTTTCCTCGGCTATCGCTATAAAATAGCGTAACTGTTTAATATCCATTGTTCTCACCTTCTATATCAAAAAACTATGGTTTCTATATAATATATATATTTTTCATATAGTATAGCTCCATGATACTATAACTAACATTCTCATCACATCGTTAGAAAGGTGATCAACATGGAACGTTTTTTTAAATTACAACAATATGGCACTACGGTTACAAAAGAATTTTCTGCAGGTTTTATTTCATATATAAGCGTAGTCTACATTATTATTGTCAATGCAACGATTTTGGCAGGAGCAGGCATTCCACTAGAGGCGGGAATCATTGCAACCATATTAACAAGTTTTTTTGGATGCTTAATCGTTGGCTTATGGAGTAATACCCCTCTTCTAATCATTCCAGCGATGGGTCTTAATGCGATGTTTACCTATACAATCGTTCAGTCTGGGGGATTTACTTGGCAGGAAGCGTTAGCGATGGTTATCGTATCAGGCTGGATTTTCGTTGTTATTGCCTTCACACCAATGGCAAAAGTGATTAGCACCTCCATTCCTAATTCCTTAAAACAAGCCATTACAATTGGAATTGGGATATTATTAATTTTAATTGGTTTTGAAAATGCTGGTATTATAACGAGTTCTGAGCACACCCTGCTTGCTATAGGAAATTTAAGCAATCCGACAGCTATCACAACATTTATCGGTTTAGTTATTACACTTATATTATTTACTAAAAATGTACCAGGCAATCTATTATTAAGTATAATCATCACTTCAATGTTAACCATTTGGCTTGGGGACGCTACATTTGAGGGGGCTTCACTTTCATTACCATCTTTTCATGAATACCTTGGTGTGTTTGGTCAACTATCATGGTCACAAGCGGGGAATATCATTTTCTGGCTAACTTCAATCTCATTTGCCATGGTGATTGTCTTTGAAAATATCGGTTTGATCCATGGTCATACCCAGATGTTAAATCGCCCTGAAAGTAACAAAAAGTCTCTCCAAGCAACATCTGTCTCCGTTTTATCTTCAGGGGTCTTTGGCACAAGCCCCACTGTAGCATCAGTGGAAACAGCAGCGGGAATTACTGCTGGTGGAAGAACTGGGTTAACGAGCATTGTGACAGGATTTTTGTTTCTCTTTTCTATCCTGTTTATACCTGTTATTAAAATGATTCCTGCCAGTGCGGTATCCCCAATTTTGATATTAATCGGGATGCTTATGTTGCAAAATATCGTTCATATATCAATGGATGACTTAACGGAGAGCTTTCCGGCACTTTTAATTATTGTATTGATTCCTCTAACGTATAGCATTGCAGATGGTATGGCCATTGGCTTTATTCTATACCCGTTGATCAAACTTTTAATGGGTAAAGGAAAGGAAGTTCATCCTGCACTTTATATGATTGCCATTTTGTTTATGAGTAATTTTGTTATTCATTACGTATTTTAAGGAAATAAAACAGCTTCAGGCGAACCCTGATTGATTGGAAAGTTAAACTCACACAACGAAATGAGGCAGTGACAAAAGATTAGTTTTTACCTATTGTCACTGCCTCTCTTTTTAATTTCTATTGGTTTGTCCGACTAATAACAGGTGAAAAACTGCTGTAAGCGATAAGTCGACGAGGATTGTAGTACCTCATTAATCATTATCAGGCATGCTCAATCGTTAATATTCTCTACTTCGCCAAAAGTCCCTTATTATAAAGAAACCTACCGAACATAATCGTACCAAATATTGAAATAATGATAACGGCATATGAAGGATGTCCAGGTAGAAAGCCTAAAAATCCATTCCTCAATAACCAAGCCATAACAATCGCTACGATTATAGCAAACACACCTATTTTAGGCTGAGAAATGGCAAACTGTCCAAAGATCGCACCGAACAAGGCAGGAAGTATATAATTAAACATTTCTTGCACACCATCTGGTAGTCCTGCCAATATCGATGCTCCGGCAAAAACTCCGATTGTTAAAATTAAAACGTTTACAATAATTGATACGGCAATTCCAAGCGTTGAGATAATAGAGCCTTTCTCAGTGCCCGGCTCAACATTTGCTGCTTTTTGTGCTGCAGTCGCACATGGCAAACGAAGATTAGCAATATTTCCGGATAGAAACGACATGTAGGTTCCCGGAATCCCTAAAATCGGATAATAGGAAATAGGTTCAATAATCCACAGAACAGCAGCCACACCTGCCATCGCAGTGAAGCCTGCAAGTATACTTGATGCACTAGGGGTTAAGCCGTATACAAACGTTAAAACAAATAAAGGTGCAAAAGATAATATAAACCCTAAGAAGCACGTGATTTTCCCCCATTTGACGATAAAAGGGATATAATCATCTTTATAAGAATAAGATTTACTTTCCACCGGTTTTACCGGTACGTCAAATTTTTTAGCATTACTCATCCTTTCCCCTCCTTTAACATATGAAGTAAAATAGCTAAATTAAAAATGCAATTAAAGCACCTGCAAACATTGCGAATGTCAGTCCCCATTCTTTTAACCATTGTTTATTTTTCTTGTCGGCAATCCACATTAATATGATCATCGTAACCGCACCAATAATTAAAGCAATCGTCCCTTTATCGATATTTAAGATTCGATCAGCACTAAAGTAGGCGAATGCCCCAATCATTGCCGAAATCGAGATAACCGGAATAAGCTCCTTCTTTCCAGCTGAAAGGAACGTTTGCATGTTTTCCATTTTATCTGTAAATAGACCAGTAAACACAACCCAGCCTAATGATGCTAGTACCATCGTCCAAACAGCGTTGGCAAAGACAGTAGCTGTCATATTCTCCGATCCTAAACTAACCCCCATTGCTTCCGTTCCAAATCCAGCTGCCATTAACTCAAATGGTAGTGATCCTATAAAAGATAATCTCATCCAAGCCATCGGCGCCCCTATCGCTACTAATAGAGAGATTAACCCGAATAAGATAACGATCGATGGGCCAATCGATGAAATCATGCTGCTTTTCATCGCACTTTTCATTTGAGAGTTTGATAACCCGATTTCTTTTCCTGCTACTAGTGATTTTTTTACGAAAATAAAAGCTTGTACAAAAACGACCATGACTGCACTTGCAGCAGCTAGCCACATGTACGGACTATTAGCAATTTCTAAATAATCCACTATTCCACCTCACGTTCTGTTTTTTTGTAAGCGTTGTCAAACCCACCAAAGTGAAAGTAACATCTATTTATCTCCACTTACTTTTCTGTACGATTGCCATTTAAATAATCAAACACTGCTGATATAAATAATTGTCCAATCGTTATCATCGCTCGCTCGTCGACGTCAAACTTCGGGTGATGATGCGGATATACAGCATTCATTTCTGGGTTTCCGCCACCTACAAACACGAACGTACCAGGTACTTCTTTTAAATAATAGGCAAAGTCCTCCATACCTGTCATTGGTGAAATGTGGGCGACTTGATCCTCATCCACAATGTTTTTAGCCAATCGTTCGATTCTTTGTGTTTCTTGCGTATCATTTTTCAAAGACGGATATCCTCTCTGGTACGTATATGATGAGGTTGCACCTACACCTTCACACGTTGTTTTCACAAGTGTTCCAATTGTATCCTCTATATAATCACGAACATCTTCATCAAACGTCCGCACCGTCCCTGTAATTTTCGCAGAATCAGAAATGACATTTGACGCTTCTCCAGAATTAAATGAACAAACCGATACAACCGCAGGCTGATTCGGGTCAATACGTCTAGATACAATCTGTTGTAAGTTAGTTACGAGTTGGCACCCAGTAAGAAGCGGGTCTACCGTTGTGTGTGGTAGCCCTCCATGACCACCTTTACCAAATATCTCGATTTCAAATGTATCCCCTGCAGCCATCATGTATCCTTCACTAATACCTACTTTTCCAAATGGTTCATGAGACATCACATGCGCTCCATAAATCACATCAACGTCATCTAGACATCCAGCTTCAATCATTTGCTTTGCACCACCAGGTATAACCTCTTCAGCAAATTGATGAATGAGTACGACATCCCCTTCGAGCTCTTCTCTTGCCTCATATAAAACTTTTGCGACACCTAGCAATACAGCCGTATGTACATCATGCCCACATGCATGCATCACACCTGGAACTTTAGAACGGTACTCTACTTCTTTCTCATCTTGAATTGGAAGGGCGTCAAAATCTGCTCGTAGTGCGACAACTTTTCCGGGTTTACCACCGCGAATTCTGCCGACAACACCATTTCCACCAACACCCGTTTGAACTTCAATTCCGATATTACGTAAATATTCAGCAATTTTTTTAGGAGTGTTTTCCTCTTTGAACCCAACTTCCGGATACATATGTAGGTCTCTTCGAATATCTACTAACTCTGGATACAACTCTTTAAACTTAGACAGTAAATGCTCAACCACTCGAACCTCTCCTTTTTCACCAAATTAAACGTGCTTACCGTATATACTAATTATTATAAACTATCAGAAAATTTATACTATGTGTGATTCACCATACTTTCACTCATTATATTGTTGATTTCAACATATTTAAACAAAAAAACGATGCGCCGAGATATTTAGTAACTTTTCCACTCATCCTGTCTGGCACACTTCGCCCACTCTTTGAATATAAAAAACAGATGCTAATCATCATAACATCTGCTAGATTGTTTTAACTATTCGACTACGTTGATTTATTAAACGTCTCCATCATATGACAGGCTAATTGGACCTTTAACGTATCTTCCGTGTTATTAAAATCAATATTCAGTAATTTCTCCACTTTCCTTAGGCGCTGATACAAGGTGTTGGTATGAATATGAAGTTTTTTCGCTGTAGCATTGACTGACTTATTCATTGAAATATAAGTAACCAACGTTTCTTCAAGTTCATTTCTTTTTGCAACTTCACTTTTAAGCGGTTCAAAAACCTCTTGTATAAAAACATTAATTTCCCTAGAATCCTGATTTAAAAATAGGCGGTTTAAACCCATATCTTTATAAAACATAACCCCTGATTTTTTGTGACTCACCAAATAAGTTAAAGCTTTTTCAGCTTCTCGATAACTTTTTTTAACATGAATAATCCCTTTATATAGATTACCAATTCCTATTTGACAGGGTGTCTTTTCTACTGTTATCCAGTCCTTAACAAACATGTCAAGGTTGTTCCTTACTACTTTGTGAGTATCGGGATGACTCGTCGATAAAAGTAATACGACTTGATTATTCGTTGCGTAAATAACAAAGTCCACGTTGGACATGATTTTTTTTATCATAGAAATTAACCGGTGCATCGTGGTCTCAAGTTTTTGTACATCGTCTTGTTGAGGCGTTTGAAAGATCACACAAAATAAATAATCGGATACGTTTAATCCAAGTTCATTCCCTTTTTGTTGTAAATAATCTTCATCTTTATTTTCAAGAATGTCATTAAAAAACTCTCGCGTTTTCTTATATTGTATCTCCGTTAAGGTTTGTTTTCGAATCAGTTCTAAGGCTAATAAAGCAGCACCTTGCTCGATAGTGACCTTGGCAAGCTTCGATAAAGGAGGATGATTCGAAACAATAAAACTACCTAAAAAAATCGAACCATTCACGATAGGATACACATAGTAACTTTCGCTATTCCCTTCTTCGAAAACATCAAAATATTTAGACTTCTTATCACCCACTGATATTAACATGATTTCATTTATACTTAAGGGAGGCCTTTTTCTTATTTTCATTGGGTAATAGTCATTTTCTAGATAACTCATAAAATAAACATCACTATCTATCATTCGCGATATTTCGTTTATTATGTTTTCTACCCCTTGATTTTTAAGGGAAAATTCAGTTAACGTCTCGTGGATTTTATTTCTTTTTTGTAGAAACTCGTTTTTCTCTCGCAATTGTTCACTTAGTTTAGTTATTTCGTGTAACCTTACTTTTACTTCAGAGTACAGTCTTGCATTCTGAATAGCAATTGCCGCTTGGTCAGCAAAGCCTTGCAATATCTTCACATCATCCATACTTAGTTTACATACACTATTAAACTGATGAACGACCAACACTCCTATTCTCTCTTTATTTACGGAAACAGGCACTCCGATCGCTGTCCTTATATTGAAATGATCACTTAATGAGGCGTGTAATATATCAAAGTTTTCTTTTGAGAGGTTACTCATGTCTTGATAAATCTTTGAATTCGTGTCGTAGATTCTTGCTTTTCCATCCTCAAATACTTTACCTGTTATCCCCTCTCCTATCTTTGTTGTGAAATGATTTATCTTTTGGTTAAACCCAACTGCTGTTTTAGGGACGAGACGCTCAATGGAGGGATCATATAACATTAAGAACCCTGTCTCTCCATTCGGAATGACCGTAAGTGCATTTTTAATAATTTGAGTGAGAACATATTCTTTGTCAAGTGATGACGTAATGTCACGGATCCCTGCCATTAATAAACTGATCTCTTTGTTCTTTTGTCTAAGCAATCCTTCTAACTTTTCTTGGTATTTATTATCCATATCATTTCCACCTTTAGTGTTGAAGTTCATATAAAAGATAAATAACAATGTGTTTTGTCACATTGTTATTTTACCTTATTCTTTACCGGTATAAAAAGAGTTAGTAGGATAGGTGACGTATGGTCGTCTCACATCACCCTGTAAACACTTCTTCTTCTGGATAACGGACTGGGGACTTTTGTGGTCTAGCTAAAGTAAATGCTAGTGTCAGTGGACCAATCCGACCTATAAACATCATAACAATGATAACCTGTTTACCGATACTTGATAGTTCATCGGTGAGTCCCATTGATAATCCGACGGTTCCAAAAGCGGAAACCACTTCAAATAGGATCATGAGAAAGGGTGCATTTTCAGTTATTGTAAGTATAAATAACGTTAAAAAGATAAATAAAATACTTATCACAATAATAGCAAGAGCACGCAATATCGTTTGCTTACGGATTGTACGTTCAAAAGTAACTGTTTCACCTTTCCCTTTAAGAAATGTAATCGTAGCTAGGATCATAACTAAAAAAGTTGTTAACTTAATTCCACTAGCAGTCGAGGCACTTCCCGCACCGATAAACATCAGCAACAAGGTTAAGAGGATTGCCGCTGTTGTCATGTCAGCAATTTCAATTGTATTAAAACCGGCAGTTCTTGGTGTAACCGCTTGGAAATATGCCCCCCACAGTTTTTCAGATAAAGGTAAATGCCCTAAGGTTGCTGGGTTAGCGTATTCTAAAATAAATATCACAATCATTGCAATAAAGTTTGTAACCAATGTACCAACTAGCATTAACTTTGAATGAAGTGAAAGATGACGGAACTTCTTTTTATACCAAATGTCCGCAAGAACTGTAAATCCGATCCCACCAGTGATAAACAATCCCGTAATAACTATGTTTACAACCGGATCCCCTACATACCCAGATAAACTATCTGACCAAAGTGAAAATCCAGCATTGTTAAAGGCAGATATTGTGTGAAAAAGGCTTTGGTACATCCCCTCTTGCCATCCGAATTCAGGTACCCACCTGAAAGATAGGATACTAAAAGCAATCGCCTCTAAAATAATGGCAAAAATAACCAATACCTTTACTAAACGAACCAACCCTCCTAAAGAAGTTTGGTTAAAGGCTTCTTGCACTAAAATACGTTGCTTCAAACCAATTTTTTTGCCGAGCATCATAATAATTAATACAGCAAATGTCATTAACCCTAACCCACCAAGTTGGATTAGAATCATAATCACTACTTGGCCAAATACGGTGTAATCGATCCCTGTATCAACAACGACTAATCCTGTCACTGTAATGGCAGATGTTGCTGTAAATAGCGCATCAATCCAAGAGATGTAGGTTGTTGATGCGACTGGAAGTTTTAGTAACAAAGTTCCGATGGCAATAAAAACTAAAAAACTAAGTGCTAAGATTTGCGGCGGGCTAAGGTGTACAACTCTCCCTTTTAAATGATTAGACGAAAATAATTTCCCCACCGTTTTTATAACCCTTCATCTTCAAATCGCTTTAGATCTATTTTATGTCCAATAACAATAAGGACATCATTTTCCGCTATGTTATCATCAGGAAATGGGGAGATATTTACGTTTTCTCCTCGTTTTATTGCAAGGATTGTACACCCGAATTTCGCTCGTACATCTAGTTCGATCAATGTTTTATTAGCTACTTTCTTCGTGGCAATTAGTTCAACAATGCTATACTCTTCAGAGAGTTCAATGTAGTCTATGATCTTTTCTGATGCTAAATGTTGAGCAATCCGTATACCCATATCTTTCTCTGGATGAATAATACGATCTGCACCGATCTTATCAAGTACCTTATGGTGGTATGTGTTTTGGGCTTTTACCCATATATTTTTTATTCCCATTTCTTTTAATAGTAATGTACATAAGATGCTGGATTGAATATCATCACCGATAGCCACTATAATATGGTCGAAGTTTCGAATACCAAATGACACTAAAGCTTTTTCATCTACAGCATCGGCAATAACAGCATGGGTTGAGTATTTAGACATTTCATTCACTTTTTCTTCCAATACATCGATAGCCAACACTTCATGCCCTAACTCGTAAAGCTCCATACAAACGCTACTGCCGAATCTCCCAAGACCGATAACTGCAAATTGTTTCTTTTTCATTGTTCTCAATCCCCTTTTTCAGCACCAAAAAAAGACCACTACAAAGAATGGTCTATAGTAAAACTAGACCTTTCTCCCGAAGATATAAAATAACGCTTACGAGGTTAGCTGTCGGATTAGGGACTGAGAGTATCCCCTCTTAAAAATAAGATTCACCCCAAGACAGAAAAGGACTCTGCCAAAATTGGTTCCCCCGCTCACAAGGATTCAGCGAATAAAAGGTGCTTTTATATTAAAATTGATACATGTACTTTACACCCTGATCTAAATTAAAGTCAATATTTTTTCTTTGCTAGTGATATAAAAATTAAGAGGTTTAAGTCGATTTAGAGTAACGCTAGTCATAGCACAGTGCCGGGTGTGGTCTAATTGCCTTGATTAAGTAAAAGCCTTACTTCTTTTACAATAATTAAGATGTTAGCTAGTTAATTTTGTTGACGTCACATCGGTAGGAATCGAGCATTCATAAGGAACACCGTTTAATGTTTCCTGTAGCATTCTCTACAGTCTTCTGCCATCTGAAAGTTTTTAAGAGCTTAAATCAGCACTCTAAAGTGACCCACAACCTTCTCAGTTGTGGGTCACTTTTTCTTGTTATCTAGTTCCTCGATTAAACCGGGCGAACGGTAATTTCATTTACATTCACATAATCGGGTTGAGTCACTGCATAGATGACTGCTTTTGCAATATCTTTTGTCTCTAACTTTTTACGTTCGTTATTCCATGAACTCCCACTGACTAGTGACGTATCCACCATCCCCGGGGAGATATTCGTTACACGGACACCCGTTTTGGCCAATTCTTTTTCAAGACCAGTGGAGATCGCACGAACTGCAAATTTCGTTGCACTATAGACCGTACTTACTTTCGTTACTTCAAGCCCTGAAACAGATGCGATGTTAATAATATGACCACTTGAACGCTCTAGCATTGATGGCAATATCGAGTTAATACCAAAGAGCACCCCTTTTATATTTACATCAATCATTTGTTCCCACTCGTCTACTTTCCCTGAAAGTACCTGAGACGAAAGCATTTGCCCTGCGTTATTCACGAAGATATCTACGTGATTGAATGTTGTTTCGGCTTGTTTCACTAATTCCTCAACGTCTTGCCTACTTGTTACATCTGTCTGAACCGTGAGTACATTGCCGCTTCCTTGTTCTTTAATTTCATTTTCTAATTCATTCAATTTCTCCGTTCGGCGCGCAGCCAATACAACATTGGCTCCTTCACTCGCTAGTTCATTTGCGATACCAGCACCAATTCCACTACTCGCTCCTGTAATTATAGCTGTTTTCCCTTGTAATAGCCCCATCTAATTGCCTCCCACTTTCATTAATGTTTGATTCATATGCTTCAATACAGTTCGTCTTCATCATAATCCATTTGTTCTCATATCTCAAAAAAAGCCCTTTATACATACATTTTATCCATGACTGAGGTCAACAAAAAAAGGCCTTCCAAAAGTTCAAAGAACCCTTGGAAAACCTATAATTTGCGATTGTAGTATTATAATCACCAACATATGAATTTAGATTGCCACTACCGTTTTTGTTTTCTGGAAAAGTTCTAGGTGCTCTTTTAGGAATCCAACATAACGGTCGACCTCTTCTATCGTTGAATATGGCGAGATCGCGAAAAATTTATGTGCGTATACGGGGATTCGCTTGTTTAAGTTTTTTACATCCACGAGACACTGCTTTTTGGTATTTCCAAAGAAGACGGTATCTCGCTGGGCACCAATCACTTCTGCGAACTCTTCATTAAATTGATTAATTTCCAGTAACTCTTCCACAGTTAAACGACCGTTCAATTCATCATTCCATCTTGTCTCTTCAGGATAAAAGCGGAACGTCGTAATCGGAGAAATCTCATTTGTAATCGCTACATTCGAAATTTCTTTTGCTAGCGTTTCTCTAAACGTACTATTAACACGAATATAATTAGCTAAAAGCTTTTGGTAGCCTTCCACACCGAATGCTAATAATGACGCATAGATCGCCAAAGCACTTCCCATTCTCGAGCATTCAAGTGTGTAGCCTGTATGATAGCTTCCATAACCACGGTTCCCAACATACGGTGTTTCTGCTTCATCTAAGTCAATATACTTCAGGTTTTCTCTGTTTTTAATTAAAAATAAACTCGTGATATATGGTGTTTGTCCTAGCTTGTGGAAATCAAAAACCATACTATCTGCAAGCTTAATATGTTTAAACTTCTGTTGATATGCTTTCAATACCTCATGAACATGGCCCTCAAATCGCAGAGGATTACGTTCAAAGTCGTAATCATTAAAGAAAGAATACATCCCGCCCATAGCTGAGTCGGCATGAATATAGATTGGACTTAAACCATGCTTATTTTCCAACTGTTCGGCGATCCGCTTCATTTCCTCAATATCATCAATCCCAAATGTATCGGTTGTTCCCATTGTCGCAAGGACATAAAGCGGAACGCCACCTTTTTCAATAACATGCTCCATTTTTTCCTTTAAGTCTTCTAGATTCATAGAATGATCTTGATTCACTTTCACGCGAACCATATTTTCAACACCAATCCCAGTCGCTTCTACAGACTTATATAAGCTATAATGGGAAAGCTCTGAACAGAAGCAATAAAGATTATCCGGTACACCTGTTTGATTAGAGTCTGGCGCATAACGGGCAATGGCAAGACGTAAAGAGTTAAAGACAGCCCCCTGTCCACCCCAAGTTGTATATCCAGAACTCAGATTTTCATCGTATCCGATTAGCTTTGACAACATACTTGTAACTTCGACTTCCGCTGTAGCCGCTGCTGGACCTTCCACATCCCAAAGATTGTTCCCATTGACAAGTACCATGACTAAATTCCCGATGATACTCGCAATATTCGGAAGGGGTGCTGCATTAGCTACATAGTTGCGATTAACATATCTATGTCCTTCGACCAACTGAAGAAGCTTCTGAATCACTTCCTCCATCGCCACACCTGATTTCGGAACACTTGCCTTTTGAATCACACGATTATAATAATCCTCCGTGTACTCTGGCATTTCCCCTAGTGTTAGTTTATTAGGATCCTTTAATTCATCTACACTTGCTAAAATCGCCCTAAAGTACGACAATAACTCCGCTCTTTGAAAGTCATTTCCGTCCATACTTGGAAACAATTTTTGTATTTCCTCCATTGCTTTTCCTCCCTAGGTGTTGTTACTAGAAGTTGTTTTAAATGTAATTGGTAGACTTGTTAGAGTAAGTATTACTGAACCTAACGCTAGTGTGAGCATATTCACTATAAAAAAGAAGCTTCACACAAGTTTGATCAACCTATGAGAAGCATCCTTATCAACCACCATCATTCTGCTAACCTAACCTTTGCTTAAGCCTCTTGATCCATTTTAACTTTTTCTGTTTCATCACTTTGCTTCCATGTTAACAGAAGTTGGTTCACATCATTCTCTAACTCCGATAAAGTTTTTGCTTCCTGAACTAGTTTTTCGATTGTATGTTGTTCATCATCGCTAATTTCTATTAGCTCCTCAAACATTTCAACAGACTCCCGAGAGATCGACGCTATTTCTTCAATGGTTGTCATGATTTGCTGAGCAGAAGAAGATAATTCTTCAGTACTTGCAGATGAATTTGCATTATTTTCAGCAATAATTTTTGTTGTAGATAGAATCTTTTCGAACATGGTTTCAACCTCTACAATGGTTGTGTTGGTATCTTTGAATTCTTCTGTACCCTTTTGCATTGACGTTACAACGATTTCAGTTTCTTCTTGTATATTCTTTACAATACTTGACACTTCAGAAGAAGAGTGACGTGATTGCTCGGCCAATTTTCGAACCTCATCAGCAACAACTGCAAACCCCCTACCGTGTTCACCCGCGCGGGCAGCTTCTATTGACGCATTCAAGGCTAATAAATTAATTTGTTCTGATATTCCTGTAATAACCTTTACAATAGAACCAATTTCGTTTGACTTTTCCCCAAGTTTGTTTATCGCAGAAAATGTTTGATTAATCGTTTGATTAAACTGCTCCATTTTTTCTAACGTGTCCTTTAACTTCTCATTTCCTTCTTGCGTCAACTCTAAGGTCGTGTTTGATTGGTCTGAAATTTCATTTGACCTCACCGATAGATCTTCGGTCGCCTGTGTCATTTCTTCCATAGACATGGCGCTTTCTTCCGTAGCTACTAATTGTTTCTCTAACCCTCTACCTACCTCATCAATCGCTGCTCTGACAATATCAGCTTTCTCAGTCGCATACTCACCAATATCAGCTAGATTTTCTCCTTTTTGATGTGTATGTTTTGAAAATGACAAAAAACTTTCCCTTACACGATTTAAAAACTCGATTAGTTGATTAAATGCGGCATGATCAGAACTTTTTTCATCAACTTTACTACTGACATGACCTGCTGATATCTCTTTCATTCCATTTATAATTTCTTTATTCACGTGATGATGTTTCAAAGAAAAATAGCGGTAAGCAAAATACACTGTTGTTCCCAATAAGATTATAATTAGCCCAAGCATTGTCGCTTCCATGATAAATAAATCCCCTACTTTTTAATATTTGATAAACCGATTATGATCATTTTATAGCTCTCTAATAAGTATATATGTTCCATCAGCTATATTTGCATGAATACCATTTAACCTACTATTATCCTGGTATTTATGTACAATATAATTTCCTTCTAAATCTTTATATTTCTCCATATTGTGATACTTCTCTAGCACACGTACCGACTTCGAGTTTGTCGCTTCAGCTAAAACTGCCTTCAATCCATTTGAAGATGCCTTTGTTATCAATTTATTTCCTAATTGCTGAATAACCTCGTGACGGTTACTTGTTGCTGTCACCCCTAACATGAATATATGCAATAACTCTCCATCGTTGATTTCTTTCCCGTTTCGTTTTTTATAATCTTCCATGAAACGTTTATCAACATCTTCCAAAACATGTAAAATTACATTCATATCATAGAATGAACCTTCAAATACATCTTCTCCGATAATCTCTGGTGCATTTGTGTCTCCGGCAAGTACACCAACAACATTATGATTACGATCTTGAGCGACTACGCAATATCCCTGCTCTACGGTAGAGTCTAAATAATCCTTGGTAAATTTATAGAAATCCTCATAACGTAGCTTTAATTGACCTACCATTGGTTCCTGCACCCATTTTCCTGATACATCTACACCAACAAATGAGCGTGCTAGACAATCAGCTGCTTTCTGTATTAACGTTGTTTGTTCCTTTGTTAAAATTTCATATGTATATAACTCTAGTGTTGTTTCCACTTGTTGACTTCCTTTCAAAGGTTACTATTTTGGACGTGACTATATTGAGCGAGATGCACGATCAATAATCGTACCTGTAAACTTAATTCTTTCAAGTGCATTTCTTATTTGAACTTGAGCAATTTTAGATGCAGGTTTTACTAAAAGGATATCCTTAAAACCTAACTTAGAATAAAACTGCATCGTTTGCTCTAGCTGCGGTACAACTTTTGATGGTACTGGCGTTTGATGTGTAGCATCGACAACAAATGTATACTCTTGTCTAGACACTTTATTAATCGTGTCCTGTAAATCGGCCATGTAACCTTCTGCATCTCCCTCCCTAATTAGCCCATGCACCTGCACATGAATTTCCTTTGCAGCCTCGTCAATTGCCATTTTATATTTCTTTTTATCTACTACTATCATCTCTAAACCTTCTTTCCTATGTCAGTAATGAATAAAAGCTATCCCAGAGGTAAATAGGGATAGCCAAACAACCATTTGTTATTATTCTTGGCAACCCGACTATCTTTATCCAAGAGGATTTTAGACTCGTAGCTTTGCGTCCTTACCTTTCGATAAGTTTGCCTTTTTCTATTATAATGAATAGGGCTAAAATCATGGGCATAAACCCTTTTTATAGCATAAAGGACTTGTCACTCTTTGTCGATACTAGCACGATTTGTCGAAAAATTAGGTAAATAAGGACAATACTAATATCACAACGCTTTTTAAACTTTCGGCAAGTCGCTTTAAACCGATGGACAAGGAAAATAAATTTCAATGATAGACCCGCTTAAAATAAAAAACAGGGATAAACAGTATTTGTATGTTAAAGTCCCATATAGACCAAGCTTTGTATTGAAGAACGAAGGAGTGAGGATATGCCGAATTTAAAAGATGATGTCATTCTTATTACTGGGGCTAACCGGGGGCAAGGTAAAGCTATTGCTCAGCACCTTGCCTCATTAGGGGCTAAAGTGGGAATTGGTGCTCGGAGCTATGATGAGGCTATAGTAGTGGCTAAGTCGATTGGAGAAGATCGCGCCTTTCCGATTCAGTTAGATGTCAGCAAGGAATCCGAATGGAGGGCAGCAGTCGATAAAGTGATAAACAAATTCAATAAGATTGATGTGTTAGTGAATAATGCTGGAGTTTTAAAACGAAAAGCTTTTAAAGAAACAACATTAGAGGACTACCAGCAGTTGATTCATGTTAATCAACTTGGAGTATTCATGGGGATGCAAGCTGTTATTCCACAGATGGAGAAACAGCAAAAAGGCTCCATTATCAACAATGTGTCGATTTCTGCATTTGCTCCAATTAGTAGGTCTTCTACTTACGCTGCAACAAAAGCATCAGTGGTTGCAATGTCAAAAGCCGCAGCTATTGAATTAGGCCCAAAAGGAATTCGAGTGAATATGGTCCATCCGGGTGGAATCGAAACAGAAATGGCCACTCAAGGAGAGGGTGTTCCTGATTATTACGATTCAGTTCCACTAGGACGAATTGGACAGCCAATTGAAATTGCTCAGGTTGTTGCATTCCTTGCCTCTGACGAAAGCTCTTATTGTACGGGCACAGAAATTGTTGTTGATGGTGGAATGACATTAGGTACTACGGACGAGTAAATAAGTGAAACTTCGTTACTGGCGTTTTTCCTGACCTTTAAAGGATTAAATTAGCTAAACCAACATCTATGGATACTGACCCCCATAAAAACCTTGTGCCTCCATAGCAAGGGAATTGATCTGCTCCCTTAAGTCATTTGATGACGAAAGGGAGCATTATAGGATTTACGATACAGAGGACATATTGAGTCATTTACATTTATCGTATACTTTTGCTACTAGAAAATTAATCAAGAAGGTGAACGTCATCACCTACGTGAATGTCACCTGTTTTTATCACAGAAGCATACACGCCAAAATTATTGTTCCTTTCTTTTATAACGGTTTGATGTAAACTTGAATCTTTTTCGGCACTATCAGGATTAACAGTAATAATCATACACCTTTTACAATGGCCTACAAATTCCACCTCTACTTCAGTTCCTATTTTAATACGTCGGCCAATCCATTCTTCTTCAATAAAAGGTACTTTATCCTTTAATGAAATAAATAAATTAGGACGGAATCGCCTCGAATCAACTTCGTCCTTTCCCCATAGTTCTTCCAACTTATCCAATGAAGCATCTGTGGCAAGTAGTATGTGTTCTACAGCAATGGGTCCAATAGGTACATGTGAAGGAGTATATTGCTTAGTAGAGATTTTTCGTTTCGATTTGTTTTCCAATTGTTTAATTAATTCTTGATCCTCCCAATCAAATACCTTCCCCTCAGGCGTGATGACTTCGACTTTAGGATATTCCTCTAATGCTTCTTCTCCCACAAACCTAGCTTTATATCGAACCATTTCTTGGAGTTCCGTTATGGTTAAGAATTTCTCTTTTTTTGAATCATCTAAATAAGCATGACTACGATCTCCATATAAACCATATTCCATTATTTTAGATCGTTGTACACTTTCTCCCCGAAAAGATTTTACCGGATGACGAATAATTTCCTTGATTTGACCGACTAACATGTCTTTCACTCCCCTATATTCATTTTAATCTAACTTTCAGAAATTAAATTTATCTCTAGTATCAATACAGTTCAACACTCTCTATTCTCAAAAAGTTTAAATAAATACATTCCTTTAAAACAGGGTACCTTAATATAACTAGATTTTAGGAGGAATGTGTTTATGCCAAAAAAATTTAATAAAGAGAATGTTACGATCGGATCGAATGATGCAATTCGAGGAAAGCCATCGTTAGATATTGACCGTGTTTTCAATGTTAAAGAAACAAAACATTCAGAAGAAAAGATGAACAAAAATTAAGTAATTACTTCTAAACCAACAAGCTAAAACTATTTAGAAATGCACTTTAATAGATTAGCTGGATTTTGGGATAACAGATGTGAACGCAAAGATCTTTGCTATCATTTCTAAACTTATTGAAATCACGAAAGGTCCAATTTAATAAATAACAGATGTAACCACTAATCAAATGGAAATAGGCTGGGACAAAAGGTTGGTGTTTATACCTTTTGTCCCAGCCTCGAGGCAATGAGCGTAACCGTCACCAACTTTTTAAAAGACCGGTGTGAGTGAGTTTCTCACAACTGGCATGTGGCGAGTGAAGCCATTGCCAATATTTATATTTTAACTTGTTTTGTCCCGACCCTTGTCCCGTTTGAGACAAAAACCATTCTTTTAATCACCCTTCATACAATTAGCTCCTATTTGCTTCAAAGAGTAGGTATTCGTAAGTGTCGAAACGAATACCTACATTTAAGCTTATCAGGATTACTAGTTGTTATTTAAGGTCAAAACGATCTGCATTCATAACTTTAACCCAAGCAGCAACAAAGTCACGCACAAACTTCTCTTTATTATCCTCTTGTGCATAAACTTCTGCGATCGCACGGAGAACAGAGTTTGAACCAAACACAAGGTCAACTCTAGTTGCTGTACGCACGACTTCACCTGTCTTGCGATCACGGCCCTCATATATTGCTTCGTCTACAGGCTTCCACTCTACTCCCATATCAAGCAAGTTAACAAAGAAATCGTTAGTCAGTGTACCTACACGATCAGTGAAAACGCCGTGCTCAGTGCCAGCATAATTTGTACCTAGCACTCGCATACCGCCAACAAGTGCAGTCATTTCTGGTGCAGTAAGCCCAAGTAGCTGTGCCTTGTCTACTAGTAGTTCCTCTGCACTTACACTATACTGCTTCTTCTGATAGTTACGGAAACCATCCGCAACAGGCTCTAACACGTCAAAGCTTTCTGCATCTGTTTGCTCTTGCGAAGCATCGCCACGTCCAGGAGCAAACGGCACAGGAACATCAAATCCTGCATCCTTTGCAGCTTTCTCTACCGCAGCAGTACCACCAAGTACAATTAAGTCGGCCATGCTGACTTTCTTTTCTAAATGGCTTTGAATTTCTTCATATACTGCAAGAACTTTTGCAAGTTGTTCCGGTTGGTTTACTTCCCAATCCTTCTGTGGAGCGAGACGGATACGCGCACCATTTGCACCACCACGCTTATCTGAACCACGGAATGTAGAAGCTGAAGCCCAAGCAGTTGTGACGAGCTCACTAATTGTAAGTCCGGAATCTAGAATCATCACCTTAATCCGCTCTACTTCTTCATCTGTTAATTCATAATCAACAGCTGGAACAGGATCTTGCCAGATAAGATCTTCTTCTGGAACTTCTGGTCCTAGATATCTTGAACGAGGTCCCATGTCACGGTGTAACAATTTGAACCACGCACGAGCAAATGCATCTGCAAACTCCTCTGGATTCTCATGATAACGACGAGAAATTTTCTCGTATTCTGGGTCAAAACGTAATGCCATATCCGCAGTCGTCATCATTGTTTGAACCTTCACTGATGGATCCTCTGCATCTGGTGCAAGATCTTTTTCATCAGGATCTACCACAAGCCACTGCCACGCACCTGCTGGGCTCTTTGTCAGCCACCATTCATACCCAAATAATAAATCAAAGTAGCCATTATCCCACTGAGTCGGATTCGCCGTCCAAGCACCTTCAATACCGCTTGTGATCGTGTCACGACCTTTTCCGCTTCCGTGTGTGCTTAACCAACCTAAGCCTTGTGCTTCAATAGGGGCTGCTTCAGGTTCTGGTCCAACATGAGCTGCATCCCCAGCACCGTGTGCCTTACCAAACGTATGGCCACCGGCTACTAGCGCAACCGTTTCTTCATCGTTCATTCCCATACGCGCAAAGGTTTCGCGAATATCACGAGCACTTGCAAGCGGATCTGGTTTGCCATCTGGGCCTTCTGGGTTCACATAGATAAGACCCATCTGAACAGCCGCAAGCGGGTTTTCAAGCTCACGATCACCTGTGTAGCGGTTATTACCTAGCATTTCAGTCTCATTACCCCAATAGATGTCTTCCTCTGGATGCCAAATGTCTGCACGTCCACCACCAAAACCATATGTCTTGCCACCCATTGATTCAATAGCAACATTACCTGTTAGAAGCAATAAGTCAGCCCAAGAGATTTTGTTTCCATATTTTTGCTTAATTGGCCAAAGCAGACGTCGTGCTTTATCTAAGTTACCATTATCAGCCCAGCTATTAAGTGGAGCAAAACGCTGATTGCCAGTTCCACCGCCTCCGCGACCATCACCTACACGGTAGGTACCAGCAGCATGCCAAGCCATACGAATAAAGAATGGGCCATAATGTCCATAGTCAGCTGGCCACCAATCTTGACTGTCTGTCATTAGATCTCGAAGATCCTGCTTAAGTGCATCATAGTCTAACTTATTAAATTCCTCTGCATAATCGAAGTTTTCTCCCATCGGGTTAGACTTTTTATCATGCTGATGTAAAATATTTAAGTTTAATTGATTTGGCCACCAATCTTTATTCGTCGTACCACTAGATTTGGGACTTGTAGCTGCACCTTGATGAAACGGGCATCCTCCAGTGTTAGAAGTGTTTTTAGTATCCATATACGATTCCCCTCTCCATATCAATAATTAGTAAATCATTTAACTAACGTATACAATCCTATTTATTTTTCACTTACTTCCCATACCCCATAGAAGTAAAAGTTAAACATAACCCAATGATAACACTTATCACTTTAAAGTCAATATTTATTTATAACTATTATTAATAAATAAATTATATCAAACATTACACTTATAAATACTATGAAAATTAAGAGAATAAATGCATAAAAAATGAGGAGGGGTTGACCCCTCCTCATTTTTTATAACCCATAACTCGGTTTGTGTTTATTTTTCTTAACTTATCCCTGACAATCACCCATTTTTTCGTAAATTATCCTTCTTTTCCACCTTATTACATACTTTATAAGGATGAGGATTGATCAGGCGCTTAAACTCAACTTAGCTTAGTTTTTTCTGTTGTATTCGATTAAATCAGATTATCCTGGTTTCCAACCTACTCATGAAGAAATGTACAAGCAACAGAACCGATCCCTGTTGCTTTATAAAACATTAATTGAGGCTCATTTGAGAATGTTTGATATAGTTAAAATTTAGTTCTTATTGAACAGTGGTAGCCCTTTACAGGTGTTAAATGGAAATCCTTTTCCCATAAGTTCGTTTTCCAGAACTTTCTTTTGAGTTGAGGGAATTCTTTCTTAAGTATCTTTGAACTAGAAACCTTAAAATCTTCAACAAAATCAGCTACATTACCAAAAGTTTGAACATTAATATTAATGAAGAGATGGTCTTGTTCAGTACACCAATGATTTATATCAATATGATATTGCGCTCCAATATCTTCAAAAATCATTTTACACCGATCAGATATTGTTTGATCGAATACCTTTTTTCTAGACTTGATATACAACGTTAAATAATAAGATGAACTATTTACCTTTTTATGGTTCACTAACATTTTTTAAACCCCATTTTATAAATTAATGTTTATTAAACGCTGAGCAGTTATGTAATACTAGAATATTATAACAGAGACCCCCTATAAAAGAACAAGTATTTATTATAAATACTATGAAAATATGAAAAACTATCACTGAGTTTCACTGACCTTCGTTAAACGAGGTAAACAGTGATAATCACTTTAGAATCGATTTGCTATTTCTCGACTGTTTTTGCTAAAATTTTTTACCAGTTGTTGAAGGTAGATGACGGAGCCTCTATTACCATTGGATTTGGTAAACGAGAGCTTTCTTTCGAATAACGTGGAAAGTTAAGTGAGTAAAAATAATTGAGGTGAAAATGTGAAGAATGTTAGTTCAGTTTTTTGGTACGCACTAATTATATGTGTAGTACTAGTCGTTTGGGGAGCCGCTGCGCCTGAGCATTTACAATCCTTATCCTCCAACGTGACTACATATATCTCCGAGGTGTTCGGATGGTACTACTTATTAATTATTATGCTATTGTTGACATTTTGTATCTACCTCATCTTTTCTCGCTTTGGAAAGATTAAATTGGGGAAAGATGATGATCAGCCTGAGTTTAGTTTAGCTTCATGGTTTGCTATGTTATTTAGTGCTGGAATGGGAATAGGTTTAGTTTTTTGGACGACGGCCGAACCGATTTCCCATGCATTTATAAGTCCACCAGGGGCTGAGGCTGGATCTAATGAGGCCATCAGACAGTCGCTCCAATATTCTTTTTTTCATTGGGGTGTACATGCGTGGGCAGTATATGGCGTTGTGGCGCTCGCTTTAGCTTACTTTAAGTTTCGCAAAGGCCTTCCTGGATTAATTAGCGCTACACTTATCCCTATTTTTGGAGAAAAGAATATGCGCGGAAAAGCAGGGACAATAATTGATACCCTCGCGATCTTCGCTACTATAGTGGGGGTAGCTTCAACCCTCGGCTTTGGTTCCGCACAAATTAATGCCGGCTTAGCTTACCTTTTTCATACACCGAATAACTTCGGAATGCAATTATTGATTTTAGCTATTGCCACTGGTCTATTTATTTTCTCTGCGTGGTCCGGAATCGGAAAAGGAATAAAATATTTAAGTAATGCCAATATGGGACTTGGATTTGTACTATTACTGATGTTATTTATCGTTGGCCCTACCTTATACATCTTAAACATGTTTACTTCTACGCTCGGAAGCTACATCGCTAACTTTTTTGATATGAGTTTCCGTATTTCTCCATTAAATGAAAGTGGTCGTACATGGATTGACAATTGGACAATCTTTTACTGGGCATGGTGGATCTCTTGGGCTCCATTTGTTGGGATTTTTATCGCTAGGATATCCAAGGGCCGTACAGTTAAAGAATTTTTGCTAGGTGTGCTTTTTGTCCCTGCATTTGTATGCTTTATCTTTTTCGCCGTGTTTGGTGTTTCCGCCTTGAATATTGAACAAAACGGAATTGATACAATATCTAGCTACTCTCTTGAAACGACAACGTTTGGTGTCCTTCAAAATTACCCAATAGGTGAATTAATGTCACTTATAACGATCGTTGTCATCGCAGTCTTTTTCATTACTTCAGCAGACTCAGCAACGTTTGTCCTTGGAATGCTAAGTACAGGAGGCTCAATAAACCCTGCTAATTCAGTTAAAATTGTTTGGGGTGTTGCCATGTCAGCAATGGCTGCCATCATTGTTTATTTCGGTGGTATACAAGGGCTACAGAATATGTTAATAATTGCTGCACTACCATTTTCCATTGTCATACTGTTAATGGGATCCTCATTTTACAAGGCAGCCAATCAAGATGTTGAAAAAAGAACAAAAAGAAAAGACCGTAAGAAGAACATAGAGAAGAAAGTGACTCGAGAAGTAAGTTAAAGCTTCTAGTGATTTGCCTAGAATCTTTACTCTTCTAAACCACCTGCTGGCTGAGGGTGGTTTTTTCTTTTCTTTATGTTTCGCCCATTCATACCATTTCTTCGCTACTCATCTAAACGTGTTCGAGACTAATGTTTTCACTTGTATGATGCAAAACGTAAAAACACAGCTCCAGCTCGTCTGAGTAAAATGGAATGAGAAAGGCTTGGATTTTAATATCATCCAAGCCTTTCTCATTCCATTAGTACCTTGTTGAATCCTGGTTACATTAAATTGTCAGCTCATTTTCCGTTGATTTTATACGGTTAGAGAAACCTAAGTTCGTTTCGTTCTTTTAGAAACGCTCATTGCTTACTTAACTATGAAGTAAAACGTAACTTGGAATCTGACGCGTTAATGCTACCTATCGTTTTCACTCATTATATTTGATAATCAATTATATCAGAGGTATATTTTCGTGACTCCTTGTAGTTAAATCCTTTTTCTTTTAACACCTTTTCTAACGAAAGATTGATGGGTTCGGGATAGTGGCGTTTCCATACAGCTTTATTTACCTTATCTCGAATTGCGCCCTTCATGTTTGCGAACAAAAACCTGATATCGTCTTCCTCTTGGTAATACTCAATGATTTCACCTAACGTTTCAACGGATATCGTATCAATATCATTTACGCCTGCCATATCAATTACTACCCACTTTGTTTTAGGTTTGTGACGAATAAGCCCCTTTATCTTTTCATCTAAAATAGAGCTATTTGCAAAGTGCAAGGAAGAATCAATACGAACCAACAAGACATCTTCTAACGTCATTGCATTTGGATAGCGACTTAAATCTCTGAATGCTTTCTTCTCTTTTATATACCCTACCTCTATAATATTAAGTTTTGTACTTCTCATTAAGATCAGCAATAGTGTAAAGATTGCTCCTAATAGGATGCCCCATTGAATCCCTACAAATAAAGTTATTGTAAAAGTTGTGATCCACGTCCAACCTTCAAATGGATTGACTTTATATAAATGCTTCAATTCATTAATATCTACTAATTTATATACGGCTACAACAATAATGGCAGCAAGGACTGCATTCGGTAAATAATAAAAAAGTGATGTGAAAAACAGGATCGTAATCATGATAAATAGACCCGTTACAATTGATGTAAATTGACTGTGACCACCTGCTTCTTTATTGACTGCTGTTCTAGAAAAGCTACCACTAACAGGGTAGGAATGAAAACATGCACCAAAGATATTAGCAATACCTAAAGCCTTCAACTCTTGGTTCGCGTAAATTTTATACTTTCCCTTTCGTCCCATGGTTTTAGCAATAGCAAGGGACTCCATAAAACTAACGATGGCAATCGTAAATGCCATTGGCAATAGCATTTGAATGGAATCAATATTGAGATTAGGTAATGCAAAAGAAGGAAAGCCATTTGGAACTCCTCCCACAATTTGAACCCCTTTATGATCCAATTGAAAAAATGAAACCAGCGCAATGGATACAATCACAACAATAAGTGCAGCAGGCATACGACCTTTCATTCGTTTTAATCCGAGAAGCATAACAATACTCCCGGCTGCAATGAAGACGGTGTATAAATTCAGTTCATTCACATGTTGGATGAGCTCAAATAAGAGAAGATGAACTTGCAAATGATTCGACATATCTATACCTAGTAGATGCTGAACCTGACTCAGACCGATCACAATGGCGGCCGCTGACGTGTAACCATTCAAAACAGAATGTGGGATAAATTTTACAATAAATCCTACTTTCAAAAGGCCAAATAAAAGCTGAATGATCCCTACCATGATTGTAAGAACTAATACAAGTGAGATATAATGCATTGAATCCGGTTCGGAATAGACCGAAACCCCCGTGAACACAAGTAAGGAAGTTGTTGCAACAGGTCCGATCGACAAATGCTTTGAAGAAGCGAAAAAAGCATAAATAAAAAGAGGGATTGTTGATGCATATAACCCCATGACAGGAGGCAGACCTGCAAGCATAGCATAGGCCATCCCTTGTGGAACAAGCATTATAAAAAGGGTGAAACCAGCGATTACATCATTTTTGATGTTTCTTTGATTAACATTTAATTTTTGAAGGAGTAAATTAGTTTGTTTATTGCTCATCTCGAAATCTTCCCTAATGAATGACTTTCTTATTTCTATTTTAACATTATTATCTTACCTTATTGATAGAACAACTTATTAGATAATTATCATATGTTAATTGTAGGATACCTGTTTCTACTGCAATACACGTTTAGAAAAAAATAAAAAGGCAGGAATGAGAAGACCTGTTACTGGAAAAACAGCGCCCAAACTTCCTGCAATATTATAACAACGAAAAGTTCATGCTTTTAATCAAATCGCATCCAATACTCAGATTTTATTTAAACCAATGGAGTGGCTGTGGGTCCGTATTTTGATACACATGCTTTAACTCTGTATATTCTTCCAGACCAATAGAGCCTAGCTCTCTCCCAATACCAGATTGCTTATATCCTCCCCATGGTGCTTGTGGGATATATGGATGGAAGTCATTAATCCAAACAGTTCCCATTCGTAATTTTGAAGCGACACGTTCGGCCTTTTGAATATCTGTTGTCCAGACTGCACCTGCAAGTCCATAGATCGAGTCATTTGCAAGTTTTGTTGCTTCTTGTTCGCTGTGGAACCGTTCAACTGTTAGAACAGGTCCGAATACTTCTTCTTGTACAATGGTCATTTCAGACGTGCAATCTGTAAAGATAGTAGGTAAATAGAAGAAACCGTCTTGTAAGTCTGAATGATCTGGTCTTGCACCACCTACAAGGAGTTTTGCTCCTTCTTTCTTCCCTATTTCAACATATTGTTCAACCTTTTCACGATGTTCTTTGGAGATCATAGGTCCTGATTGTGTTTCAGGGTCAAATCCATTTCCAAGTTTAATCTTTTTAACTCGCTCCACTAACGCGTCAACAAACTGGTCATGGATAGAATCTTCTACTAGTAATCTTGCACCTGCAGAACATACTTGACCTGCATGGAAATATACTGCATTTAAAGCTTGATCTAATGCCGTCTCAAAATCACAATCGGCAAATACGATATTCGGATTTTTCCCACCAAGTTCAAGCGCAATTTTCTTCATATTTGTACTTGCTGCTTGCATAATCTTTTTCCCAGTCATAATTCCACCTGTAAAAGAAATCAGGTCAACATCATGACTGACTGCTAATTCGTTTCCAACAGTTGCACCTGCACCTAATACCAGGTTTACAACACCTTTTGGAAACCCTACCTCCTCCATTAATTCAAAAACTTTGATTGTTGTAAGAGGTGTTATTTCACTTGGTTTCATGACAAGTGTATTTCCAGCTGCTAAAGCAGGCGCAATTTTCCATGCTGCTTGTAATAATGGATAGTTCCAAGGCGTAATTTGACCACACACACCAACAGGCTCTCTTACGACTTTACTTTTTGAATTAGGAATTGGCGAATCAATGATTTCACCACCATGTTTATCAGCAAGCCCTGCATAATAGCGGAAGACACCGGCGATATCTTGCATATCAGCTTCACTTTCTGTTACCGTCTTACCTGTATCTAATGATTCTAATCGAATAAGTTCTTCTATATCTCTTTCAATTAAATCTGCTATTTTAAAGAGCTTTAAACCTCGTTCCGTCGCTGGAGTACCCGGCCATTCCCCATAGTCAAATGCTTCACGGGCTGCAGAAATGGCTTTTTTCGTATCTACTTCATTTCCTTCTGTCACACTTTCAACAACTTCTTGATTAAACGGATTAATAATCTCACGTGTTTCTTTTGATTCAGATTCAATCCATTGTCCATTAATGAACATTTTTTTCATGATAAGCCACCTCTGTTTTAGTTTATTCCGGACTTTTCGCTATTTATATACAATTACGTTCTCATCTTCTACTTTTACCTTGAAGTTTTTTAGCTTGAATTTTGAATTTGCAAGCATGCATCCTTCATTTTTTATATCAAACTCACGTCCATGCCACGGACAACGAAGAATATCCCCTTCTCTTTTAAAGTCATATTCTCCTAGATTATCAGTTGGCTCTGGTGCACCACAAATTTTCCCTTTCGATAATGCAGCACCTTGGTGAATACAGCGATTTAAAAACGCGTAATATTCTCCATCTGACGCTCTTGCAACTACAATCGAATGCTTTCCAAATGTACTTTCCATCATTTCGCCTGGATTTAGATCCGTTTTTTTACATACAATTACTTCTTGTACGACTTGTTGCATTATTTCTCCCTCCCAATACGTTGAAGTTTTGGATAGAAGTTTCGCGCATTTTCAGAGAAAAGCTTACGTGTCAAGTCTTCTCCAAGGTTCGGAGGTAATGATTCATACGGTGAATCGTAATCCCAATGTGGATAATCCGTTGAGAATGAAACCATTTCATCTGAGCCCATTTGTTCTATAATTTGTAGAAACTCTTTCTTTGTCATTTCCTCTAAAGGCTGTGTTGTAAAGCAAACATGCTCACGGATAATATCACTAGGCATCCTTTTAATCCATGGTACTTCATGACGAAGGTCTTTATATTGCTGATCCATTTTTCTCATAAGGAAAGGAACATACGTAAATCCACCTTCAATCATCATTAATTTCAATTTTGGGAACTTTTCAAATACACCGTTAAAGACCATGTTTGTTACCTGCATCATATGGGCAGTTGGAATTAACGTATGCCATTCAATAAAGTATCTCGGCCACTGTCCATAATGAATCGGTGGTTCGTTATGATGCATTCCAATCATTAAATCATGGCGCTCTGCGGCTTCAAAAATCGGATGATAGAAAGGATCTCCCCATAATTTATCATCAATTGGAAGAAGGACCTGTACCATTTTCGGATGTGATCCTACTCTTTCAATTTCACGTACAGCGGCTTGAGGATCTTGGGCGGCAATATGAACTGAACCATAAAGGCGTTCATCTTTATCTAACCAGTTTTCAATTTGCCAATCGTTATATGCGCTAGCAAGTGCTGTCGCCATCTCATACCAGCCATGCATTGATGAAGGAGATGGATCAAGTGCACCTGTTAAAATACCAACTTCATGACCAACCGGGTCCAATAGTTGCTCTTTCATAAATGATAAGTCAGAGCCTGCCGGACGGCCATCTGGGACTCTCGCATCTGCTCGGTCAACACCTGCTACAGCTGGTTGTGTATATGGCATATGTTTTTCCTGTAACCAGTGACAATCAGTAATGTACCTTCTATACGGCTGATCTAAATAAGGTAATAAATCTTTATATTGTGCTCTTTCATGAATATCTGTATCAATTAAATGTAGTTTACTTTGTTGTTTCGTATTTTTTTGATCTTTTGTTGTCGTCTTAACCAACTTTGTTTCCCCCTTACTATTTTGCTCAACTGAAAATCATCTTAACAAAGGCCTATCAAAATCACCAAACCTACTCACTGGCACTGAATTGCATTCATCTCGTTCAGTGAAGGCCAGTGACGCTCAGTGAACGTCAGTGACGTTTTTTTATTTTCTATAATGAATAGGAATGTCTGACACACCACTCTATAAAATACCGTAAAATTTACACAAAGGGATATTTTACCCAAATACTTTCCAAGTCAAGTACTTAATGTTTTTGTAAAATCAACTACAGCTTTTTTCAACAAAAATAAAGCGCAAAAAGGTTTATTCTTACCATCTGTCTGGAATAATATTGGTTTCAATGATCTCTACCTACAATTAGTTTAAAAAGTTCAAATATTGACACAATTACATTATTTCTGTTAAATTAGATTTGTTGCAAAAAGTTCATAAATACGTAATAAAGGTGCCATATTTTTGGTTAAAAGGGGATCTGGTGAAACTCCAGATCGTCCCCATAATTGTAAGCGTTGACAAAGTAATTAAACCACTGCATTAAACTAGTATTCATCTACTAATGTGGAATGGGGAATTTGGAAAGCACAGACGAAGTGCTTTTACTAATTGTGATAACCAAATTTAACTCTCGATTCGAGAGGTTTTTATTTGAGAGGAAAGGAGTGGGGATCACCAACATATATTTCTTCTTTTTTGAAAACACTTACATTTTTTATATCTCCCTAGTTTATACAAAATAGCCTTTTTCTTATTTAATATAGCTCTACTATCAATAATCTTATTTCATTCAAGGGAGGAAATTGTTATGAAGACAAAAAACAGATGGTTAATGGCTTTATCCGCTATCGCTATTCACCTATCCATCGGTGCGGCCTATGCATATAGTGTATATAAAAATCCATTAGTTGAAACGATTGGCTGGTCAGAGACATATGTTACGTTAGCTTTCACCATTATGATGGCGCTCGCAGGACTATCAGCGGCTTTTTTTGGTCCATTTGTTGAAAAGCATGGTCCAAGAAAATCTGCAATCCTAGCCGCAATTTTGTTTGCTTCTGGACAAGCAGGATCTGGACTTGCAGTTGTAGTTGATTCTTCGATCATGTTTCTACTTACCTATGGATTATTAAGTGGTTTAGGCTTAGGAGTTGGATATATCTCACCTGTCTCTACCCTTGTTAAGTGGTTCCCTGACCGAAGAGGATTGGCAACAGGGATGGCTGTTTTAGGTTTTGGTACAGGCGCCTTAGTAACTGCGCCAGCTGCCGCATTATTAATCGAAACTATAAACGTTACAAATACATTTTATGTTTTAGGAGCATGTTATTTCATTTTAATGATGTTAGGAGCCTCCTACATCGAGCCTCCAAAAGAAGGCTGGATGCCTCCAAGTATGGTTAAAGCAGTGGCCTCTGGTCAAAAAGCAATAAAAAAGGATTTACGTCAATTAACAGCTAAGCAAGCAGTGAAAACGAAGCACTTCTGGATGCTATGGACAATGAAGCTCATCAATGTAAGTGCTGGAATTATGATGATCTCAGTGGCATCCCCTATGGCCCAAGATGTTGTTGGACTATCAGCCGCTGCTGCTGCAACAATGGTTGGGATCATGGGAATCTTTAATGGTGGTGGCCGATTAGGTTGGGCTGCAGCCTCTGACTACATTGGTAGACATAATGTATTTCTGATCTTTTTCGTCATTCAAATGGTGGCATTTTTCACATTACCGATGACAACAAATGCTATCATATTCCAAATCCTTATTTTGTTAGTTGTAAGTTGTTATGGTGGTGGATTCTCTAACCTCCCTGCCTTTATTGGTGACTTATTTGGAACAAAACAATTAGGTGCTATTCATGGGTACCTACTAACCACTTGGTCACTAGGTGGTATCATTGGTCCAATGCTAGTTTCTAATATTCAAGGCGCTACAGGAAGTTACATTCCTGTATTTTACGTTTTCTTTGGTATGATCACCCTTGCTTTCATTGTTTCTGTTTTCCTACGTATGGATATTAAAAAAATTCAGAAACAACAAAAGCTTCAACAGGGAAGCAGTATAGCATAATGAACGCTCAAGAACTGTATGGTACCTAAGTTGACTATTACGATAATTTCCCTTCAGGTGAATCTATGACTATAGGGATATTGTATTTTCTCACATCTTTATTGGGAAAATATGTACAAGCCTCTGTTAGACAATAAGCAAGAGGCGGGGCAAAAGGTTGGTTTTTCCACCTTTTGTCCCGCCTCTTTTTCCACTACTAAAATAAACTCTACCATTACTCTTTCATCAGGTTATTAAGTGGTTATGATTATTGTAGTGTTTTGTTAATTGTCTTTATTTTTAATTGGCTCTAACAACAGAGGGAATCCAGTTTTCTCTCCCCCTAATGAAAGGTTTAATAAAAAGTGGACCACACTACCTGATCCTACCATCAAATCAGCCGTCGTATGATAAGGGTTTTCTGTTATCCAAGTCACTGAATTAGATTCGTTTTCACGTCGTAGATTAATAATTTTATCAGCTAAATGTTGAGCTCTTTCCAACCATTGTGAGTCTTCTAATACTCGATACCCTTCGAGATAGATGTCACCTAAGCCACTAAGACCGTGACATTGACTAAGATTAGAAGTCAGGATGTCAGAAGAGTGAACTTTCAATGCTTTTTCTGCAACCTCAGCATATTGTTGTTCTTTGGTTTGTTCATACAGTCTAAGAAACGTTAGTGCAATACCTGGTGAACCGTGACACCACCATTTCCATAGCGCCGAACTTTTATCGCTATACTCCCACAAAAGGGACTTACCATTATCTGAAGGAATGGCTTTCTTCATTAACCAACCTGCTCCTACTTGCCACGCCTTTTTTGCATTAGCATGTTGATAACGCCGATCATATTCTGCCAGGAAATAGACTATTCCTGCTACTCCGTGCGCAAATCCGGTCAATGTCTCCCCGCTCATCCCATCGACACCTTCTGGCATTTCCCAGGAGCCATCCTCTTTCTGATTTTTTATTAAATAGGCTACGCATTCGTGGGCATAGGCTGAGAACACTTCATCATTCAGCCGATCCGAACAATAAAGGGCCGCAATTCCTTGGCCTGCTGCACCATGTGTGATATCAGGCCAATCGAGCTTACCTCTCAAAGCCTTTACCATATACTCGTCAATCTGGTCATTTCTCTGAATCATACCGCCAGCGATTGCCTCAGCAACAGCTACAGCATAACCCGCATGCCCAAAATGTAACCCCGGCAACTGGTCTGGGGTTATTTCATTACTAACCAACCAACGAACAGCATTGACGACTCGTTCTTGAACATCTTTTGTGCCATATCCAAATCGAGAAAGACGGCTAAGTAAATAAATAACTCCAGCTACACCTTTATTAGTATCAAAAAGTAGTTCAATATCATGTGATTGTTCATTCGTTTCGTCATGTGGAGCTGACATCCATAGCTGAGTGTTTGGATCTGTGATCACATCATGTAACAAACCTTTTTGTGCTTTATGAATAAGTGAATGTAAATCGTGAGTATAATCATTTGATGAGATTGGTGGTAAATTGCGAGGTGTTGTTTTGTCATTTTTAAAATCATTCATATATCTTTGTACGGTATCTTCTACCTTTGTTAATAAAGGTCTTTTGTTTGGATCCTCGTCTATACATTCTACGATTGTTTCTATTAACTCTGAAGGGATCGTGTGTAATAAATGACCTAACCGGAGTGAGAGTTGGTCTTTATTTATATTTTGAATGCGAAGTGGATCAAAGCCAGTAAAAAACAAAAGCATGACACAGCCTAAAGAATAAATATCGTCTTGAATTGTTGGCTGTTCCCGGTTATTTTGCTCAGGCGACATAAAACCTAATGTCCCTAAGTTAAAAGGAGGAGACTCATCATCGATAGCGTGTGCTAATTCTAGGTCAATTAAATACACTTGCTTGTTGCTCCCTATCCATATATTTGTTCCCGTTAAGTCTCTGTGGACATAGCCGGCACCGTGTAGTTTTTTCACAGCATCGATAATTTTGATTAAATGTTCTAACATCTCAATCTGCGTCGTAACTCGGAGGCTATTCCAAGTACAATTATCTAAACAATAAGAAATGAAATGTTCAAGATTTTGTCCCTCTATATACTCCATTGGCAGATAACCATGACCCTTTACTTCGAAGTATGAATCTACCTTTGGAATAGGAACTACCTCAGACAACTTTTTATGGAGGGTTTCTTGGTATTTTAATCTGGTTCGAATGTCACGATCATATTTATCGCTAAAACAATATTGCCTTCCCTGCTTAATAACTTTTAACCCTACGTCTTCTTGGCTACGTAAATCTAAAGCTAGTAACACTGAGCCTTTGGCATGTGCCCGAATTACGTCTAAAATGATATACCCCGGGCCGAACATTTTTTTATTTTCGAAAGGGTTATCATTCACTATTGTGTTATCAGCTTCTTTATCAAAAGGAGGAAATGTTTTAAATGGATTAGGAACATCTGACGGAGGTACAAATGGAACTTCATAAGAGTCCGCTCGTAAGGAACCATCTGCTGCTTGAATAAAAAGTGACGGTAGCCCGAGACGGTTTTGCGAAATAATCGGATTAAAACAGCCATATCTTGCATAAACAATATCACTAAGCCGTAAATCAGTTCGAATAATTGGACCGTGAAAACTAGGGGTTAGTTGAATAAGTTTCTCAGCAATTTCTTTTGCCTCATGATCATTATTGGGGTAGATTGTCATAAACTTTCCTACTTGTGTCGAACCCAATGCCCCTTCATTTAGTAAACCTAGAACATCCTCATCTTGAGTAATTTTAAAGCTTATCTGTTTTTCACGAAGATATGGGACCACTACACGAAGCAATGATACTGCCTCTGACTCAATCGTCGAAAGGTGAAGTTTCCAGCCTTGCACTCGATTCGTTGTTCCGACATTAGCCCAGGGATAATTGATTTCTGGGTTGAGATGATATTCGTTAAGAATCTTAACGAATTGATTCTCCATAACATCCTCCCCTTACCCTTTTTCAGTTTACAATAGACCGTCATTTATACATTTCATTGTATATCGTTATTCTTTTTATTGAATCTTTATGATAGTAAATCATGCTCTTCCACACTTTTACTTCATAAAGCAGTGTAACCTAGTAACCTCTAGGTGGATATCCATATGGTTGCATAACTCCTGGTTGAACAAACCCTGGTTGAACCATTCCTGGCTGTAATCCGTTTGAATACGGCTGTAATGGTTGTAAAACTTGTCCTACTCGTGTTCTTTGACAAGATCCGTCACCACAAGTCCAAGCACAACTTATACCACAAGTCGTTCTCGCACATGATCTCGGAGAACAATTTACCGTTTTACCGCATGAAGCATGACCACAAGTCTCCTGACAATATACTCTCTCAACTCGATTATCGTGAAACTCATCTACATCCCCATTCTTTATATTTTGAATCATCGAATGCTTTGTTTCATCATCAAGGTACTCCAGCTTTTTAATTGTTTCAACGAGATCATGAGATAATTCTCGAAAAAACGTTTTGTCTTTCTTTGCATGGTTAATCAGCTTATTTAATGTTTCATCAATCATACTCTAACCTCCGTCATAAACCTTTATATTTTTTTATACACCTTTATATATCTTTGCTTATGTTGAAACCTATGGACAAGGCAGTCCAAACTTACAAACATTCTTAGTTATTGCCCCATTGCGAGTACCATCCTGGTTGGATAAATTGATGTGGGCTGGGCAATTGAGGACCAAGGAAGCGGGGGTGTAGCGGGTGGGGCCGAAACACCTGCGGCTGTACAAAAGTAGTGTGGGCACAGGATCCCCTACCGCAAGTATTCCCACATGTAATTCTTAAACATGTTGTTCCACAGGAATCCGCACATGTTTGATTACACGATCGCCGCCCGCACGTAATAGCATTACAGGTCCAACCGGAACATTTAGGGTGAGCAATTACACGATTTGATGTCTCTCCATCTTTTTGACCTTGAATGTAATCAATCATGTCATTCTTCGTATGAGAATCAAGATAATCGACGTTTTGTATTGTTTTAATTAAGTCGTTTTGCAACTGGCGAAAAAAAACTTTGTCTTTCTTTGCATGATTAATTAGTTGATGTAATCTTTCTAAATCCACGCTATTCACCTACCTCACTTAGTTTAAATATACGTTTGTGGAGGATACCCTGGTCGAAATGGTTTTATTGGTAAAGTACCAGGTTGAACATTACCTCGTAGAAAAGGAGCCTGAACTTCGGGGATTTGAGGCTCAAGTGGTGTCATTTGTAAGCCTGCAGTTGCTCCACCACAGGAACCCAAACAAGTATTGCCCCCACAACTGCTTCTACATGTTACTCTGCAAGTTCTCCTTGTTCCACATGTGATAAAACACGATGCATCACCACAAGTCACGCTACACCTTCTTCTCGCATCAAACTCACTTTGATCTTCATATAATAAGCTGTTAATGAGCTGCCGTTTCGTCTCATCATTGAGATAATCAAGAGTTTGTATCGTATGAATTATGTCATGAGATAGTCTTTGAAAGAAACGTTCATCTTGTTTGGCCTGAGCGATCAATCTTTGTAAATTCTCATAATCCATTATTCTACCTCCTGTTACTTAAATAAGTTAACTTAACAAAAAACATAAATTATCCTATGTACAGTTGACCATTCAAGTGAGTTAAGAGAGAGAAGTAATTTTGCGGTTTGTTATTTTAAAAGTAAGGTCTTTGTTCTAGTCTTAGGCATTGGCCACTTTAACCAAAAACAACCCCCTTTAACTCAAGGGGGTGATCAATAGACAAATTTATCGTTGATACATTATTGATTCATTAAGGTTTTAACTTCTGAAAAGCCTAACTGTTGAAAAAAGTCGAGTTTATACAGCAAATAGCCAGCAAAATTCCGACCAATAACGTTCTTTCGATCTTTGTTGTATACTCCTTCATGCTTTCCTACAAGCACTTACCATGGAGATATTGCATATTAACAGCTATGCCCTGTCGATTCCCACGTACCACTTTTACACTCGTGCACCCTGCCATCCATACAAATTTTTGATCCATTACTATAACATTGACCAGCGTACATACAATCACAAGCCATTAATTCCCCTCCATTCCAACTCCAGCCCCCTATAGGCTGAATAGGGTGAGGAGGACGAGGTACAGGTTGATATAGCTGTCTAAAGGGTGTCGAAACACCATATAGTTCATTACATCTTTCCATACATCGATCTTTTTCACTCAAACAATAATCAAAACGGTATCCTCGACGTAAACATCGACGTAACTCTTGTTCACAAATTACAGTACATGTGTCAGGACCCGCTGGTTGTACTCCCACCTGAAATTGAGGATAGGATACAAATAAAGGAACTTGTTGTCTATAAGGGAAATACGGCATAAACATCGTTGCTCTCTCCTTAATCATTCACAAATGTAGTAAAGAACAGGTTGACTTTCTTGAGAATCCGTAAGAGTAAATGAATTGTTACCTATAGGTAAGGAACTGATAGTTTGTCAAGCGGGCTCAGAGGTACAAATCGATATATTGTTGTATACCTATAGGAAGGGCATTTATCCCCCTTTATGACTGTTTATGTATGAGGATAGCCAATTGCATTAAGTAAACGGCCCAATTTGTGAAATTGGGCCGTTTTAAAAAAGAGAGGTCCTAAATTAACTGCGACTTCTGATGTGGGCGGAGGAGCGGGTTACATTATAGATTGATATTGCTAATTTAACCCATGAATTCCCCCCTTTGAGAGCTTCTATCAGGCATTGTAAGTAATTGGTAGTCTATTGATGATATTAAAATCTTCCTATGAATCATCTTTTCTTCATCCTGATCGTTTTATTGCTTATCCATAGACAATCCTTTTGTTACTCTAGCTACCTTTTCCTGAATTTTTTTCTCCCCAATGACCGTTTCCTCCGTTCTTTCAAATGCAATGCCATTATATTGGAAAGAAACTTTATTTGATAACTTCTCATTATCATTAGATAAAGATGAAATTAAATGAGAAGCATCTTCTGGTTTCAGATCCTTATACCATCTACCTGATGGGTACACAACTAATACACATTTATCTTGGCAACGTCCATTACAGCGTGTTCTAGTTGTATGAATCTCATGATCTAATCCTCTTGCCATAATCTCTGCTCTAACTGCCTGTGTTAACTCTTCTGCTCCAGCTTTGTTACAACTGCTTCCGTTACATAGTAAAATATGATGTTTAGTTTCTGTTAAATCCCATGTAGCCATTCTATTCCCCAACTCCTAAATATTTTTTTCGCATATCTTTTCAAATCCCTAATTTTCTCTAATCAGTTTTTTCGTAGTGGTAGCAAATCATTTGTTAAATACCTAATGTCCCTTCATAGCCGCCTGTTGAGCAGCCCAGGTTATGAACAAAATAAAAAGCCCTTCCTCACACTAGAGAAAGAGCATAAACGGCATATTTGTCATTAAGACCTTTATGAAAGTCAGTCCTGCCGTTTAAACTTCTCACCCCCCGAAGAAATAAAAAACTTTTGGAAATTGAGGCAGGTCTCCTGACTTGTGCTTCCCTTTACTCTGAGCCTTCCCGTATAAGCACCTCTTCAGTTCCTTATACAGTGGTCATTCTCATTTCATCCACACTTACAGTTGCGGGGACAGTTCTGGACTTTCACCAGATTCCCTATTAAGTCTATATAACACCTAAACTTCCTATTAAATATTAAATTATGACCAAAGAAATAATATTTAGACAATTACTACAATAACTTATAAACAAAGGAAATTCAATCTATTTAAACTTCCCCTATTCCACAAGTAGAATTCATGACTAGTCATTACAACATGTCTCCTCTTCTCCAATGTGACCCGAACGAATTACTTTTGTTTCTAGATATTTTTCATTAAACTCTGATCGATCTCCCCATAACGACTCTCTTCCTGATACCGGTAAACCAGCATTCTTTAAAGCCTCTAATTTTTTCGGGTTATTGGTCAATAAAGTAACAGGCTTACTTCTTAATGCTTTTAAAACATGAATCGCATCACTATAATTTCTAGAATCATCAACAAAGCCAAGCGCTTCATTTGCCTCAACTGTATCGTAGTTATTCTCTTGGAGAATGTAAGCCATTGCTTTGCTAAATAGACCAATTCCTCGTCCTTCATGATTAGCTAAATAAAATAAAGCACCTGTACCATGTTCAATAATATTTTTCATTGATTGTTTTAATTGATACCCACAATCACACCTTTTACTTCCGAAAATATCTCCTGTATGACAGATGGAATGCATTCTAATAATGGCATCATCACTGTAGCTAAAATCACCATAGGTTAAGACACTCGATTGCTGTAATTCGGATAAATTAGCTGAAGATAATTTATCAATAATACGGTCAAAGTCCTCTGTTACCTCACCACAATTTAACCAACAGTACCAATTGAATTGAACTGTCTCTCCATCCAAATTAACCGGAAGTTTTATAGGTCCAACTAAATAGATGGCACCTTCCTTTGTTTTAATTAGTTGAATTTTATCTTCAAGTATTGAAAGAATCCTTGACTCGAATTTTGTTTGTGTCATCAGTATCCTATCCTTTTTTATTATTTTGTCGTTAAGGTAATATTTCCATATAGGGAAATTAGTGGTTATGGGTTTCTGAATTAGTAATGCTCTTTTGCTCAAACCTAGTTTAGGGCAATTGATCATTTATCCCGTTATAACTGTAATATCCTCACTTGAAAAAAAGTGGGGCGAAAATACAATTGGATGTTTTTTTGTATACAAACCGGGACAAATAAGAAAGACGACTACGAAAAAGTGGTCGTCTCTAGATGTACCAGTAACGTTGCAACAACAACGTAAAGGGGCTTTAGTAGTTCTCATTCAACATAGGAGCTTATCGCAGAGGGAATGATAAATGTCCATGTAATAGTAGTGGATGTTTCTTGTAACTCCTGCAAGTTTCGCCCTTGCCCTTTCGCTTGTCGGTATAAATATCTCTGGAAAATCAGGTGTACCGATTACTGAATCATAATGTAATTCGCCCTGCAATACAAAACAGAATACCAGGTACCTATCTTGCATTTGACGTAAGGTTTTTATGCACCAGTAATCCTGTCATTGCCTACCTAAAATCATGCCAATGTTTCATTTTTTATTGATTTACTAGTTGCTTTTTTTATTATTGGTGCAACTTCTGTCGCTAGTAATTCAATACTTTTCGCTACTTTACTAACAGGCAAGCCGCCTATATCCAGCTGTGCTAGAAAACGTGTATGTCCAAAAGCCTCATGTTGTCTTAAGATTTTCTCCACAATTTGCTGCGTACTTCCTACAAACAATGCGGTATCTGGGCCTGTCATTTGATCGAAGTCGTCCTTTGATAATCTCGTTCCCATTCCTCGTTGACGATTCACATAGGACCAATAGTTCGAGTAATATGGGAAGAATTCACTTTTCGCTTGCTGAGTTGTTTCAGCAATATAGGCATGCCCCGTTACGCCAACCCTTAAGTCTTCTGGGGAATGCCCGGCATTTATTCCGGTTTCACGGTAAAAGTCAACGAGCGGTTTAAAACGTAATGGATCTCCGCCTAATATCGCTAGTGCCATTCCAACGCCAAATTTTCCAGCACGAACAGCACTTTCCGGCGAACCGCCAACCCCGATCCAAACTGGTAAGCGTTCTTGTACTGGCCTCGGGGCAATTTCAGCATTGTTTAAAGATGAACGGAACTTTCCTGACCACGTAACGGTCTCATTTTGAGTTAATTGTAAAAGCAAATCCATATGCTCTTCAAACAATTCATCATAATCGTTTGTGCTATACCCAAACAGCGGAAATGATTCTATAAATGCTCCCCTGCCAGCTATGATTTCAGCTCGACCATTTGAAAGTAAATCTAATGTAGCAAAATCTTCAAAGAGACGAACCGGATCAAGTGTACTTAACACACTTGTAGTACTTGTTAATTTAATTCGTTTTGTTGCATGTGCAATAGCAGCCAATATGACTGCAGGTGAAGAAGAGGCATAATCTAGACGATGATGCTCCCCTACCCCAAATATATCCAGCCCTGCTTCATCAGCAAGTGTTGCCGCTTGAATGATTTCTGTTAATCGTTCTTTAACCGTTACCGTTTTTCCAGTTAATGGATCAGGACCAATATCTGCAAGTGTGTAAATCCCTATATCGATGCTTGTTTTTTCTACAGTAGACATCCCAAAGCCTCCCAACCTTATACCGCTAACTCTACTCGATTTCCAGAAGGATCAAGCGTAATATAATGATTATTTTCTTCTAATACATCCACACCAATTTGTTTCAATTGTGTTACTACTTGCTTTCGTGCTTCTTCATTATCAAAAATGAGCGTAAACGATTCGAGACCTACACTATTTTGGGCCGGAGCTTTAGCACCTACACCATTCCATGTGTTGACCCCAACGTGGTGGTGATATTTTCCGTAAGAAAGGAATAATGCCTGCCCGCCAAATCGATTGACGACATCCATTCCTAATCCTTTTACATAAAATTCTTCTGTCTTTTTTAGATCGGATACGTGCAAATGAATGTGACCCATGACCGTTTCAGTCGGCATTTTTTCCCAACGACTATTTGGTGTAGCATGCTGTAGCAATTTTTCAAAATCTAGTGGATCAACAGTCATTGCTATCTCATCACCATTCCAATTCCATTCAGACGGAGTGCGGTCACGATAAATTTCAATCTGGTTTCCATCTGGATCATTTAGATACAGTGCTTCACTGACAAGATGATCTGAAGCCCCAAAGCGAATTCCTTTATCGACCAAATGCACGACAATATTGGCTAAATCTGATTGATCTGGTAAGAGAATCGCAAAATGATACAAACCAGTGGTTCTTCCTTGTTTCGGAATAACATTTTCAGGTTGTTCCAGTGATAAAAAGCTAGTTTTCCCATCAGTCGTTAGTTTTGCTGTTGAAATTGTTTTTTCTAAAACACTGAATCCCAAAATATCTTGATAAAATTCTATTGAACGTTGTAAATTTTCTACTTTAATTTTGACATGCCCAACAAACGTTGTAGGTTTCGTATGATACCTCATAGTTTCCCCCTAATATTATTTTTCTTTATTAAAAATCTTTTGATCCAAAGAAATCCGTGATGAATCAGCTAAAACGAAATAAATAATATTGCTCATAAAACAAGTTATATACCATTAATCCAAGAATCCCAATACGATCAAAAGCGCTAACGGTATTTGCGAGACGACCTTGGAACCTTGATGCCCAGAATAAAAAATATAAGTCATACTACTGCTCTTAATATAACTTTCCAAGTTCTTGTTTATCTATTGCCATTCCCTTTTTTAAGTTAGTTACTTTATGTAAGTAAGTATATTTAAATTATCCAATTATGTCAAGTAACTAAATATTCTATTGTAATTTAATATCTGCTTTTGTGGTACAATAGAAATCAAGAGAGGTGAATTTTAAAAATGAAACAACGTACAATTTGCCCAAGATTTGAAAAGGCAATTTCGTTATTAAGTCAAAGGTGGACAGCATTAGTGATCTATCAATTATTATTGGGATCACAAAGGTTTAATGAAATACAATCTTCTATTGGTATAAGTGGTAAGGTCTTATCAGAACGATTAAAGGACTTAGAACACCAAGGGGTAGTGAAACGTGAGGTTATACCCGAAACCCCAGTCATCATTGAGTATTCCTTGACAGAAAAAGGGCAGGCCATGGAACCCATTTTAAAAACAATTGAGAACTGGTCTCAAGCTTGGATTATGGAGGATTCAGACGCAACTGAAAAAAATTAGCGGAGGTATACAACAGATTTTTATGAAGTTGTTGAAATTTAAAATGAGACATTAGCATAATACTCTTTATTGGAGTCGCTATGCTAATGTCTCTTCTTTGCAGACAAGTCATCGTTATAGTGAATTGGGGATTACAACGGAAGAAATGAAAAAAGAAGCCTTTATAATGAATGAGATGTTAGCAAACCACTCTCACCTTACTAATATCCGAGTTTGATTTTCTCACACCCAAAAAGACGCTTCATTCTGGAGCGCCTTTTTTATGCTTTCTTCTAAAGGTTCAACATTAAACCTATAGTCTTTTTCTAAAAATGTCGATCAACACTAACCTCAAATTGCGTCATATTCTCATCCGACTGCAAGAAAAGCGGATTAACTAAAATATTTATTCGCGATTTTTCTGCCGTTCTAGTTGCGAGTGCCTGTGTCGCAGCCGTTGGATTAGGTCCACCTAAACTATTATAATCAACACTATTATCGGCAACATGGAGACGCCCCACCTGATAAGCATCTCATGATGGATCGACGACAAACCCCATCCTCATTGTACTTTGTAAGTGAATATAATAGTTCGGTGGCAAGTCACTGCGATGGACTTTTTTCGCACCTGCTTGATGTAAAATATTCGTTGCTATTTTGGTTAATTGCTCTCTTCTCTTTTTAGATTTTTCACTTGGTGAATAGTGAACGAACGATTGCATTTGGTTGCGGTCGGTAGCCAGTGCTTACGACATCTAATGTTCGATTCTGAGAAAAGCCAGCCTTCTTAGCACCAAAATAAAAAAGTGCCTCTTTCGTTGTCGTTTGTGCAAACTCAACAGGCAACGTAGCTTCCACTTTCTCATAGTAAGGCATGAGTTCCCTGTAGCTAATCGGCCATTCTCCATCTATTGCCTCAGGAAACGCACGTGGAGAGTTAGCATAATAATGCAGTGTTCCCCCTCCAATTCCTGCAGTTTGCCATAGGAGTGTACGGTCTGGTACATTCCTAAACCACGGCGTGCGTCTGCGGTCTGCTGGACCCCAGCGAAATCTCCCACGAATCAGATCATCCATATCATGTTCTAACCTTGTTAATTGCCTTCGATAAAGACTGCCATCTAAATCCGTGGGATCAGAGCCCTCAAAAGATAAAGTGGTTTGACTGCGTCATGTTTTATTAATATAATGTTAAACTGTTAACATTCGGCTAATCGATATTTAGAATTAAATGGAATTAGAAAGAAAGGTGAAATTATCTTAGACGACTATTATAGGTGTATCCGGTTTAGAAAGAGAACAAGTGGTACTTCAGTTCCGTAACCTTTTCCTCAAAACATCAAGGATATTCAATGGAAGATTAAAATAACGATCTCGCTTCGTATACTTTTGGGGAGGAAAAGAATGAAAACAATAAACAATTTGAACACGGACTGGGCTACATTTACTGTTAGTGGAGGTTTTTTATTCCTCTTTGTCATTTCTTCACTAATTGACATTAATATGGTTGAAGGTTGGGTAACTGAATCCTTCAATTGGTCAGTGACATTTTTTGGTGCTTATTGGCAATTATTATTGCTAGGAAATTTTGCGATTGGAATTATATTAGCTTTTTCAAGATATGGAAATGTGAAGTTAGGAAAAATGGAGAAACCTGAGAATGGTTATTTCCGTTGGATTTCTATGATTCTATGTACGCTCCTAGCTAGTGGTGGTGTATTTTGGGCTGCATCAGAGCCAATCTATCATTATGTTACAACTCCACCGTTGTTTGCGAATGATGGGCTGACACCACAAGAGGCAATCATACCGGCTTTATCACAAAGCTTTGTACACTGGGGCTTCCTAGCTTGGGCGTGTTTAGGTACTTTAACAACAATTGTCCTCATGTATGCACATTATCATAAAGGGTATCCACTTAAACCTCGTGCAGTTTTATATCCTATTTTCGGAGAAAAAATATTTAATAAAAGTATCATTGGGTCAACTGCCGATATCGTTTCAATTATTGCAGTTGCTGCAGGCACAATGGGACCTATCGGATTTTTAGGTCTGCAAATTGGATATGGTCTTCATTTTTTATTTGATATTCCAAATACGTTGGTTACGAATATTATCGTTGTTGGGGCACTAATCATTATTGCTGCTATATCTGTAGCAAGTGGTGTTGACAAAGGTATTCAATTCTTAAGTCGCTTAAATGTTATATTTGTTGTATTATTAACAGCAATCATTCTCATTATTGGCCCAACAATGTTTTTAATAGATTCTTTTATTAGTGCTCAAGCCTTTCAATTACAGAACTTTTTCGGAATGAATTTATATCGCTCGGATCAAGCTTGGCTCGGTTATTGGACTATATTTTTCTGGGGCTGGTTCCTAGGGTATGCTCCAATGATGGCTATTTTTATTAGTAAAATCTCGCGTGGTCGCACGATCAGGGAGCTTATTGTAGCAGTATCTATTATTGCACCATTAGTTAGTAACTTCTGGTTTGCAGTTGTTGGTGGTACAGGGTTATCTCAAGAACTAAACAATCCTGGTTCCATTTCAGGCCCATTAGGTGATGGCGGAATGCCCGCGACCGTAATGGCCATTACGGATCAACTACCGATGGGATTATGGATGGCTATTGGGTTCTTAATCGTTAGTATTGTGTTTGTATCGACGACAGTTGATTCCATTTCTTATACGGTCGCAGTAACCTTACAAGGTACGGATCATCCACAAAAATCGATGAGAGTCTTTTGGGTCATTTTATTCGGTATATTATCCGTCGTACTACTAACCATTGGTGAAGGAAGTATACAGGCATTACAAAACTTTATTGTTGTCACCGCAGTACCTGTATCTATATTACTACTTCCACCACTATGGAGTGCACCAAAAATTGCAAAGCAGATGGCTAAAGAACAAAGTGAAGAACCTTCTGTTGAAGATACAAAAGAAGTGAAGGTAAAAGTAGCAAAATAATAACTTTATCGACGAACATGTACCTATAATAACATTGTTAAAAAAATAAATTTAAGAACATCCCCTAATTTATATGGGGGTGTTTTCCTTTTTGAGAAAAAAGAACATCTTCATTAAAATTTCTGACTTCATCAAAGGTTGACTTACAACTAAGTATTGTGATTACTACTATTATGAGTTAATTAAAAAGGAGGATGCTATGTCAAGAAAATGGACACAGCGAGATTTTCTTGACATAGTATCTATACACACGAACACCCACCGTATTATTGAGCCGGACATAGGGAAATGAATCACAAGGAAAAATCACAGCTATATGGAAAGGTGGCTGTGACTTTTAGTTTGGTGTTTGTTTGCACATGTCGAGTAAAGAAAGATCTATTTAAAGTTTTGGTTTAATGTTCTTTTGTTTTATTTTTTCTTCTTATTTAAAGATGCAGACATGATCAACAATCCTGAAATATAAAAAACACTCGCCATACCACCAACAGCAGATACACCACCTAATAAAACTGGCATTAATACCTGAGTCAATTTGTTAATAGATAGTCTCAGCCCTAGACCTTCTCCAACTCTCTCTTTCGGTAAAGAATTTATGGTAATGGATATAGAAAGTGGTTGACCAATACCTAAGCTTAATCCAAGAATAAATGAAACAATACCTAACAAAAAAACATTAGATAATAATGGTGTTAAAATAAAAATTACCCCTGCACTCAATATTGAATATGTAATAACTATACTTCTACTATATTTTTTTATCAGGTGTGGTAGTAAGTATTCATTTCTTTTAAAAGAATCGGGTATCCTTGATAAAATAAAAAATAGGGAATGATTTGATCATCATAGCCCCATTTTTCACATTGTCATAGTGTAAGCTATATATCATTTGTCCTCTCCCTTAAAATACGCTGTCCTTCCTATTCGTAAAAAACTACAGTCTTGAAGTATTGGACTAGTTTTCAAATTTAATGACAGTTTATTAAAAAGTGGGGCAAATTTATCCATCTCTTTTTCCGTTGTAATAAATTGTAATCCATATTGAAACAAATCATTGTTCGCTTCATGTTTCCATACAATATATCCGCACACTGTAACTTCTTCACCTAATATTTTCGTTGTAAATTCTAATAGAACATCTGAACGTACAGGCAAATTAATTTGTGTCGTAAATCGTATTCCCCCTAAACTAAGGTCCTCGATAAGTGATTTTGAATTGCCTAATTTAACATCCTGCCCTTTGAATTTAACGATCGTCATCCTCGCGCATAGTGGGTAATCAAAGTTTATGCGGTAAAACTTCCGTCGATTTTCGGTTCGCTTTTGGAGATCGTTTGCAGACTTTGGTTTTATAGAACCTTTCTTCAATAATGATTGTAAACCCTCGCCAGGTATTGACTTACTATATATAAAGCCTTGTATAAGCGGACAATCTAGCTGACGTAAAAAGTTTAATTGCTCATTCGTCTCGACACCTTCTGCTACTAAGTTCACTTTCAATTCATCTGCTAAAATGATTAAACTTCTAATTATACCTTTTGTTTTATTATTATCATCTGATATTTTAGTGATAAAAGATTTATCAATCTTAACAGTAGAAATATCTAACTCATTTAAATACGATAGCGATGAGTACCCAGAACAAAAATCATCAAGTGCAAAGGTAATACCCTTTTCTCTTAATTGAGCAATAACTGATTTAGCGGCATCAATATTTCTTATTACTGTCTCTTCAGTTATTTCCAGTTCGATTAAGTTAGGATCAACACTTGTTTCTTCTATTATCTCTAACACATCATCAGCAAATCCTGCCTTTAATAGTCGGTTAGGTGTAATATTCACAGAAATTGGTACTAGTGATTTCCCTTGATTCTCCCAAATTTTTAACTGTTTACAAACTTTGTCTAACACCGAATCACTCAACCGGAAGCTGAGCCCACTGTCTTCTGCCAATGGGATAAACTCGTGTGGTGATACTACTCCCCATTCTGGGTGCTTCCATCGAATCAATGCTTCAGCTCCCTTTATTATGTTTGTTTTTGTATCTACTTTTGGTTGATACTCAATAAAAAACTCCTGGTTAATAAAAGCTTTCCTCAAATCTTTTTCTAAAGAAAATAATTTATATGACTCTATATTTAAGGAAGGAGAATAGACCTTCCAGCTATTTTTGCCTTCAACTTTCGCCTTATGTAAGGCAATACTTGCATGACGGAGAAGGCTATCAATATCACGACCATCTAGAGGATATAGACTAATGCCAATACTTGTTGTCATATAAATCTCATGCTCTTCAATAAAAATTGGCTTTTCGATTAACTCAATGAGGTTTTCAGCTACCTTATAGGTATCCGCGATATTATTAATATCACGTAGACAAATGGCGAATTCATCACCACCTAAACGAGCAAGGTAAGCAGTTTGGTCTAAAGCATTTTTCAGACGGTTTGAAATATCGATTAGTACCTTATCCCCAATCTCATGACTTAATGATTCATTAACAGACCTAAAACGGTCCATATCTAAATACATCACAGCAAACTTGGTGTGTTCTTCGTCTATCACCTCTTTAAGCTTGTCCATAAAAGCTTTGCGGTTTGGTAGTTTCGTTACATGGTCATGGTTGGATATATACTCTAGCAATAACTCAGATGCTTTTTGCTTGGTAATATCCGTAGCATGTCCATCTATTCTAACTACATTCCCATCCATATCAAGAATAGGGGTACTTTGGGTTTCAATCCATTTTTCCTCATGTTTTTCGTTAATAATGCGATATTGCTCATGAACTTCTTGGCCTTCTAACACCTTTCGGTAATTTGCTTTTACTTTTGATAAATCTTCTTGATGAACGTAATCAAACCAGCCCTTACCTTTGTTTTCTAGAGTTATGCGATCAAGTGCGAAGATTTTTTCAATCCCTCGCGAACAAAATTGAAGTTTACCGATTTTAACATCATAAGACCAGACCCCTACACTCAAATTAATTTTTATCAATTGTAGTTGCTCTTCTTGTTTTTTTTCTGTGATATCACGAACCGTCCCTAAAAAACGACTGACTTCACCATTTTCATTAAGTACTGGGCTCCCTTTAAAGTAAAGGTCCCTCACCTCATTATCTTGTCGAGTAATTCGATATGCAATCGAAAAACTTTCTCTCTTATCAATACCATCTTGCATCGCTCTCTGAAATTCCTCACGTTCTTTTGGGTCGATAAGCTCTAGCATACGTTTAAATGTCGGCAAAAAGGCTGGGAGTTTCTCAATCTGTAGAATTGAGTATACTTGATTAGACCAATTCCCTTTACTACGGCTAACATTATACTCCCAACTGCCAATGTTAGACTCTTCTTCAACCAATTTTAATTGTTGCTTTAATGAATCATACTCTATACCGTCTTCTTTACCTGCCGAAATAGTTTTGGCTACCCCGTGAACCACTCCAACGCCGCCACTATCAATTTCTGGAATAAATGTGATAGCTACGTCAATGAGATCTCCATTTTTGTGTAATAATGATATATCAAACGATGTGATTTTATTTGATAACGCTTTATAAAAGTGATAATCGAGTTTTTCAAGATCTTCTTTTTGAATAAACTCTTGAAATACTTGTGACAACTCTTTAAATTGATAGCCTAATAATTGTGTAAATGCTTGATTAATTGCAAGAAATTCTCCTTGTCCATCTAAAATAAACATTGCATCAATGTATTTGCCAAAAAGTCTTTTAATTAACTTATCATCTATACGACCACCTATTTTTTTCTCGACCATATGATCATTCTTTGTTTTAAAAATTAAGTCAGTTAGTTTCATGTTTGGCACCCCAACTCTACTAATCATTGGATATCTTAAAAGCAATTATTCCCGATGATTAAGCACTCTTCTATTTATTTGACTACATTATTTTACAAGTGGAAATGTAATTGTAAGCGTCGTTCCTTCGCCTTCTCTACTTTCGATTGTCCTTGTTCCTTGGTGTGACTCAATAATTTTGTCACTAATGATCAAGCCCAAACCTGTCCCTTTTTCCTTCGTAGTAAAGAATGGATCCCAAGCTTTATCTAATAGCTCTCTAGGCATACCAATTCCTTTATCAATCACTTTTATCTCAGCCATACCATCTACCCTTTCACTCGTTATGGAAATACACCCATTCGTTGTAGCCTCAATGGCATTTTTTATAAGGTTAATAAAAGCCTGCCTTACTTTCATTGACTCACATTGGATCATTAGTGTTTCGTCTTCGTATACTTTCACTATTTTGTTCCCTTTTACAGTCGCTTGTGGTTCAAGAAATGATATTGCATCATCTAATAGATTGGAAACAGAACATGGTTTATAGATATCCGAATGAGGCTTTGCTAACATAAGTAGTTCATTAGCGATTTGTTCGATACGATTTAACTCATCTTCAATAATTGTGTTAAAGTATTCTTTATCAGTTTTATCTTTAATCAATTTAAAAAATCCTTTAAGTGAAGTGAGTGGGTTTTTTATTTCATGAGCAATTCCCTCAGCAAGGTGGGCAGCAATGGCTAACTTTTCAGATCGAATCATAGCATCCTCCATTAATTTACGATCCGTAACATCAGTAAAGACATGTATTATTGCTTCTTCACCTTCATAACCAAAAGTTATAGTCGTTATATCAAAGAATTTGACCTTCTTATTTCCCAACTCAACTTCTACTTCTTTTAAATCATAATTAACACCGTTAATCACCGCATTGTGCCACTGTTTACTTATGTCATGATCCTTGATACAAATCATCCGAAAAACATTTTGACCAATCATATTTTCTATACGGTCCATTTCAATATCTGACACAGCTCTTTGATTAGCGAATAAAACCTTCTTTCTATTAGTCATGATGACTGCAACTGGTAGTTCATTAAGAAATTTACTATAAAACTCATTCTTCTTTTCAGTTAGTTTATTTGCTTTCGTTAATTTTAGATTAATACTAATTTGGTTAATAATTCTTTCAATTGAACGTTCCTCTTTAATAGATTTCATAATATCACCCACAATCAAAATATTAGAATATTCCAATAATTACACTCTCATACATTTTCGGTCACTAACTGTTATTTACTCTCTAGGTGATTAATCTATAGGTGTTGCTGATCCCCTTCAAACAATTTTATAAACTACTTTTTTACCCACTTGTATTATCTATGAATTGAACATTTCCGTAATCGCCGTGTATTCCTACTTTTCTTCCTATTTTCTACCTATTGAATAATAAATAGTCCACATAATTAGACTCCGCCACGCGAATAGAACTAGTATAGTAAAAACCATGATATAAACGTGGTTGAAATTAGGAATTCAATCCTAAGGTAGTACCTTGCTTAATACCAAACTACTATAGAGATTTCGATTTACATCATTAAAAGCTATAGGAGATAAGATGTTTTTTCTACTAGTACTAAACTAGTCTTAAAGTTTAAATGTTTTCACTAAATCCTGTAATTCATCAGCTAATTTTGCTAGTGATTGAGCTGAGTTTGTTATTTCTTTAGATGACGTTAACTGCTTTTCCATAGAAGCTGACACTTGCTGGCTTTGCGATGTTGTGCTAATCGATGTACTTTCAATTTCATTCATCGAAGTCACAACACCTTCGATAGAGGAACTCATATGATTCGTCGCTTCAGAAACTTCTAGTATTTGCTTTGTTACTTCATTAATAGAAAGTTGAATATCACTAAAAATTGGCTGTACTGATTTAATTGCTGCAACCCCATTGGATGACTGACTTACAGTGTCATTAATTGATAGCACTGTATTTTCTGTTTCAATTAAAATGCTAGTAACCAATTCATGGATTTGTATAGACGATTGTTTAGATTGTTCGGCTAACTTACGAACCTCATTGGCAACAACTGCGAAACCACGTCCATGTTCTCCGGCTCTAGCTGCTTCAATAGAGGCATTTAAAGCAAGTAGGTTGGTTTGATCTGAAATATTAGAAATAACTTCAACAATCTCGCCAATTTTTTTCGACCGTTCTTCTAGACTTTTTACTTTTGTCGCTGTGTTATGAATATTTTCATGAATCATTTCGCTTTCTGTAATAAAGTCAAAGATCTTACTAGAACCATCATTTGCTTTCTTATTGGCCAGTTCCGATGAATTAGCCACCATTTTCGCATTATCGGCTACTTGTACGACCCCGGAAGCCATCTCTCTTATTCGATCAGCGCTTTCGGAGGCTTTAGAGGATTGGTCTTCCGCACCTACAGAAACTGTTTGAATTGCATTAGCAACTTGTTTACTTATTAAAGAGGATTGATGAGAAGTGCTCGACAATTCTTCCCCTGAAGCTGCTACTTTTTCTGAAGACAAACGGACCTGTGTTATAATTTCTTTTAACTTCAATAACATTGTATTAAATGAGTCTGCTAATTCACCAATTTCGTCATTGCTCCTAATCTTTAATTGTTGAGTTGTTAAATCCCCATTTGCAATTTTTTGAGCGGCTTTTGTAACTAGGCGAATCGGCTTAATAATAGTTAAGATACGGAAGATAACAATTACACTAGCCACGATAACACTAAATGTAATCACGAGAATAATACTGAACTTTAAATCCTCCACTTTTCCCATATACTGCTCAACAGGCATATACGTTAAGATTTTTAACCCGTTCTTTTCATTCGTCACAAATGAGCCGATATTTTTAGTACCATTTAGCGTAAAATGTCCACTTCCCGAACTGTTTTGTTCCATGCTTAAATAAAAATCTTGAATTTCTTGACCGTGCTCTTCACTCATAAAATTTAAATCAAGGCTTTGATCACTTCTACCAGATGCAATCACCAATCCTTCAGGGTCAATAATCATCGTATGAACATTTTGCTCTGAAGTTCCTTGCACTAATTCTTCCGTCAAACGATTGATATCTACAGACATAACAAAAACGGATAAAAGTTCACCCTCCTCGTTAAATAAAGAGTTTGAGACAGCAATTACAGGTCTTTCTGTTATAGGTGAATACATATATTCACTAGCCGATACACCAGGATTTTCAAGCTGCTCATAATAATAAGCTTCTAGTTGTCTGTCAAAGACGTGCCCCACTGATACTTGTCCTACCCCATCTACCAAGACTTGATTATCGTAAGAATAGAACATATTTTCATATAAACCATCGGATGTAGCCACTCGTTCTTCCAAGCTTTTGGCAATGGCACTTAATTGTACTTGATTCACTTCATTGGTTTCAGCTAGTTCATTAAAAAAATCAGTCACATATAGGTCATTAATAATTGAATGAGAAATGTCAAACTGTGAATGAAAGACAGAATCCACTTGCTTGTTCTTTTCCACTGCAAGATGAGTTAATGAACGACTTGCTTCATTTTCCAATGCATTAGAAGTTGCATACAACGTATACACGATGTTGATAACCATGGGCATCAACATACAAATAATAAAAACAGAAAATATTTTAAGAAATAGACGATTTTTAAAAATCCTTTGCTTCATATTAGACTCCTTAAAGTAATATTTCATTCCCCTAGATTCAGAGCGAAACATTGTGAATTATCTCCTCTCATCAGCTTAATGACACCCACCCATTCTTAATCGCTGTAACAGCTGCTGATGTACGATCAGGGACATTTAACTTTTTTAATATAATGTTTATATAATTGCTTACCGTATATGGACTAAGATAAATAGAGTTGCCAATTTCCTTATTTGTCAAACCAAATGATAGTAATTCTAAGATTTCTATTTCCCGCTCTGTTAGTAATTCACAAGAGAATTGTGAATTATTACTCATGGATTTAGGAATTAGGAGTTTTTGGTATTCACTTATGACAACTCGAGTGGCTTCAGCATCTAAATATGAATACCCGTTACGAATAGCTTCTACAAGTTTTGATAATGACTGGCTGTTATAGGACTTCAATGGAAACAATCCTGTAGCACCATATTTTAAAAAGCGTTTTATATCATAATCAGTTGACTTTGTTACTACAATATATTTTTGTGATGTTGGATTCTCTTGGTTCATTTCTTTAAGAAGATTTAAAGATTGTGATCCTTCACAATCACTATCAATAACAAATATGTCCGCTCTAATATTCCCTACGAAATTTTTTGTTTTTATTTGTTCTAATATCCAATCACTTCCCAAAGCATTCTCAATTAATGTAAATAGTGAATCAGAATCCGAAATAATCGTTATCTTTTTTTGTTCCATCAATAACCCGCCCTTATAGTTACTATTCATTCTTTCTAATAATTTTTTAAAATCCTATCAACACATTATAATTAAAAGAACAGATATTTTTTAATATTCCGTCGTTTTTATAAAAAAAGTGACCCCAAGAAACTAGGCTCACTTGTACTTCTAGTATTCTTTGGCAACCCGGCTACCATAGCATAATTGTGCTTTAGGCCCGCAGCTTTGCGCCCTTATCTTTCGATAAGTTTGCCTTTATCAAGTTAAATTTTAAAACTGCTGTGTTTGAAACGATATAAATACTACTAATATGGAACTTTTTTATTAATTAGCGGTGGTAGCATATAACCATTCTTTGCGAAAGGTCATTTAAATATTTTAGAGTTTTGTATCGTGTTCATTAATTTTTCTAATAGTCCAATGTTATTTGACTTTACTTCATGTAAATCATGTGTATAGATTTTATAATTATTTTTTCCTGTACTTTTTGCGAAATACATTGCTTTGTCAGCGTGATCAATCAATGTTTCTTTATCTTCTCCATCATCTGGATACATGCTGATCCCAATACTTACAGAAATATTCACTTCGTTTTCATCGATTGTATAGGGAAGTGCTACGCTATTGAATAAACGGCTTGAAATGACTTCTATTTGATCCTTCGTTGTTTCTTCAAAAACAACGATAAATTCATCTCCACCAATTCGAGCAATAAGATCTTCTTCTCTAATACAATCATTTATACGATTTACTACTGCCTTAAGCAATTTATCCCCAACTTCGTGTCCCATCGTATCATTGACAATTTTAAAATCATCAAGGTCAATAAACATAAGTGAAAAATTATGTTTACTACGCTTCGCACGAGCTAACGCCTTCCTAATGTAACTATATAAATATTTTCGATTTGGCAAATCGGTTAGCTCATCATAATATGCCATTTGTTTTAGTTTATTTTCTAATTCTTTTCGATCTGTAATATCCATGAATTGACCATTAATTTTTGTCAGAATCCCATCCTTGTTTAAGGTTGGTGAAGATATTTTAATTAACCACCTTTGTCCTAATTCAGGATGAAGAATGCGATACTCGACTCTCACCGTTTCTCCTGTCAGCAATTGTTTTTCGGCCTCTTCAACTTTCGTAACATCCTCCTCATGAACCATTTCCTTCCATAATTCATGATGATCTTTAAATGCATCTTGTGAATATCCGTATACTTCGTTAATACCTGCAGAATAATAGATATCTTGATTTGAAAGATCAAAACTATAGATTGCCCCATCAAGGGAATTAAATAGATTTTCGTACTCCTCTTTTTTATTGCTAACTACCATTAGCCGATCTTTTATCTGTTCTTTTTCATGTAACAATTGATTATAACTTTCATATTTTTGTTCATATTTACCGCCTAGTCTCCACACACTGTAGCTAATAAATAATATCCCCGATAAACGCAACCACATTTCTACGCTAAAACCACTTTTGGTATGTTGATAAATATCTATAGCCGCTATTACTAAAATAACAACAAGGACTAACCATCTTTTTTTGTGAACGTTAACCTCATTCTTCATTCTATAGTCTCCTCATAAACCTATTGAGCTAACTGATAAACGATCAGTCATTATTACAAACACTTAATCGTTTTCCTGTCGGATATATTCTTTTAGCCCATTTATCATATCTTCACTCTCACCAATGTCCGTAGACAAATCGATGCCGTAATAATATTCATTCATATTCGCTACCTTTTGCCAAACTACTCTTCCCCGTACAACCCAATCTGAAAGCATAGTAAAATACACTTCGACATCTATTTCATTACGTGTTACCTGTAAATCTAACATTGACATTAATTTCAACCCAGATGGACTAATATCTTGTATTTTCCCTTGACCTTGATTACTTTCGATCTCCTCTCCATTAATTTTTATAATGTTGAATGTACATGTTAATGGAGGTTGAAATTCATATCGAAATGTTTCTTCCCGTTTATATAACATATCCCATCACCTCTTAAAGATTGTTAATTATAGTCACCAAACTGATTTAATATATTAAGATAAATAACGGATGATTAACAAACCAATAGTATATTTATTGTAAGTAGATTTCGGTTTCTATAGGTTCAATATATTGAAATATCACCTCTTCCCCTACTTTATATTTTAGAACTATTTTTTGATCACTAAGTCGCTCTAGCTCTTGTAATCGACTATTGTTTCTGGAGCTACATACAACACTTTTACTTTTTATCAATGCAAGTGTTACTTGTGTTACTTTCAAAATAGCCTCTGAGTCCCTCGACGTTGCTGTATTACCATATCTCAATGTAATTTTATACAGCCCCCTATAATTATATTGATTGATCTTATCAATGCTATTTTATTATCCACATAAATGGCGTTTTCGTAATCAGCGAGTATTCCTATTTTTATTCCTTATTAATTATCATTAATCTTATAGTTACATAAGGTGCAACAAAGGATAAGATACCATTAGGAAATGCATACTATTCCAAAACCTGTTTTAAAATAGAGAAGGAATCTTTTCCTATTTATCTTTCGGTAAAAATAGACGGTAGGGTATTCTGTTATTGAAATTAAAAACGGCCATTCCTTGAGCAATGCTCAAAGAACAGCCGTCATATATCACTTTTATTTGGTGTATATCCTAATTGATACACTTTAGCAATTGCTTGTGAACGATCGTTTACATCAAGCTTTTGGAAGATTCGAGTAATGTGATTCTTTACTGTATGTTCACTGATAAATAGTCTCTTTGCAATTTCACGATTATTATATCCTCTTAGCACAACATTCAAAACGTCAATTTCCCTTGTTGATAATTGAAGCTTCTCCTTAAGAATAAGATTATCATTTTCATTGTTCAACCTTTTATTAACAATAGGAGAATCGCTACGTTCTAATGTAATGTTAGTTTCAGTTATAGATCTTTGGTTTATAAAAGATATAAAATTTGATCGAATATCTTTATCAATATCTAACCAATTTTCCACAACCTCGATCGTTTCACCTTCAGCTAGGAACTTATAAACAAGCCCCAATATTTGGCTATCTCTTCTCCTAATAGGTTCATGATTCAAAACCTTTTTACAACCCTCTACTATCTTAAGCAAATCATTATTTTGAATATATTTCTCCAAAAAATTCAGATCATAAATAGCTAATCCACTAACTTTATTAAGGTCCTTAAAACCATTCTCACCAAGGTAAATCGTGAAATCCTCAACCATCTTTTTCAATTTAATCGAAAAATCATATGATTTCTGATCATGTTGACTAATAACGTCCTGTAACAGTGATAAGGATTGATCTTCTTTGCTGATTTCTTGAAAATCTTGACATAGATGAATGGCAATACCACCGGCGACAGCTAAACTTGATAAAAAAGCGTTAAACTCATCCTTATTATGAGGGTTTAGACCAATACTTAATACCCCATATAGCACTCCGTTATAACAGAGCGGTAGTTCTAGTACTCTAACTCCCCAATTCGTTGTTTTAATTTGGGGATGTTCAATATCAAAATCACCAACAGAGTATGATGAAATTCTCTGAGCCACATCATGACCATAGTCATTTATTTCCGCTGCGGTTAACCCTCGCGAAACAACATCCATTTTGGATGGATTCGACAATGATTTGTAAACAATGCACGAAAATGGGCCTCTTATAATGTTAGTACTAATATCCACTAAGATGTAAAGAATTCTTTTTATATCTTTCACTGTAGTAATTACACGAAAAATTTCATTAAAAGTCGCGAGCTCCATAAGGTGATTTTGAAGGTTTTCTTTAATATGTTGATATGAAACTAAAACACTTAACAGCGAAGAATTTAGTTTCATTTGTTCTAGGACTGCTTTATCGTTTATTTCTTTTTTCGTGCTACCACCAAATAAAATCCCAATAACTATTTGCTCTTCATAGACTGGGACGCTAAAAATACTAATGGGATGTAACCCGTACTTTTCAAACCCATTACTCCGAGGATCATTTCGAACATCTTTCCAAAACTTGTACTGCTGAACAGCGGCTGTATGTCCTAAAAACCCTTCCCCCATCGAAAAAGAGTGGCCTTTGAACGATTCCGCATTTTCACCGTGAAAAGCATCAACCGTAAATTGATCATTTTCACTTTTTAATGCTAGTCCCACAAAGTCTACTTCAGAATATAGTTCAATCATTTTATCGATTGTAGAATTTAATGTCACGACCTTCTCTACCCTAATAGATTCAAGCGTTTCACTAAGGAAAGACGTTTGACTCCTATGCTCTTGTTCATTAAAGCAGGCTAAAGACGCTTCAATGATCTCTGCTGCTTTCTCCACCTTCTTAAGCCTTTCAGCAATTACTTCCCTAGACAGTTCCGGTAGAGTTTCCACTTCTTCTACAAGCCCATTAATTTCCTGAAAGTTTTTCAATATAAACTTACTGACAAATGATCGGGTGCCTTTCTCTAATAAATCTCCTGCCAAAAGATAATGAGTGATCTGCCCTTGAACCTTTATCGGTGAAACAATATATTTTAATCCTAAAGGGGTATCGATTAGTATTGTTTTTGGGATCCCCCTAAGTGAATCTATACTTTCTTGAACATATTTTTCAATCCCACAATGTTGATGAATTAAACTAGATAATGTATTTTGAGTAGATATATCTGTCAAAAAATTCCCTTCACTGTCTACTATGCACATCGTTAATTTCGTCAATGACGCGTACGTATCTTGTACATCTTGAATAAAATCTATTGATTTGTTCATAGTTGCTCCTGCTGCATATCAATGGTTTCAACTGGTTTAATATAATGATAAATCGCACTTTCTCCGGTCCCAACTACCTCTAAAACTGAAGTTTCAACCATTTGATTTAGTATTTCAAATAGATCCTCAGGGTCTCTCCCTATTCGAAGAGCTAGGCCATCAACCGTCTCATATGCATAAGGATTCCCTTGAAAAAATAATGTACATTCAATTAATAATGGATTTAGTTTTAATTGATCCATCTTCTTTTCTCCCCTTTACACTAACCTGATAAATGGCTTTGACGGAATGTTTTCGACTAGCATAGGCTGTGACATATTTCCTTGAGGAGATTTTTTCAACTGAAAATATTGATAATTCCCATCAACCCACGTTTGGAAGACTCCATTTGATGTTCTCTCAAGGAAACTTGAAGTTTCTTTCCCAATCTCAGTGAAGTTACTTAATGCAATCATACTCATTTCCCATGAATTGATTAAAGCAGTTATTTCCGTGTAATAACTATTAATAAAGTCTTTCCCCTGCAGGGAAACAATCGTATTTAAATCATAAAAGATAAACCACCGCTGTCCATTATCAATCGTGTCTAATACTAGATTATCTAACCTTTCACGAAATACTTTTTTATACTCTTCGTTACTTAGGTTCTCTACTCTAATAATGGCAGGTTGAATTCCTTCCGGTATATAACGATCATAGTGCTCAATAAAATATATCTCCTCATTAGTAACTAGCTGCTTTAATTCGATACCGTATAACTGGAAAATATGATCCAATTCCATATATGTCATCGAACTACCCATCAGCATAATCACTTTTTCACCAGCTAGGATTCGACTAATAATGATCGAAGTTGTAATATATTTATAATTTGCTTTACTATTCGTATCTAAAACAAATGTTGTTCCTCTTGGAATACCACCAGCTAACATATTGTCTAATCCTGGTATTCCTGTTGGGATATTGTTCTGGTTCTCTGTTACCGCTAAATCCTCAAACATGGATAGCGCCGGAACGAGGTACATTCCCGAATCTGTAATCCGATAAATATGTTCTCCCTCCTGAATTCTGCACCCTCTCATTTTTAAAACTTCTAACGTTCGCTTCCGGTAAATCGTATTTTGCTCCTCCAGAGCTAGTTTAATCACCCCATCTACTACATAACTTGAAAATGGAATTTCGCTGTCATTGCGGTTCATTTGTTCGTTAATTAATAATGATGTGATCTCATACTTACGAAAAATATTCCTTAACGTATAAACACTCTGTCTTTTCTTTAGTTGGTCATCGATCCCATAATGAAGCAGATTCAAACTATCGACCACAATTCGCTTACAATCGATTTCTTTTATTATTTGCTCTAGAATACCATTAGGTTTCTTCATTTGTTGGAGTAAAACCTCCGGAGACATACAAATAACACGTAATTTATTTTCCTTCTCCAACTTCTTGATATCCCAACCAAACGCTTGCATTTCCTTATATATCTGATCAGGCATCTCTTCGAATGTAATATAGATACCTGACTCATTCCTATTTACAGCGCCATGGTATAGAAATTGCATACCTAGGATCGTCTTTCCAGTCCCTGGTGCCCCTTCTAATAGAATAGAAGAATCAACAGGAAACCCACCATTTAATATATAATCGAGTCCTTCGGTACCAGTTTCTATATATGTATTCATAATAATACCTCCAACATCATGATTGACTTACATGATTGTACCATAACAAGCCAAAATATTCCTAAACTTTGCGTGCGCTCTTTGGCTTTTAATCAATATATTCCATATAAGATAAGAGACTAACCTAAGGTGTATTTCATTTATTTTAAAATCCTGGATAAATATGAATTTATACCCATTATCATCTTGTATTAGAATAGATTACGAACTCCTTTGGTAGTAACCTATGTCTAGTAAAACACAAACAAAAAAAGTATACTATATGCAATAAATGGTTCATAAATCCATATATACGTAAGAAACAGCCTTACTCACTAAGTAAGACTGTTTAAATACCCCAATAAACTTTAGTTATTCAATCTTCCCTTCATTCACTAACGTATTCCACGTTTGTCCATAATCATTTGTTTGTAATACCATATCTTTTGCGGCGGTTGTAACGTAAACATTACTCGGATCCTCTGGATTTGGAGTAGCAATGTAGTTTACAAAGTCATCGGTATACAACAAATCATATGAAATCAACTCTTCACCATTTAAATGCATAAGCCCCTGTCCAGCTAATGTATGATAAAAAATCACATCCTCATCACCTAATACATGTAAAGCACTCACAGGGCCGTCCACTTTTACTTCCCAGTCTAACCCTCCATTTTCCGAAACCATTAGACCTTCTGCAGTTGCTGCATAGAGAATGTCATCATTTTCAGGTGAATAAGCTAAGTCAAATAAGTCATGGTGATCGATAGGTAATCCTGTTACAGGCAACTCTTCCCATGTCGCCCCTTGGTCAGTTGTTAAATAAAGAGCAGTTGAAAAGTTATCTGTGTAATCTGTAGCGAAGCCAATGATTTTTTCAGCATTAGCGTTATTGGCCGTTAAAGCATGAAAATCAACTTCACCTAACAAGCTTCTAACTTCCCATGTTTGTCCATAATCTTCACTCCAAAGAAAACCTAGTGGATCAGGCAATTCGCTCCCAGGCCCTGGATGGCCGCTTGTCATTAATTTGTCAGAGTCAGCAACGCGTGAAAAGCCCATGTAATCATCTAGCGTCCCCCCTACTAGAAACGCTTCACCTTCATCTGTCAACGTAATTAATCCATAGTGTGTGGCAACGAGTATATCATTTTCATTCGCTGGATGAATTTCTAAACCATGAATATGCGATACTTCATCAACTCTTTCACCAAATTCAATAGTTGGACGTTCTTCTTCATTTTTATTTTCTTCTTCATTATAGCTTCCTACCTCTTCTTGCACAGGAACATCTTCAGGTTGCTCTGACGGCTGGTCTTCAGCCCCACACCCAGCCAGTATTGCCCCAGTTACTAATACACTTGCTAATAATGGTAACCTCATGTTGAATTTCATAATTAAATCTCCTTATCATTTAAATTACATTTGTATTGTATAACTTTAATATGTATAAAGTATGAAGGTGGTTTAAATAAAGTCCAGGACTATCTAGTAACGTTATAAAAAAGCGAAAAAAAGCTTCCCAAAAGTTCGCTGAACTAATGCTACTTCAAGGAGGGTCACTTCTCCGCAATACTTCGGTTTATCTCGACGAATAATCTGTGGAGCTAAGCTGAAAGCGGAAGAGACAGCTTCCTCGAAAACCGCCCTGCGGGATCTTCTGCTAATGCTATTCCCACAGACGTCTCGCACCTTTCGTGGAAATCAACGATACCTTTGAACACTCTCCGATAATTTAAGACAACTATTTTCGAGCAACCGGAATTTTAGCTATTATTTACGCAAAATCTTCTCCATCGCTTTTCCTTTCGCTAACTCATCTATCATCTTATCCAAATAGCGAATTTCCTGCATGGTTGGTTCTTCAATGTCTTCCACTCGGACACCGCAGACCACACCTTTAATCAAATCCCGTGAAGGATTTAGTTGGGGAGCTTCCGCAAAGAAGGTCTCAAAGTCTGTTTGTTTTTCCAGTTGCGCTTCTAACTCTTCCTGGCTATACCCCGTCAACCAACGGATGATTTCATCGACTTCTGCTTTCACACGTCCTTTTTTCTCCGCCTTCGTAACATAATAGGGGTAGACACTTGCAACACTCATTGTATAGATCTTGTGTTTAGCCATGATACATACATCCTTCCTTTCTGTATGCTCAATTATGAAGTTTTTTGAGGTTTCCTGCCATACAGTGTATAAGCGATTGTCTTGTTGAACAATCGCATCCGTTTTTTTAATAAGACAATCGTATTAAATTAGTTGGTTTTGTTTATACTTATCGAACCCACTTTTTGTAAGTCGTTTCAATTCACTAAATAAGTCATCATCAACTTCTTTAAAATTAAAGCAAGATTTTCCTTGCATCCGTTTCTTTAAACTATCCGAAATATCATTCAACAGCTGGGGAAAAATATAGATAGGCATCAGATGAAAACTTACATAATTTTTCTTAATTTGGACTGCCCCAAAGAAAATGGGCTTTTTATTTCGTGGGTTCATTTGCTTTGAATCTAAATAGTAATTATCTAAGGTGTCGGATTTAACATCCAAAAAAGCCTCATATTCTTTAATAATACCTTTTAATTTATCAAATATTTTTTGAAACTCCAACATTAACACCCTTTCATGGATTAGGATTCTAAAATTACATAAATGTATTCAATAACCCCAAAGACTTTTACCCACCGTGGTGTACTTGGTGGTCCTGCGTGTTTAGTCATGAATATCCTGCTACAAACTCCCAATTTGTGACTATTAAGATTGATAGTTCTTTTAAAGCACAATCACTAGTTTTTTCAATTCATATGATAATCCTATACGAAAGGAGATGATAAAGTAAATGGGAACTAGGCCGATCAAAGACCCATGTTTCTTGGATATTAGGATGAAGCTTTTGGAATTAGAGGGTCAGTTTATTTCGGTAACGGTAACGGGATGTTGTGATGTTCTTCAAGGACGTATTTTTCGAGTCGATGAAGGAAGTCTGATTCTTGTTGGACTGTTTGGAACAAGAATCATTCCATTATGTACAATTAGTTCTATCGATTTTGGTCCTTTTGCTTATGTTGTAAATTCTGTTGAGGATACGGTTTCCGTTATTAATACAGCCACCAATACTGTCTTCGATTTAATCCCAGTCGGTAGTGTACCTCTAAGTATTGCAATTACACCAAATGCAAGTCAGGCATATACTACAAATTTCTTCGATAATACAGTTACTGCCATTAATACAGTAACAAACACAGTCATTGGCGAGCCAATACCCGTTGGTAATTTACCTAGAGGTATTGCGATTACTCCTGATGGTACACGAGCCTATGTTACAAATTCCGGTGATGCTACTGTCTCAGTTATTAATACAGCTACAAACTCCGTCGATGACCTTCCAATTCAAGTCGGAAATATACCTGATGCAATTGAGATTACTCCAGACGGTACACGAGCTTATGTCACAAATTCTGGAGATGCTACTGTTTCCGTCATAAATACAACTACTAACTCCGTCGATGCCCCTCCAATTCCAGTTGGCAATAACCCTAGTGGTATTGCCATTACACCAGACGGCACCAAGGCTTATGTCACAAATGCCTTTGATGATACTGTATCTGTCATAAATACAGAAACTGACACTGTCGATATCTCCCCAATACCAGTAGGGCGCACACCTTTTGGTATTGCAATTACTCCCGAAGGAAGTAGAGCATATGTGGTGAATTTCCTTGATAGTACTATCTCAGTTATTAATACAGCTTCTGATACTGTAATTGGGTTCCCAATATTGGTTGGAGCTCAACCTATTAGAGTTGCCATTACACCAGATGGAAGCCGAGCTTATGTAACCAATTTTACAGATGATACAGTCTCTATCATTAATACAGCTACCAATACCGTCATTGGCTCTCCAGTTGCGGTGGGGGATGGACCAGATGGTATTGCAATTACAACTATTATAATTTAATGAATGGAGGGATTGTTCAAGTGAGTGAAGAAAAAATTATAAAGTTGATTCAAAAAGAACTAAAGAAGAACCCAGAAGTAAAAAATATTGATATCTTTAAAAAGTATAAAGTTCCTATTGTTGTCATCGAGTTATTTAGAAGAAAAATAGAGAAAAATAAATAGTATATCGTATGTAGCAACTATAAATTATTATAAAAATATAGTTTAAACCACACTAGTTTCAAATTGCTTGGAGTAGATTGTAGATCATTAGTTCATTATTATTAATCAACTCGTGACCTTTTCAACTCTCAGAATTTCCATTACCATACATTACAGCTGTATCAAGATCTTGAATGCCATTATAAAGACTAACTCTAATTGCTTAAACTTATCTGATTTACCCTTCAATTCCAATATTTCTAGCCCAAATCATCTACCATGTTTTCCATTATAATTATAAACTCGTTTTACTTCACTTGGAGAATAGGGATCAAGAATCAGACTACGGCCAGTATCCATTTCTGAAATTAGATGAATATCTTCTTAAGTTAATTTAAAAGGCATAAGAGCAGATTATACGTCCAATTTTCATTCCTGGCTGAAAAAGCAGGCAGAAAAAAAGTCATTTTATTTTTAGAATAATTACTATGAGGATAAACAGAACGGATACGCTCAGGATACCCATTATCCCGTGAGTCCTAGTACATTGATGAGCAGTCGAATCAAAACTCTAAGCTGTCTCACTTACCAGCCCAAGTCTCTACCCTCCACCTGGAAAGAACTGTGATGATGAGTGGAAGATCAATAAACCCGCATATATCCTGAAAGGAATAAGCGGGTTTTAGCGTTCTTTTAATTCAATCCGATACCTCCATCGACTCCTGGACAGCCTGACTAATTTCAGTGTGAGGATAGTTGATTCGTTCGGCGAATTCTACCCAATCCAGATTTGCCATCATAAGCAGGTAACGTTTGCCGCTGGCCGGGTCGCTGATGATAATGTGGTCACGGCCAGCCGTTTCCACGCGCCCCTGGTAAACCATTGCATTCCATTTGTTGTTCCCCTGGTAAGTAAAGTAGAAGGTACCAACCTTACCTTTGTTGAAGCGAAGGATATTTTCGATAAATGACTCCTCCATCACGCCTCCCTGAAACTGCTGCCCAGCCCCTATTGGAACAACTGGGGTAGAATATGCCGGTCCAGAAGGCATACCCATAGGGAATCCACCTTGTTGTTGTGCGGCCTCCCCCTGTATTCCGGAAGCGGGATAGTAACCTGGAATATGATTCATTGGATAATAACTTGAGTTTCCAAATGCCACGTGAAGAACAGCTCCTTTCTTTATTTAACGATAAAACTCTGGGCAATAGCCCGGTACACCGACATAGTAGCAATGATTTTTATGCGCAAACTCGAACTGCGTCTGTGGAGATCTTGGCATCGTCGGGGTACAAGGATCTCGGTATTGTTGCCCAGGACTGGGGTTGAAAAACCACAAACTCATTCTGGACCGGGGCTCCCTGTAGCCTTGCAGCAAATCCCTGGCCCTCTGAAGATCAGCTTCGTCGGGACGCTGTGTGTACAAAGTTCCGTTTAAGACGGGCTCAAAATGAGGGATTCCTGTACCAGGAATGGTTTGATAAATCGCATGCCTGATATTGCGTAAATTTTCGAAGTCTGGAGCACAGTCTGCCTCCACCCGATTGGCCACTACCGTCCCTACCATGCTCATTCCTTGAGCTCCTTCACCAATCGCTTCCGCCAACATGAGCCTCGCTAACGACTCTACGTCACGGGAAGTATGCTTAATCCGTCTACCCATCTTCTCACCCCCTTCAACCTATACAAATAACTTATTGCCTGAAGATGATTTTCGCAACTTGTCAATCAGCCCAAGCTGGGGGAATTCATCAACAAAAATGTTTTATCCTGTTCCTTGCCATTTGACACCTGAATTTATATAAGGAATTACTTTATTTTTAAATTTTTGTATATTACGAGTAAAACGTTTGTGGCAGGAATATTCCCCTACTCATCCAGTTATTAATTTGATTAGAGATGCTAGTCACCATGCGAAAGTGTGGTAGATTGAAAAAACACATAAAAAAAGGACCACTCTGGGTATTAATCAAAGTCGAGCAAAAACAGATTCATAGGAGTGCACCTTTATGGAAAAGAAAATGACAGAATTCCTGATTTAAAAGAGATCAAACAATTCACCTGTAAGGAATTATAGGAAACTTTTCCGATGGTTTTAACTAAAGCAGAAGCCGGAATATCACTCGAACAAATCATGGACCGATTGGAACATAAGATGACCAAATCATGAAAAAAGAGGCTTCCCAAAAGTTTTATCAACCTTTAGAAGCCTCTAAAATAAGCACTTATAGTTTGAAACATTTTGTTAGCAAAACACTTCAAAACCCTATATATATCAATGGGTTAAGGGGCAGATGTCCAGCTTCAGCGCCTACGAGCTCGGAGTCACTTTAGGCCTTTTCTGAAGCCAAAAATTAATTATAAATAAAATGAACATCCATTACCCTAAATGTTTAACCTTTCATTTTAATCTTTAGCATTTCAGATTTACCTTTTTGCGGATGGTCACTCGCTACTTTCTGAAGAGATTCAATTTTATCACTATTTGTAATCACAATGGGTGTAACCGCACTTGTTGCTTTTTCTTTGATCAAATCGAGGTCGAACGTAATTAAACACTGACCTGCCTTTACTCTATCACCTTGCTTCACAAAAGCCTTAAAGCCTTCACCATTCATACTTACAGTTTCTAGACCAATATGAACTAAGACTTCTATGCCGGACTTCCCCTGAATACCAACTGCATGCTTGGTTGGAAAAATTTGCACCACTTCTCCATCTATCGGTGAAACAACTTCACCCTCAGTAGGTTCAATTGCAAAACCATCTCCCATCATTTTTTGCGAGAATGCCGCATCCGGAACCTCTTCAATTTCAATAAACTTTCCTGTTGCAGGTGCAACAATGGTTTCTTCCAGTTCCTTTTTCTTACCAAATAAATTACCTAACAATCTTATAACCTCCCTCAATAAAGTTTAATTTTCTTTCGAATACTCACATATTCTTCAAATTTCATAAGCACCAAATAGTAAAGTCACCACGTTCACTGGATAGAAATTTATATTATTCAAATTTCTTACAGGAGGAGGTCCGTCCTAACGACCAAACTGGTATTATCTGGTAATAAGACGTATAACCGTGCTTATAAATCTCCACACAACTCACGGTCGCTAACCCTCCCATGTCTCTCCGGATTGGTAACCATACCTTCCTTCGTCCTGCGTATCCATGAGGTGGAGGTCGGATAAGCTCCTTAGCAGGGTCATAAGCCCGTATGGAAAAAATAAACTCCGACTCTGCACTATTGGTGTTTGTGGTGTTAGTAAATTTTAAGGTTATGCAGCCTGTAATGTATTTATTTGAGGTATATCTTTTAGTAGTTTTGAACCATCAAACTCACACTGTTTTTGACCAATGACAAACAAGACACGTAGTAACTTACAACACAGGGCAATTAGAGATTGTTGTTTCTTTAAAGGGCGTTCAGGACGTTTCGTGTAGTATTGATGCAGGGTTTTAAATGTTGGATTATGGGCTACGAGTGGACGAATCGCTAAATATAAGGCTCGGCGTAATCGTTTCCTTCCTCGTTTTGTAATTCTTGTTTGCCCTTTAAATTTCCCTGAACTGTGTTCACGTAATGATAGCCCTGCTAAGTTCACTAATTGTTGAGGATGAGAGTACTTTGAAATGTCTCCAACCTCCGCAAAGAACAATCCAACGGTAACTGCTCCTAAGCCTGAAATGTTCATCATTTGTGGAGCGCCTGGTAATGTTTCAACTATGGCTTCTAGTTCTCCGTCTAACTCTTCTAACTGCTTTTTATACAACTCATATTGTTCAATAAGATAGGCAAGCTCGCGCTTGGCAAACGTAAGACCTACCTTAACCCCAATACTCTTTTTGGCTGTTTCTACAAGCTTCGTTGAGCGCTTGATGCCAACGCCTCGTTTAACAACAGGTTTCCATTTTTCCAGAACCTTTTCTGGTCTCAATTCCTGTATATCTGAAGGAAAAGGAAACAGTTTTAAGGTACAGAGAGCTGCTTTTCCTTCCCAATCTCCAAATACATCGAAAAACTCTGGAAAGTAGCGTTGAATCACATTTTGAATGCGACCTTCTGTGATCATTAATTGTTCAGTAAGCTGATCTCGAATTTTTACGCATTCTCTTAGTTCCGCATAAATGCCATCTAAAAGGTTAGGTACAGAGTATCGGCCATCTTTGATTAACTGTGCGATCACTTTTGCGTCTTTCGTATCGTTTTTCGTTGGAGAATTGTCATCAAGTTCTTTACTTTTCTTGACGTGCATTGGGTTTACGACGACAAAGTCGTAACCTTTTGCCGTTAGATAATAAGCAAGACTCTTCCAATAATGTCCTGTTGGTTCTACACCAAAAATGACGTGATCTTTCTTGTGTTTCTCTTGGTGTTGCGTTGCCCATTCAACGAGGGATTCAAAGCCAAAGATTCGATTTTCAAAGACCAAACGTTTTCCAAAATCTAACCCATGATCATCTTGAGCTCGTGCGACATGTTTGTCTTTGGCAATATCAATGCCTATAATGATAGTTGATGGTGTGATTTGCGTGATTTTTTGATTTTGTGTATAATTCATTTCGAGTCCTCCTTGGTTACTAATTTAAGGGTCCATTTTTGCTTCGAAGCTTTGGACACCTCGTATAATACCAAGAGGGCTCTTTTTTGTTCAATCCTCTAATTTCTTCATTACAGGAATGCTCCTTAAAAAACTTGACTATGACTTTTTAAATTCCAATGAGATAGATTGATTGTTGTTTCACCAACAGAACCAATTTTAACTTGCTTGTATTCTTCAAAAGGGAACATTCTAGCGGTAAATACTTCTTCCCCATTATTTACAAATACTTCAATCGTTGAAGCATCTAAAAACACTTGTAATTGTTGTAGATTTTTTAATTCACATTGCCTACGTTCCATCAACCCATCTACAAAGCTTTTTCGTTCTAACGTAAATACTTTTTTCTCTTGATTAAAAATAAGACGAACTTCTCCACGAATGGATATCTCTAATCGTTCTGTACTTTGATCATCGACCTCTAGTAGAAGCTCTGCAGTTTCCTTATCCATATCAATAAATTGTTGATCGCTTTCTGTCAGAGACAAATTTAATTGATGGACAATCTCTTCGCGTAATATCTCCAACTCTTTTATAGGCGTTTGATTGACCTTGCCATCCTTTATAGATAGTTCCCGTGGAAGGGTCATGGCATGGATCCATTTGTTTGTAACTGTCAGGTGCTTATCCTCATCTTGCCCTGGAACACCCATCCAGGCAACGCACCCGTTAATAAAAAATACCCTTTTAATTATTTAATTCAGCATTCCCATTCCACTTTTCAATAATCTCTCCATTTTGGTCGTATCCCACAGCGTTTTCAATTTCTGAAAAAAACATTTCTGCATCTATTGTTAAGAAGGGGGGGAATTCTGTTATAAACGTATTATTCTTTGCACTACTTTCTTGTATTTCTCCATTTTTATAATGAATTTCAAATTTTTCAATCTCATGTTCATCTGTTGTAATAGCACCATGAATAAAGTTTCCTTTACCATCAAAATAGTTAGCCGAGACTAAAAAAGGTAGACCCGCTTCTGTTGAAAAAGTCATGCCAACACTTTGTTCATTGTTATATTTGTATTTTCCATTCTCAAATTCATAAACTCCTAAAATATGCTGGGTTTGGTCTAAATAATAAACTAATTGATTTTCTTCATCTTGGTTACTTACCTTTATAGGTGTTTTCCACTGACTTTGAACAGCTTCTTCAAGACTTGGATACCCTGTGTTACAACCAGATAGAATAACTAAAATGGTAACAAATAATAAAATTAACCTCATTATTCTCACTCTCCATATTAAAATGACTAATATCTAAAAAGATACAACTTATTGTGCTAAACTGCCCGTTAACACAATGAACAATAGAGCTGTCATCGACAACCCCTTCTTCCGCTTTTGCCTCCCGTTAGCTCAATAAAGAAATTCATCTATTGTATTAAAAATACTAATGTAAATTGACCGATAATCATTTTCTGACTTTAGAGGGTTAGGGGGAACAAATGTCCAAAATTCTTCACTTTGCTCATGTTTAAAATACCCTTGTGCAAAAGCAATGCTATCACTTTCCTCAAAATCAAGAATAGTCAACTCATCATCAATAAAAGCTTCATATGCTTGATTTAACCCAATAAAAAAAGTTGGATAGGGTAATACTTTGTACAATTCGGCATATTTAGATTTAGATGTTTCTAAAAACATTTCTTCCATAACAAATAACGCATCATAGCGTCCTTTTTCCTCAAATAAATCATCAATATTTACTTTACTGAATTGAATATTATCAAAATCATAAGAGGGTTCTGTTCCAACCACTGCTATCGTTAATGGTTCACCAGCATATTCGGCTTCCCCCTCTGAGGAACACCCTGAAACTACAAAGATAAAACTTAATAAAGTTAAAATTGCTATAATCAAATTCTTGATAATAATCACTCCTACAAAAACTTTAAAACTCTTATACCTTAAAAGCTGCGAACCGTCTTGTGATCTTCAACTCTTGCTTCCGTTAGTTTAACTACGCTTTTATTTAATTAACTTGTTTGAACGATGAATAAATTAATTTTCCGTTTTTAGAGAACCCTTTTATGTTCACAGGCATTACTAACTCTTCTTCTGATTTAATAAAGAAAAAACGAGTACCTTCTGCACTCATTATTAAAGCATTTTCAAAACTGTTTTTCTTAGTTACTACTTGTATTTTCTTTATATCAGGATTGATAATTTGCCCAAAGTAGTATGCGCCTTCTTCTGTACCTGCCCCACTCCATGTAAATTCTTCATCTTGCCTACTAGGCGGATAATATACTGAAACTAATGAACCTTCTCGTCCTATATCATCTTGAAGCTGCCAAAACCCCAACCAATTTTGCTCTAATCGCCCGACCAAAATGAATTGTTTATTTCTAAAAATAGTTAACCAATCATCGTCGATTTTCTTAACCAAATAAACTTCCTTAGTTTTTGGAGACCAATTGCCAGTAATTTTATAAACATCATCTTTAGTGGGGAGTTGTTTGTGATTATATATTAGAAATAAGCAAAAAAGGATTGTCGTTACCGTAATACCAATTAGTAATTTTCTCATCTCTACCTCCCAAATGTAATTTACTTAATCGTAACATCGTTAACCATGTATGAGTTTTCTTCTTAAACTATCCTGCTCCGTTAACACGAGAAGTAACTATTCTTAATGAATAATCCCACCCTTTACTTCAACAAGAAAAAACGATTAGTTTTTATAACTTTCTATACGATCTAGAAACTCTAATAATTCGTGAATATCATAAGTTTTTAATACCAAACCTTCATGATCGTAAACTAAAAATACTGGATACTCTTCTATATTCAACAATCTTTCTTTGCGTTTGCTAGCTTCTGATGAAGTAGAAGAAAATCGATTGAAATTATCACTACGATCATATATTTCTTCTGGAACCATCCTATCGTCCTTCTCATAAAAAGCCTCATTAATATAAACTTCAATGGCTATTTCTCCTTCTTCATATGCATAGCTTCGTTCTAAATACTCCTCATCAGTCATTGGAACCAATTGTACTTGAGTAGCTGTATATAATGGAAATAAATCTGTAATAATAGCCATACTTGTTCCTTCCTTAACCTCTACATTAGACCACTCCGATTTAAAGCTTTCTTCTGTCCAGATATTAAATTTAAAATTATGTGATTTCATCGCTTCTTTTTCTATTTCAGCACCTTCATGATCAATAAAGCGTGTACTATGATTAAACTCGATCCGATATGCCTCCCACTCATCTGGAAGGTTAAACGCGTTTCTTTCTTTTGGAGTCATGTTATCATTAACTACCCCCAGATAAGTTTCTTTTTCATACTTTTCATCCAATGATAATAAATTTGATTGTAAATCAGGCTCCCGCTGTAAATCGACCTCACTAGAACAGCCAAAAAGAAAGATAAGAAATAAAATTAGTATTAGATCTCTCAACATTATCAACTCCTTGAAACTGGCTAATTCAAACCTTTTAAAATACTTTCATCCTCAAAAAGTATTGCTCTGCTTGATGTTAACATCTATCCGTTACGATTTGGGTATTTGGAAAACCCTTCTTCAAGTATTCTGTTTCGTTAACACAAGAAGCGACTATTCCTATTGAATAATCGCACCCGTTAGTTTAGTATCTTTTTTATTTCAAACGCCCAACAAAATATCCAACTAAGCATGTGAAGTAAAGAAAGAATATACTAAAAATACCTACACTTACGGATGGGAGCACATCAAAAAAATACCTAATTGCTCCGTATATTGGTATGGTGAATAGAAAATTAGCTGGGTAGAAAACAAGTGCCAAGAACATAAAGTAACCAGCTAAATATATAAATAAGCCTATACCCCAATATTTAGTTATGAATAAGGCAAAATTAACGTAGTTTTGCTTTCCCATATATGCACTGTAAAAGAACATAATAATAACAAATAGTATTGAAGAAATTGCACCGATTAAAGTAGCTTCACTCTTCATTACATGAATATCAAAACTAATCCAACCAAAAATGGAACTAACTAATAAAATAAAAATTACGTGTTTATACATGACTCCTCCCAGTTTACTATTTATAAGAAGTAGATAAATATTTTATTTAAGCTCTTTGCTTCGTTAATACAATAAACAATAGGAGCTGCCATCGACAACTCCTTGTTCCGCTCTTGCTTCCGTTTGTTTAACAGTACTGTTATATAAAATCTACCACTCAAAATAACTACCTAAATATTTTTTTTGATGAGCAGAAATTTTGATTAAAAGAGGAGTGACCAACAACATGAATAGGACAAATACTAAGAATGGGCTCAATATTTCTGCATGTAAAACAAAAGAAATTACAATAAATAGTGTGCCTAACCCAAGAAAAGGAGTTACTAACCCTTTTTGATACGCATGTCGCTTCTCTTTATCCAGCTTTTTAGCTTTCTTGCCTAGTAAAATAGTCGATTGGTTTGCATGGCTAACCGCATAAATTATTAAGAATGCCGCTATTATAAGTTGATAAAACATGTTTCTACCTCCAAACCTACTTAATTTAGTAAACTGCTCGTTAGCTTAAGTGAAAACTTTCACAAACTCACTAAGCCCTAACCGGATTTTAACATATATAACCAATTTGTTATTTAATTTAAATGGAATGTTTATTGCGCATTATCCGTCATATATGAAAATACGATCACTTTGCAGTGATCGCCTTTTAAAAATATATTCCGTTACCAGTATCGTTGTACTATGCCTCAACAAAGTTACGATAAATATATGGTTTCCGAAAGATTTTCTGTCATATAGTAGGTATCTATTTCTTCTTTTAGTCAAAACTTAACTAGTGATAATTAAAAAAGTTTTGAAGAGGTGAGCAATATTTATCTTCTGTTTGTTTCAATTGCAATATTCGGAATAATCATTTACTTTATGCCAAAGAAAATCTCATTTTTTGAAATGTACACTACCTCCTTGTTTTCTACAGTTTTACAATTAATAACTGATGTTTATTTAGAGTTTAAATACCGTTTATATTGGTATTTCAGCCCAGGCGTTGACTTCATTACACTATGGGTAGTATTCGTAATTTTCCCCGCAGTAAATATTATGTTTTTAAACTTTTATCCACAAAACAGCAAGCCTTTAGTAAAAGTGTTTTATATTCTTGGATGGAGTACCTTTGCAGTTGCTTATGAATGGATAGCAGTTCAAACTGAACTATTTCACTATAATGGCTGGAAGTTGATTTACTCAATACCTATATACCCACTACTCTTTATTCTTATTTTGTTAAATTGGAAACTAATTAGAAAGTTAAATAGTACAGCAAATATATAACTGATTTAAGATCGCTAGGATTTTCCTAGCCTTATTATTGCACATTTTCAGTCAACTATGAGTCTTTTTATTAGGATAAACATTTATTGGGAAACGATGTGTATTTTTTATTATTTTTCTTGTTAGTGAATTACCTCCATTCACAAAGTCACCTGAAACTAAAGGCATTTGATGCACAGTATGAGTCAACTAAGAGGGACGATCACTTTGAATGAAATCATCCCTCTTAGTTAGTTATTCTATTGACAGTATCGTTGTTCTATGAAATAAATGATTTTATTTTTGTTAGTTGTTATATTTACCAGTTACTTAAGACTGAACATACATTTCCTTTGTTTAAGTGCTCATAATATATTCATTCTTTAGAAGGAAATAAAACATTGAGTTTTAAAGGGATTTATAAAATAATAGAAACATATCCCATACCAACTGAAATGACTAAGATTGTAGCAATATAAACAATAAGTAATTTCATCTTAAATATGCTGGATAAAAATATGACTTCAGGTATGCTTATTCCAGCAGCAGTAATGATAAGTGCCATAACAGCTCCAATGCCCATTCCCATATCCAATAAGATCTTAGTTATTGGAAACATCGTTTCAACACCAACATACAAAGATGTTCCTACCAAAGCATTCGCCCCCATTAGTTGAACAATACTTTTATGATTAATATTATTACTAATACAACAACAATTACTCCAGTTATTTTCCAATTCAAATTTCCAAATATATCCCATAAGTTACTCACCGATGTTCTGTTAATACCATCTCCTAAGTTTCCAGATGAACTTCTTTTAATTCCTCTTGCCTTAGTCTTTCTCTTCGTTTTTTAGGAGTTTCTTTATCTTCACTCACTTAAATCACTCCCTAAAAAATTGTAATTTATATTATTACTTTTCTATTAGATTTTCTGCTTATTTACTAACCTTGTTAGCACAGAATGCGACTGATTCTATTGAACAATCGCACCCGTTTGTTGAATATCCGTTTGGAACTATTTAATTCTTTTACCTATGATAACCCCAGTAGCCATTATAATAGCACCTAAAACAATGGAAACTATAGATACATTAGTGAAAAAAGGCTCTAAATTATTCACTTTAGAAACCCAATATACCAATTAGGCAATTATCATTAAAATTATACCTACCCATTTCATATAATCACCTCTTACAAAATCATAACAAACCTTACCTTGACATTGTTTAATTATTGAAATTTCTTCTTCAATAATCCCGCTTCGTTACTTCAACAACAGTAGGAACTGCCAGTACAACAGTTCCTCAACTAATGCTCTCGTTTGTTGAACATTTGAATTCAAGACAAAGTATCTACTTTCTCAAGAATAAACTTTCAAATCAAGCCAATTTAGATTCCGATAAGGTTGATTCCTAATATAAATTTAACTATTACGCTCAAAGGCTTCCTGATAATTGTAAACGATAAACTAGAATCAACAGTTTTCTACATATAAAAATGAACAGATTTCACCAAATAAGATTAAACAGTTCCCAATATCACCCTTACTTTTTATATATTTTAATTAGTCTATGGAAAGTGAGGAATTAGGAGTGAACCGTTTAATGATTTACAACAAGATCCACCAACTATATAAAGAAGGGTTTTCGAAGAGTGCAATAGCAAGAAAGTTAAATATTTCAAGGAATAGGGTAATAGATTATCTGAATATGACACCGGATGATTTTGAAGATTTTATAAGTTCATTAAAAACAAGAGAAAAGAAATTGGATTTGTATCATCAAGAAATTCTTTCGTGGTTAATGGAACAT